>JANXQL010000156.1 GCA_025356815.1 Pseudomonadota bacterium
CGGTTCATGCGTCCGTCGCCATCGTCGAACACCCGGTAGGTGAGCAGCCGCTCCAGCAGCCGGTCGGCCTCGGCCTCGGTGTCGCCCGCCTGGACGCCCAGCAACACGAGTAGCCCTGGCCCGATCTCGCCAACGGGCTCGGTGTCGACCCGAACGGCGGCGCTGCTCACGCGCTGCAGGAGGCCGATCATGGCCCTGAACTCTGGCATGAAACCACTTTATTACATAAAATTCGCATTAATATGACTCGTAATACCACAATATTACATTTATAAAGGATATTCAGATTTTGCATGCCATAAATATTGAATTTCATTTAGATATGTGGCTATTTTCCATACCCATTCACGTAATTTTACGATTGTGGTGAATGATATGCAAAAAAGCGCCAATTATCGCGAATTATTGATAATAAATAGCGATTAACGCGTCACATTTAGTCCACTCTGCCCACAATAAGCCCGTCGGATCTCGAGGTCGTGTCCCGATCCGCGCGCTCCCATTCCCGCGGACGGACGACCAACCGAGTGCCGTGCGCGCCGAACCGAGGCCGCCCGCCCGTCATACTCGACTAACCTCTCCCAATGACCAACGCTCCGTCCTCGCACCCGATCGCGCAGCCTCCGCCTACCGCGCTGGACCGGCTGCTGCGCAACCGCGAGGCGTCGTTCTGGGTGCTGCAGGTGCTCGGCTGGAGCGCGTACTTCATCGCCCAGTACGTCTCGGCGCTGTTCTACCCCGAAAAGCTCGGCCCGGACAAACTCCGCGGCTACGTCTGCGTTCTGATCGTCGCGGCACTGACCGGCCTCATGCTGTCCTCGCTGCTGCGTTACGCCTACCGGCGGATCCGCGACCGGCCCGTCGGCCAGGTCGCCGTCATCGCGTTCGTGCTGATCGAGGTCGCCGCACTCGTCTGGCGGGTGTTCATCAATGGCGCCTACATCGCCTTCATGGACGAACACGAGATGTTCTCCGGCGCCGCCCACATCTTCGCCGGCGCCCTGATCTCGACCTACCTGCTGATGGCCTGGACCGCGTTCTACTTCGGCACCTATTTCTACGAAGCGGCGCAGCGCGAGCGCGAGGCGACACTGCGCGCGGTGGCGCTTGCCCAGGAAGCGCAGGTGAAGATGCTGCGCTACCAGCTGAACCCGCACTTCCTGTTCAACACCCTCAACGCGATCTCGACACTGATCCTGGATCGGGACAACGACACGGCCAACCACGCAGTGACACGCCTGTCTGCATTCCTGCGCCACACGCTCGACCAGGACCCGATGAAGAAGGTGACGCTCGGCCAGGAGCTCGAGGCGCTGGACCTGTACCTGAGCATCGAGAAGCTGCGCTTCGGCCCGCGCCTGCGCCTCGAGCGGGACATCGATGCAGGGGCGCTCACGGCGCTCGTTCCTTCGCTGCTGTTGCAGCCGCTGGTCGAGAACGCGCTCAAGTACGCGATCGCGCCGTCCGAGACCGGCGGCAGGCTGCACATCGGTGCACGCCTGATCGGGCAGCGCCTGCTGCTGCACGTCGCCGACGACGGGCCGGGGCTCGCCGACGAAGCGCTGTTCACGGCAGGCCGCGGCGTGGGCCTGCGCAACACACGCGAGCGCCTCGCCGTCCTGTATGGCGAGCGCGCGCGCTTTGCCGGCCACAACACGAGCCCGGGGCTGCGCACCGATATCGAGATCCCGGCGGAGTTCGCCTCATGACCCGCATCCGCACGCTGCTCGTCGACGATGAACGCCTCGCACGGCGGGGACTGGAGCTCCGGCTCGCCGCCGCCCCGGACTTCGAGATCGTCGGCGAGTGCGAGAACGGCCGCGAGGCGATCGAGCAGGTCACCCGGCTCGCGCCTGACGTGATGTTCCTCGACATCCAGATGCCGGGGCTCAGTGGCTTCGATGTGCTCGCGGCGCTTCCGCAGGACACGATGCCGGTGGTCGTGTTCGTCACGGCCTTCGACAAGTACGCGCTCGACGCCTTCGCGGCACGCGCGCTGGATTACCTGCTCAAGCCCGTCGACGACGAGCGCCTGGGAAACGCGCTGGAGCGCATTCGCGCTCAGATGCGGGCGCGCGCGACGCTGTCGCAGCATGAAAAGATGCTCGCGCTGCTCGCCGACGTGAAGGGCGCAGGCGAGCTCGAGCCCGAGGAGCTGCTGGCACGCATGGCTTCGCCCGCGACCCGCTATCCGGAGATCGTCGCGATCCGCACCGGGCGGGACGTGGTGCGCGTGCGCTCCGCCGAGATCGACTGGATCGACGCGGCGGGCGACTACATGTGCATCCATGCCAGCGGCCAGACGCACGTGCTGCGGGCGACCATGAAGCAGCTGGAGAGCGCTCTCGACCCCGCCGTGTTCCAGCGCGTGCACCGTTCCGCGATCGTGAACCTCGCCCGGGTGCGCAAGCTGCGCCCGCACGCCAATGGCGAGTACTTCCTGACGCTCGCAGGTGGCCAGGAGCTGAAGCTGTCGCGCACGCACCGCGACAAGGTCGAACTGCTGCTGGACGGCGCGCTGCGAAGCGGCGGCTGAGGACGCAGGCGCTGGTCCTGCTAAAATCGCCCGCGCGCCTCTCCGGCGCCGTTCTGACGCGGGTGATTCCCATGGCCGTGATACGCGAAGACGATCTCATCCAGAGCGTGGCGGACGCGCTGCAGTACATCTCGTACTACCACGCGCCGGACTTCATCGCGGCGATGGGTCGCGCCTACGAGGCCGAGACCAGCCCCGCCGCGCGCGACGCGATCGCGCAGATCCTGACCAACTCGCGGATGTGCGCGCAGGGCCACCGACCGATCTGTCAGGACACAGGCATCGTCGTCGTGTTCGTCAAGATCGGCATGAACGTCCGCTGGGACGCGAAGCGCACGCTCGACGAGATGATCAACGAAGGCGTGCGCCGCGCCTACCTGCTGCCCGACAACAAGCTGCGCGCCTCGATCGTCGCGGACCCGGCCGGCAAGCGGCCGAACACGCGCGACAACACGCCGGCGGTGGTGCACGTCGAGATGGTCGCGGGCGAGGGCGTGGACATCACCGTGGCTGCAAAGGGCGGCGGCAGCGAGAACAAGTCGATGTTCGAGATGCTCAACCCGTCCGACTCCGTCGCCGACTGGGTGCTGGCGCAGGTGCCGCACATGGGCGCCGGCTGGTGTCCGCCGGGGATGCTGGGCATCGGCATCGGTGGCAGCGCCGAGAAGGCGCTGCTGCTGGCGAAGCAATCGCTGATGGCGCCGATCGACATGCAGGAGCTGAAGGCGCGCGGGCCGCACAATCGCCTCGAGGAGCTGCGCATCGAGATCCACGATCGCGTCAACGCACTGTGCATCGGCGCACAAGGTCTCGGCGGGCTGACCACGGTGCTCGACATCAAGATCCTGGATTACCCGACGCACGCCGCTTCGCTGCCAGTGGCCGTCATTCCCAACTGTGCCGCGACCCGCCACGTGCACTTTCACCTCGACGGCACCGGCCCCGCCCGCCTCGACCCGCCGGACCTCGCCAGCTGGCCGAAGATCGACTGGGCGCCGGACGCAGGCACCCGCCGCGTTGACCTCGACCATCTGACCCGCGCCGAGGTCGCCGCCTGGAAGCCGGGTGAGCGACTGCTGCTCAACGGCAGGTTCCTCACCGGACGCGATGCGGCACACAAGCGCATCTGCGCGCTGCTCGAGGCCGGCGAGCCGCTGCCGGCGGGGCTGTCGTTCAAGGACCGGGTCATCTACTACGTAGGTCCGGTGGACCCGGTCGGCGACGAAGTCGTGGGACCGGCGGGACCTACGACCGCCAGCCGCATGGACCGCTTCACCGAGACGATGCTCGCGAAGGGGGGCCTGCTCGCGATGGTCGGCAAGGCCGACCGCGGCCCGGAGGCGATCGCGGCGATCCGCCGCCACCAGAGCGCCTACCTGATCGCGGTCGGCGGCGCGGCGTACCTGGTATCCAGGGCCATCCGTGCCAGCCGCATCGTCGCCTTCGCGGATCTCGGCATGGAGGCGGTGTACGAGTTCGAGGTCCACGACATGCCGGTCACGGTCGCGATCGATTCGCACGGGGAGTCGGTGCACGAGACGGGGCCCAGGCGGCTGATGGCGAGTCTCGCCGGGATCCCGGTGCGCGTCGAGTGACGAGGGGCACGCGGCCCGCCGCGCGGGTCAGTGCCGCCAGAATGCCGGGGTGAACAGGACGGCGACCGTGAACACCTCGAGCCGGCCGATCAGCATCGCGCCGATCGAGACCCACTTCGCGGCTTCCGGCAGGTGCTGGTAGGTGTCCGCCACCCGGCCGAGGCCGGGCCCGGTGTTGTTGATGCAGGCCGCGACCGCGGACCAGGCGCTGACCTGGTCGACGCCGGTTGCCATCATCAGCAGCATCATGACGCCGAACAGCAGCAGGTACATCGCGAAGAAGCCGGTGACGGCCGCGAGCACCCGCCCGGCAACCGGCTTGTCGGCGAACTTGACCGGCAGCGTCGCGCTCGGATGCACCAGCCGCAGCATCTCGCGTTGCGCCTGCCTGAGCACCAGTTGCCAGCGGATCACCTTCATGCCGCCTGCGGTGGAGCCCGCGCAGCCGCCGACAAAGGTCGTCAGCATCAGCAGCGCCGGCAACATGCCCGGCCAGTTCGCAAACGGCGTGGAAACGAAGCCGGTGGTCGACTGCATCGACACCACGGTCACCGCGCCAAAGCGAAACGCGTCGGCGGGCGACGCATAGCTGCCTGTGGCCAGCAGGTAGCCGGACACCAGCACGATCAGTCCCAGCGTGATGTACAGGTAGGCGCGGAACTGCGGGTCGCTGAAGTACGACCACGCGTCCCTGGTGCGCAACGCGAAGAAGTGCAGCGCAAAGTTGACACCACCGAAGAACATGAACACGACCGCGACCATGTCGATCGCAGCCGAGTTGAAGTGCTCGAGTCCCTCGTCATAGGGTGAGAACCCGCCGGTCGAGACGGTCGAGAAGGCGTGCGAAAGCGCATCGAACAGGTCCATGCCGGCGAGCGCGTAGGCAGCGGTGCAGGCGATCGTCATCAGCGCGTAGACGCCCGACAGCGCGCGCGCGGTCTGCGCGATGCGCGGCGTAAGCTTCTCGTCCTTGACCGGGCCCGGCGTGTCGCCCTTGTACAGCTGCATGCCGCCGATGCCGAGCACCGGGAACAGCGCGACCGCCAGCACGATCACGCTGATGCCGCCGAGCCATTGTTCCTGCTGGCGGTACCACAGCAGCGAGCGCGGCAGCGAGTCGAGCCCCGTGATCACGCTCGCACTGGTGGTGGTGATGCCGGCCACCGACTCGAACACGGCGTCGGTGAAGCCCAGTCGCGGCAAGTCGCCGAGCAGCAGCGGCAACGCGCCTGCGAGGCTCAGCACCACCCAGAACAGCGCCACGACCATGAAGCCATCGCGCAGGCGCAGGTCGCGCTCGACGCCACGCACGGGCAACCACAGCGCGAGTCCCGCGACCGCGAGGATCCCGGACGACTGCAGGAACGGCAGCCACAACGCGTCGCCGTAGTAGAGCGATACGGCGACCGGGGGCAGCATCGTCAGGCTGAACATCGTGACGACGAGGCCGAGGATGCGCTGGACCAGCGTGAGGTGCATGCGCGCGCGCTTAGATGAACGAGACGCCGGCCTGGAACAGCTTCTCGACGGCCTCGACGTGCCGGCGATCGGTCAGGAACAGGATCACGTGGTCGCCCTCGTCGATCTGTGTGTCGTGGTGTGCCATGAGCACCTCGTCGCCGCGCACGATCGCGCCGATGGTCGTGCCCTCCGGCAGCCTGATCGCCTCGACCGTGCGTCCCACGACCTGCGAGGTCTCGCTGTCGCCGTGCGCGACCGCCTCGATCGCCTCGGCCGCCCCCCGGCGCAGCGAATGCACCCGGGCGACGTCGCCGCGGCGCACGTGCGCGAGCAGCGAGCCGATCGTGATGGTCTGTGGCGAGATCGCGATGTCGATTCGATCGCCCTCCATGAGCTCCGCGTAGGAGGGGCGGTTGATCAGCGCCATGACCTTGTGGCAGCCGAGGCGCTTCGCCAGCATCGAAGACAAGATGTTGGCCTCCTCGGCGTTGGTGACCGCCACGAAGGCGTCGGCGCTGTCGACGTTCTCCTCCAGCAGCAGCTCCTCGTCGGCCGCGTCACCCTGCAGCACGAGAGTATTGCGCAGCACCTCGGAGGCGTATCGAGCGCGCTTCGGGTCGCGCTCGATCAGCTTGACCTGGTTGCGACCCTCGAGCACCTGTGCGAGGCGAATGCCGATATTGCCGGCGCCGGCGATGATCAGGCGCTTCATCGGCGCGTCGAGCTTCCTCAGCTCGCTCATCACGGTGCGGATATCCTCGCGCGCGGCCAGGAAGAACACCTCGTCGCCGGGCTCGATGACCGTGCTGCCCAGCGGCTTGATGCTGCGGCCCTTGCGGTAGATCGCCGCGACCCGGGTCTCGACCCGCGGGATGTGCTGGCGCAGCGCCGACAGCGGCTGGCCGACCAGCAGGCCACCCTCGATCGCGCGCACGCTCACCAGGCGCACGTGGCCGTCGGCGAAATCGAGCACCTGCAGCGCGCCGGGATGCTGGATCAGCTGCTCGACGTAGTCGGTGACCAGCTGCTCGGGGCTGATCCAGGTGTCGACCGCGAAGCCGACGCTTTCGGAGAACAGCTCCGGCCGGCCGGTGAAGGCCGAGCCGCGGATGCGGGCGATCTTGGTCGGGGTCTTGAACAGGGTCCAGGCCACGTGGCACGCGACCATGTTGACCTCGTCGCTGTTGGTCAGCGCGACGAGCAGGTTCGCGTCGGCGCAGCCGGCGGCCTCCAGCACGGCGGGGCTCGCCGCATTGCCGCTGACGGTGCGCACGTCGAGGCGGTCCTGCAGCTCGCGCAGCACGGCGTCGTCCGAGTCGACGACGGTGACCTCGTTGGCCTCTTCCCGGGACAGGTGGTAGGCGGCGGTGCGACCGACCTGGCCGGCGCCCAGAATGATGATTTTCAAGTGACCACGCGCGATCTAGTCCTGGGCGCGCAGTCTAGCAGGACGCCGCCGGGCGCAGGCTGCCGGGCCCGCGCGCGGGGGCCTCTAGATCGGCTCGAGGTTCGCGTACTGCAGCATCAGCACCTTGCGACCGGAGTGCTCGAAATTGACCTCGACCTGCGCCCCCTGGCCGTTGCCGTCCACCCGCAGCACCACGCCCTCGCCGAACCGACCGTGGCGGACCCGCTGGCCGAGCTTCATGCCGGCGCCGCCGCTCGGCGGCTCGACATAGCGGCCGGGGTCCTTGGCGCCTTGGTAGGCGCCGGCGCGGCTGCCGCTGGACGCGCCCCCGGCGCGGCTGCCATAGCCGCTCGCACCTGCGCCATGCCCGGACGAGGAGGAGCTGCCATACAGCGGCCGCGACACCTGCACCCGCGGGCGCACTTCCTCGATCAGTTCCGTCGGGATCTCGCTGATGAACCGCGACGGCGTGCCGTACTGGTCCACGCCGTGCAGCCGGCGCTGCTCGGCATAGGTCAGATAGAGCCTGTGCATGGCGCGCGTGACACCGACGTAGGCGAGTCGTCTCTCCTCCTCGAGCCCGCCGATGTCGTTGATCGAGCGCTGGTGGGGGAACAGCCCATCCTCGAGGCCGACCAGGCAGACGATCGGGAACTCCAGGCCCTTGGCCGAGTGCAGCGTCATCATCTGCACGCTGTCCTCCCACTCGCTCGCCTGGCCCTCGCCGCTCTCGAGCACGGCATGCGCGAGGAACTCGTCAAGCTCGCCAAGCTCGGACGTCTCCTCGCGCGTGAAGCCACGAGCGGCCGAGACGAGCTCCTCGAGGTTCTCGACGCGCGCCTCGCCTCGCTCGCCCTTTTCCTTGCGGAAGTGGTCCAGCAGACCGGAGCCCGCGATCACGCGGTCGACCTGCTCGTGCAGGGGCAGACCTGCGGTCTCGCGCGCGAGCTTCTCGATCAGCGCGAGAAATGCATGCAGCGCGGCGGCGCCCTTGGGGCCGAGGATACCGGCGCTGATCGCGGTCGCCGAGGCCTCCCACAGCGACAGTGCCTGGGCCTTGCCGGTATCGCGCACGATATCCAGACTCTTCGCGCCGATGCCGCGGGTCGGCAGGTTGACGACGCGCTCGAACGAGCCATCGTCGCGGCGGTTGGAGACGAGGCGCAGGTAGGCGAGGGCATCCTTGATTTCAGCGCGCTCGAAGAACCGCAGGCCGCCGTAGACGCGATACGGGATACGGGCGGCGATCAACGCTTCTTCTATCACGCGCGACTGGGCGTTCGAGCGGTACAGCACGGCGCAGTCCTGCCGCCGTGCACCCAGGCGCGTCGACTCTAGGATTCGCTCGACGACGAAGTTCGCCTCGTCACGCTCGTTGAACGCGGCGTAGGTGCGGATCGGCTCGCCCTTCACGCCGTCTGTCCACAGCGTCTTGCCCATGCGGCCGCTGTTGTTGGCGATCAGCGCGTTGGCGGCGTTGAGGATCGTGCCGGTCGAGCGGTAGTTCTGCTCGAGGCGATACACCGTCGTGCCAGGGAAATCGCGCTGATAGCGCTGGATGTTCTCGACGCGGGCGCCGCGCCAGCCGTAGATCGACTGGTCGTCGTCGCCGACCACGAAGGGCAGGCTCTCCCGTCCGGCGAGCAGCCGCACCCACTGGTACTGGATCGAGTTGGTATCCTGGAATTCGTCCACCAGCACGTGGCGGAAGCGCCGCTGGTAGTGGGCGAGCAGGTCCGCATGATCGCGCCAAAGCTCGAACGAGCGCAGCAACAGCTCGGCGAAGTCGATGACGCCGGCGCGCTGGCAGGCCTCCTCGTAGGCGGCATAGACGCGGATCATCGTACGCCGCGTCGGGTCGCCGTCGTCGGCGAGCGTCTTCGGCCGGCGGCCCTCGTCCTTCTGGCCGTTGATGAAGTACTGCAGATCCTTCGGCACCCAGCGCGTGTCGTCCAGCTCCAGCGCCTTGACGACCTTCTTGACGACCCGCAGCTGGTCGTCGGAGTCCAGGATCTGGAACGTCTGCGGCAGACCCGCCTCGCGCCAATGCAGTCGCAGCAGGCGGTGTGCGAGCCCGTGGAACGTGCCCACCCATAGCGCGCCGCCCGGCAGCCCGAGCAGGTTCTCGATGCGGCCGCGCATCTCGGCGGCGGCCTTGTTGGTGAATGTGACCGCCAGCACCGAGTGTGGCGAGACGCCTTCCTGCGATATCAGCCAGGCGATCCGGCTGACGAGCACGCGGGTCTTGCCGCTGCCGGCCCCGGCCAGCACGAGGATGGGACCGGGCAGTGCGGAGACAGCCGCACGCTGCGCCTCGTTGAGGTGCTTGAGTAGGTCTTCGGGTTGCACGGGCGCGATTCTATCGACTCGCGAGCGACTCGTCTGCGAAGCGTACGAAGGCGACGACCAGCGAGATCACCACCGGGCCCAGGAACATGCCCACCATGCCGAACGCGGCCAGCCCGCCGAGCACGCCGACGAATACCGCAAGCGTCGGCACCTCGGTGCGGCCCGCGATCAGCAGAGGCCTGAGCAGGTTGTCCGCCAGTCCCACGATCAGTGCGCCCCACAGCAGCAGGAACGTGCCGGCGGCCGGATGATCGGTGGCGTACAGCCACGCCGCGCCCGGTCCCCAGACGAAGGCGGTGCCGCCGATCGGCAGCACCGAGACGATCGCGCCGAGCACGCCGAACACGATCGGCGACGGCAGGCCGGCGAGCGCGAAGCCGATCGCGAGCGACACACCCTGCACCATCGAGGTGACCAGCGTGCCGAACACCACCGCACGCGTGACCTCGCCGACGTGGTGCATCAGCCGCTGCTTGCGACGACCGCCGACCGGGATCATGCCCAGTACCGCCAGCAGCATCCTGCGGCCGTCGCGCAGGAAGAAGAACAGCAGGAACAACGTCATCAAGAAGCTGATGATCGTGCTGAACGCGCCGAAGAACGCGCGGCCACCGAAGGCCCCGAGCAGTCGCAGCAGCTGCTCGGCCCCGGCTACCGACCAGCCGCGCAGCTGGTCGATGGTGACCGGCAGGTGGTGCTGGAGCCAGACGAGCGCGCGCTGCGCGACCGGCAGCGCCACCAGGTCGTCGATGCTGCCGATCTGCAGCCGCGTGACCAGGCTCTGCAGGGAGACGACCAGCAGCGCGGCCTGCGCCGCGAACGCAGCGCCGACCGCCATCAGTGGGCCGGTCAGCATCACGAAGCACAGCGCCGTCAGCAGGCCCGCGATCAGGCCCTGGCGCGACTTGAGCCGACGCTCGAGGCGCAGCTGCAACGGATGCATCAGGTAGGCGATCACGATCGCCCAGGCGAGCGGGGCGAGGAAGGGCTGGATGACCTTGTACAGGAGGACCGCGAGCAGGGCAGTCACACAGAGGCCGAACACCCGGCGGTAGAATGACAGCGCGGCTTCGTGCTCGTTGGCGGGGTCCATAGGCAATTCTAGTCCCAGAGGCGGTACCAGTGTCGAAGCAGTCCCTGCAGTCGGTCCGAAAGGTCCTGGTGATCAGCTGCCGCAGCTCCTCGGTCAAGGTGGCGGTCGTGGACGTGGCGGGCGTGCATCGACACGACGTGATGGTGGACGGTCTGGGCGGGCTCGCCCAACTGTGGGTCGAGGGCGTCGCGCGGCCGGTCGACGTGACCGGTGTCGGCGCCGCCGTGCATCTGATCCTGGACGAGCTCGCCGCCCGCGGCGTGCAGGGACCGGACCTCGAGGCCGTCGGCCACCGCATCGTGCACGGCGGCGACGCCTACAGCGTACCGGTGCTTGCCGACGCCACGGTCGAGGCGGCGATCGCCGCCCTCGGCCGGCTCGTGCCGCTGCACAATCCGGCCTCGGTCGAGGGCCTGCAGGTGGCGCGTGCGCGTCTGCCGGCGCTGCCGCATGTCGCCGTGTTCGACACCGCCTTCCATGCGACGTTGCCGCGACGGGCGCGCGAGTACGCGCTGCCGCGCGAGCTCAGCGAGCGCCTCGGCCTGCGCCGCTACGGCTTCCATGGCCTGAGCCACGACGCCGCGACCGCCGCCGCTGCGAGCTGGCTCGGCGCCGACCGCGCCAGCCTGCGCATTGTCAGCTGCCACCTCGGTGCCGGCGCGAGCGTCACCGCGGTGGAGTACGGCCGCAGCGTCGATACCAGCATGGGCATGACCCCGCTCGAGGGGCTGGTCATGGCGACCCGCGCCGGCGACCTCGACGCCGGCGTGCTGCTCGAGCTCTTGCGCGCCGGCCATACGCTCGACGATCTCGACCGGCTGCTGCACCACGACGCGGGCATGCTCGGGCTGACCGGCACTGCCGACATGCGCGCGATCGAGCGCCGCGCACGCGAGGGCGATGCCGAGTGCCGGCTGGCGCTGCAGATCTACGCGCACCGGGTCCAGAAGTACATCGGCGCCGCCGCGGCCGCGATGGGCGGCGCCGACGCAATCGTGTTCACCGGCGGCGTGGGGGAGCACAGTGCGACGCTGCGCCACCGGATCGTCGAGCGACTGGGTTTTCTCGGCGCGCAGATCGACGAGGATCGCAACCGCGCCGCCGTGGTGGACGCCGCGATCCGCGTGGCGCAGGTGTCGGTGGAGCACGGTCGCTGCCCGGTGCTGGTCGTGGCGGGCAACGTCGATGGCGAGATCGCCGCCGCTGCGCGGCGCGTGGTCGAGGGCGTGCACGGCGCCGCAAGCGCAGCGCCGATCCCGATTGCAGTGTCCGCCCGGCACGTGCACCTGACCCGCGCCAGCGTCGAGCGGCTGTTCGGACCCGGACACCGGCTCAGCGTCGCGCGGATGATCTCCCAGCCGGGGCAGTTCGCGGCGGTGGAGACGGTGGCGCTGGTCGGACCCGCCGGACGGCTCGAGCAGGTCCGGGTGGTCGGTCCCGAGCGCTCGGCAGACCAGGTCGAGATTTCGCGCACCGACGAGTTCGTGCTCGGCGTCGACGCGCCGGTGCGCGAGTCGGGCGACCTTGCGCGCACCCCGGGCGTGAGGATCGAGGGGCCGGCGGGGACCGTGGTGATGACCCAGGGCGTGATCTGCGCGCTGCGCCACATCCACATGCGGCCCATCGACGCCGCCGTGTTCGGGGTCGTCGACGGCGACCGGGTGGACGTGCGCGTCGGCGAGGGCGGGCGTGAGCTCACCTTCGGTGACGTCAAGGTGCGCGTCCGGGAGGACTTCCGGCTCGAGATGCACGTCGATACCGACGAGGCCAACGCCGCCGGCATCGGCACCGGCGCCACCGGCGTGCTGGAGGGGGCAGACCGCCACGCCCGCATCGTCACCCGCCGCTGATGCGCCGCGCTTGTATCAACCTGACGAAGTTCACGAGGCCGACTGGCCGCGGCAGCTCGAAAGACTTGAGCCCGAAGCGGTCCCCCAGCCGTGCACGGCGAGGCTTGCCATGACCATCCCCCTGATCGACCGGCTCATCGACGCGCCCGCCGCCCGGCGGCGGGGGCTGGCCGCTTGAGCCTGCATCGCGACAGCCAAGGCCTTGGCCCCGACGTCGCCCTGCTGCACGGCTGGGGACTGCACGGCGGTATCTTCGACTCGCTCGCCGCGCACCTGTCCGCGAGTCGGCGCGTGCACGTGCCGGACCTGCCCGGCCACGGCCGTTCGCCGTGGGCGAAGGGCGCCGCCGACCTCGAGGGCATGGCGCGGCTGGTGGCCGCCCACGTGCCACAGCGCTGCGCGCTGGTCGGCTGGTCGCTGGGCGGCATGGTCGCGGCGCGGATCGCGACGCTGTACCCCGAGCGCGTGTCCAGCCTCGTGCTGATCGCGACCGGGCCTTGCGGTGCGCGCCGTCGCGACTGGCCACACGGCCCGGAGGACTCGCTGCTGGCGGGACTCGCGCAGCGGCTCGAGCGCGACTGGAAGGCCACCGTGCAGGAGTTTCTCGGGCTCGAGGTACGTGGTGACGACAACCCACTGGCGACGCTGCGCGAGCTCAAGCGCTGTGTGCAGGACGGCGGCGCGCCCAGCACGCTCGCGCTCGCCGCGGGGCTCGCGATGCTGCGTGGCGTGGACCTGCGGCCGGAGCTGCCCGCGATCCGCACCCGCACGCTGGTCATCGCCGGCGAGTACGATCGACTCACGCCGCCGGCCGCGGCGCGGGCCCTCGCCGAGCTCGTGCCGGGCGCCCGCTTCGAGCAGGTGGCGCGCGCGGCGCACGCGCCGTTCCTGTCGCATCGCGAGCAGGTGGAGCGACTGATCGGGGACTTCCTCGCCGGGGAATGATGGCCGAGCTGCTTCGTCTTGATCCGCGCGCCGTCAGGCGCGCCTTCGACCGCGCCGCGTCGTCCGTGGACGACTGCGACGTGGTCGGCGCGCGCGCGCGCGCGCAGATGCTGTCCCGCCTCGAGGGCCTGCCACTGTCGCCCACGGTCGTGCTCGACCTGGCTTGCGGCACCGGCCAGGCGACGCGGGCGCTGCGCGATCGCTACCGGCGCGCCCGGGTGCTCGCGCTGGACTTGTCGACACCGATGCTCGCGGCGGCCGGCCGCCGCGCGTCGTGGCGGCGCAGCTTCGACCTCATTCGCGCCGATCCATGCCGGCTGCCGCTGCGGGACGGGTCGGTCGACCTTGTGTTCGCGAACCTGGCGTTGCCCTGGGCCACGGATCCCGACGGCATGCTCGCCGAGGTGCGCCGGGTGCTGCGCCCGCGCGGCTACCTGTCGTTCTCGGCGTTCGGTCCCGATACGCTGCGCGAGCTGCGCGAGGCCTGGGCCGCCGCGGACGAGGCGCCGCACGTGCACCGCTTCGCCGACATGCATGACGTGGGCGATGCGCTGGTGCGGGGGGGCTTCGTCGGTCCGGTGATGGACGTGGAGCGACTGACGGTCACCTATGGCTCGCTCGAGGGGCTGTATCGCGACCTGCGCGCGGTGGGGGGTGGGAACGCGCTCGAGGCGCGTCGCCGCACGCTGACCGGCGCCGGCCGGCGGCGCTGTGCCGAGGCGTACTACGAGGCACGGCGCGACGCCGACGGCCGGTTGCCTGCGACCTGCGAGCTGGTCTACGGCCAGGCCTGGTGCCCGGATGGCGGCGCCGCGGCGCGCGGCGGGCGCGAGACGGTGGTGCCGCTGACGCGCCTCGGCCGGCGCGGCGCGCCGTCGGCGTGACCTGGGTCGCCCGCGGCGCGATCCGCCCCCCGCCCCGAGTCCCTGCTGCCGGCGCCGTGCCCGGGCGTGCCTGCGCCACCGATCCGCCGGACGTGGGTTGCGCGGCGATCCGGCTGGATCGGGCCGTGCGGGCGGACCGAGCGCGCCGGCATTGACGCTCAAATCGTTGTAATCGCGGGGGTTTCGTCGCACTGCAGCACGTTCTGCGAGCCTTGCGAGCGGCGCCCGGGCGGGGGTCGCGGCGGCGCTAGCCCGATGACTGGCAAAGCAATTCCTGTTTTCCCGACACAGGACGAGGGGTACACTGCGCCGCCCCCGGAGGCCGCCGCCCGCGCCGACTGCAGTTCGCGTCGCCGAGGTGGCCTGCGGCAGTGGCGACCGTGCCCGTGGCGGACGACGCGCCGCGGCCCCGGGGTCGAGCGGCCGTTGCACCGGTCCGGGTTGGATACGGAATTAGAAGACAGTGAAGGGGCTTCGATGTTGAACCGCAAAGTGTTTAGCGCGCTCGGGGGGCTCCTCGCCGCGGTGCCTGCGCTCGCCTACGACAGCAGCTACAACATGCCGACCGGCGTCACCGCCATCGCGCGCGAGGTGCACGGGCTGCACATGCAGATCTTCTGGATCTGCGTCGTGATCGCGGTCGCGGTGTTTGGCGTGATGATCTACTCGATCGTGGCGTTCCGTAAGTCCAGCGGCGCGGTTGCCGACAGGACCCTGCTGCACTCGACCAAGGTCGAGGTCATCTGGACCGTGATCCCCGTCGCGATCCTGATCTTCATGGCCGTCCCCGCCGCGAAGACGCTTGTGAAGATGGAAGACACCCGCAATGCGGAGCTGTCGGTCAAGGTCACCGGCTACCAGTGGAAGTGGCAGTACGAGTACCTAGGCAAGGGCGTCTCGTTCTACTCGTCGCTCGCCACCGAATCCAACTACGCCCGCCAGCTGAACTCCGGCGTCGACGTGACGACCGTGAAGGACTACCTGCTCGATGTCGACAATGAGTTCGTCGTCCCGGTCGACACCAAGATCCGCCTGCTGCTGACCGGCAACGACGTCATCCACGCCTGGTGGGTGCCCGATTTCGCGGTCAAGAAGGACGCCATCCCCGGCTTCATCAACGAGGCTTGGTTCAAGGCCGACAGGCTCGGCCGGTACACCGGCCAGTGCGCGGAGCTGTGCGGCCGCGACCACGGCTTCATGCCGATCGTCGTCAAGGTCGTGTCGAAGGAAGACTTCGCCAAGTGGCTCGCTGCCCAGCAGGACGCCGCCAAGGCCGCCACGACGACTGCGCCCGCGACCCCCGTCGCGGCGGCGCTCTGACCGGATTCGAGGAGCTCGAGAAAAATGGCACACGCTGACACCCACTCCGACCATCACGATCACAAGCCGTCGGGCATCGGTCGCTGGCTCTTCGCGACCAATCACAAAGACATCGGGACCATGTACCTGCTGTTCGCGCTGGTCATGTTCTTCCTCGGCGGTGCGATGGCGCTCGGTATTCGTCTGGAGCTGTTCAAGCCCGGCATGCAGTTCTTCGACCCGGGTTTCTACAACTCGCTGGTCACCAGCCACGCGCTGGTCATGATCTTCGGCGCGGTGATGCCGGCGTTCGTGGGACTCGCCAACTGGATGATCCCGCTGCAGATCGGCGCGCCGGACATGGCGCTGCCGCGCATGAACAACTACAGCTTCTGGATCCTGCCGTTCGCGTTCACGCTGCTGCTGTCGTCGTTCTTCACCGCCGGCGGTGGCCCGGCCGGTGGCTGGACGCTGTACCCGCCGCTGTCGCTGCAGGCCGGTGACAGCTTCCCGCTGACCATCTTCGCGATCCACATGATGGGCGCGTCGTCGATCATGGGCGCGATCAACGTCATCGTGACGATCCTGAACATGCGCGCGCCCGGCATGTCGCTGCTGAAGCTGCCGCTGTTCTGCTGGACATGGCTGATCACCGCCTACCTGCTGATCGCGGTGATGCCGGTTCTCGCCGGCGCCGTGACGATGCTGCTGACCGATCACTACTTCGGCACCAGCTTCTTCAACCCGGCCGGTGGCGGCGATCCGGTGATGTTCCAGCACATCTTCTGGTTCTTCGGCCACCCCGAGGTCTACATCCTGATCCTGCCGGCGTTCGGCATCGTCTCGGAGATCATCCCGACCTTCTCGCGCAAGCCCCTGTTCGGCTACGACGCGATGGTCTACGCGACCGCTTCGATCGCGTTCCTGTCGTTCATCGTCTGGGCGCACCACATGTTCACCGTGGGCATGCCGCTGTCGGGCCAGATGTTCTTCATGATGAGTACCATGCTGATCGCGGTGCCGACCGGCGTGAAGGTGTTCAACTGGACGACGACGATGTGGAAGGGCTCGCTGTCGT
The DNA here is from genome assembly GCA_025356815.1 of Pseudomonadota bacterium. Lineage (GTDB taxonomy): Bacteria > Pseudomonadota > Gammaproteobacteria > Steroidobacterales > Steroidobacteraceae > CAIKZZ01. Next base: position 16,499 of record JANXQL010000156.1, read on the forward strand.
TCGAGCCGCCGATGCTGTTCGCGCTCGCGTTCCTGTTCCTGTTCACGATCGGCGGCTTCTCGGGCCTGATGCTCGCGATTGCGCCGGCGGACTTCCAGTACCAGGACACCTACTTCGTCGTTGCGCACTTCCACTACGTGCTCGTGCCAGGTGCCGTGTTCGCCATCATGGCGGGCGTCTACTACTGGTTGCCGAAGTGGACCGGCCACATGTACAGCATGTCGCTCGCCAAGTGGCACTTCTGGCTGTCGACCGTCTCGGTGAACGTGCTGTTCTTCCCGCAGCACTTCCTGGGACTTGCCGGCATGCCGCGCCGCATCCCCGACTACAGCACCCAGTTCACCGACTGGAACATGGTGTCGTCGGTCGGCGGCTTCGTGTTCGGCTTCTCGCAGATCCTGTTCGCCGTCGTGGTCTGGCAGTGCGCCCGTGGCGGCGCCAAGGCGACCGACAGGGTCTGGGATGCGGACCCGACGGGCCTTGAGTGGACGCTGCCGTCGCCGGCGCCGTACCACTCGTTCGAGACCGCGCCTGAGATCCACTAGCAGGACGCCGCGATGACCGACAAGACACTCTCTGCCGCCGAACAGCGCGCCCGCAGCAACCGCCGGCTGACGCTGGCGCTGTTCCTGATCGCGGCGGGCGTCTATGTCGCCTTCATCGCCTCGTCGATGCTGCACTCGCGGAGCTGAGGATGTCCGGGCGACGCCACCGTTCGCTGGTCGGCAGGCTGCTGCTGTTCACGGTCGGCAGCTTCGCGTTCGGCTTCGCGCTGGTGCCGCTGTACAGCGTGCTGTGCAGGGTCTGGGACACCGGTAACCGCTGGTACGGCACCCAGACCGCGCAGGCCGCGGTGATCGAGCGCCCGGACGCCGATCGCGTCGTGACCATCGAGTTCATCGCCAGCGTGCCGCACGCTGGCGACTGGGAGTTCGCGCCGCACGCGACCTCGATGCAGGTGCATCCGGGCAAGCTGTACGAGGCCGATTTCCACGCCCGCAACCTCACCGCTACCGCGGTCGTGGCGCAGGCCGTGCCGAGCATCGCGCCGTCGTCGGTCGCCCGATACTTCAAGAAGACTGAGTGCTTCTGCTTCAAGCCGCAGAACTTCGCCGCCGGCGAGTCGCGCGAGATGCCGGTGCGCTTCATCGTCGACCCCTCGCTGCCGCCGGATGTCGACCGCATCACCCTGTCGTATTCGTTTTTCGACCTGCCGCGGACCGCCACGGCAGGGCAGTGATTTAAGCCTTAACCCGACTCTCCAGGAACGCCCATGGCACACGCCCATCCCGCGCCCGCTGCTGACAAGTACTACGTCCCGCACGCGAGCCCGTGGCCGATCTTCGGCTCGCTCGCGCTGTTCATCCTGATGGTGGGTGCCGCCCTGACCGTCGACCACGCCAGCGGCGGGCCGATGGTGCTGTCGGCCGGCTTCGTGCTGCTGCTCGTGCTCTTCTTCGGCTGGTTCCGCACCGTCATCGGCGAGAACCAGGCGGGAATCTACAACCTCGGCGTCGACCGTTCGTTCCGCATGGGCATGAGCTGGTTCATCTTTTCCGAGGTGATGTTCTTCGCCGCCTTCTTCGGCGCGCTGTTCTACGCACGCCAGCTCGCGCTGCCGTGGCTGGCGGGCGAGGGCGCCAAGCACATGACCAACGTCATGCTGTGGGGCCACTTCGAGGGCGGCTGGCCCACCAACGGGCCGATGCAGCTGGGGCCGAAGGGCGAGGGCAGCACGTTCGAGACGATCCCGGCGCTCGGCGTGCCGCTGCTGAACACATTGCTGCTGCTGTCGTCCGGCGTCACCGTCACGATCGCCCACCATGCCCTGCGCGCGGGCAAGCGCGGCGTGCTGAAGGCCTCGCTCGCGGCGACCTTCATCCTCGGCTTCGTGTTCGTCTACTTCCAGGCCTCCGAATATCACCACGCCTACACGGAGCTCGGGCTCACGCTCGGCACCGGCATCTACGGCTCGACGTTCTTCATGCTGACGGGCTTCCATGGCCTGCACGTGACCATCGGCGCAATCATGCTGCTGGTGATCTGGCTGCGCGTCATGAGCGGCCACTTCACGCCCGAGCGTCACTTCGCGTTCGAGGGCGTGGCCTGGTACTGGCACTTCGTCGACGTCGTATGGCTCGGCCTGTACCTGTTCGTGTACTGGCTCTGACGGCCGGCCGCGACGGGATCTGAACGAAACGGCCGCGTCAGCGGCCGTTGTCGTTTGCGGGCCTGGCGGAGCGGTCTAGCGGCCGACGCCGTGCGGCGTGATCGAGCCCTGGCGGGCGGCGATGAGCATCAGCAGCAGGAGCCCCACCGACAGGCCGATGCGCCAGCTCAACGCCCGCACCATCTGGCCGGAGTCGCCCTTGCCGGTGGACATGAAGTACAGCGCGCGACCGAGACTGATCAGGATCGCGAGCAGGAGACCGACGACGATGAGGCGGAATAGTTCCACGCAGTTCGCTCCGCTGGGGAGCCCAGTATAGTGCGATCGCCGTTTGCAACCCGCGTGTTCGCGCCGCGCCTGCTGCCCACGCTGCTGGCCGGCGTCGCGGTCGTGCTGTTGGCGAGCCTCGGCGTCTGGCAACTCGATCGCGCCGCCGAGAAGCGCGTGCAGCTGGCGAGCTTCGCGGCGGGGGATGCGCCCGCCGTCACGCTGCCGTCCGCCGCCGAACGACACCCGCGCTACGCCCGCGTCAGCGTCGCCGGTCACTACCTGCCCGAGCGGCAGTTCCTGCTGGACAACATGACTCATGACGGCGCGGTCGGCTATCGCGTGCTGACGCCGCTGGTCGACGATGCCGGCGTCGTCGTGCTCGTCGATCGTGGCTGGCTGCCCGCAGGCCCCAGCCGCGCGCTGCTGCCGCCGGTCGCGGTCGACGCCGGGGCACGGCGCGTCAGCGGCCGCCTGGCCGAACTGCCGCGCGCCGGCATCCACCTCGATGCCGCCGCGGAGGCGGGCTGGCCACGGCGCATCAGCTATCCGACCCGCGCGGCGCTCGAGCTTGCCCTGGGTCGGCCGCTGTACCCCGAGATCGTGCTGCTGGACCCCGCGGCCGCCGACGGTTACCTGCGCGACTGGCGCCCCACCGGACCGTCGCCGGAGCGCCATCTCGGCTACGCGGTGCAGTGGTTTGCCCTGTCGCTGACGCTGCTGGTCCTCTATATCGTCGTCACCCTCAAGCCGCGCGAGTAGCTCCCGATGCATGCCCCGCTTCCACAGTCAGCCCAGCGCCGCAACCGCCTACAGCTGCTGCTGCTCGCGCTGATGTTCTTTGGCCCCGTCGTGCTGTCCTTCTGGCTGTACTACGGCGCGCACTTCCAGACCACCCGCCGGGTCAATCACGGCGAGCTGATCACGCCGGCGCGGCCGCTGCCCGAGCTGAGCCTCGCAACGCCCGCGGGGAGCCCGACGCCGGCGCACTTCCTGCGCGGCAAGTGGTCGCTGGTCTACGTGACCGGCGAGCGCTGCGACGGGCGCTGCCGGCAGGATCTGGCGGAGCTACGCAATGTGCGCATGGCCATGGACCGCGAGCGGGACCGGGTCCAGCGCGTGCTGCTCGGCGAGCCGCCATGCTGCGCCGCAGCGGAGCTCGGCGAGGTGCCGGGGGACCTCATCGTGGCGTGGCTGGATTCGCGCGGTGGGCGCCAGCTCCTGGCGCTGTTGCCCGAGCGCGATGCGGCCGGCCGGGCCGGCCGCGTCTACGTGGTCGACCCACTGGGCAACCTGATGATGAGCTTTGCGGCGGGCGCCGACCGCAAGGGCCTGAGCAAGGATCTGGAGAAGCTGCTGCGCCTGTCGCACATCGGCTAGCTCAGGTCAGCGGCCCGGCGGCCCCGCCGCGTCCGCGATGCGCGGGGAAGTCCGCGAAATCCGTCAATATTCACGACCAGTCGGATCGTATTCGCGATAGTCGATGACGCTTTTTGGCATCTCCCGGCGCCGGGATTGCCTATGCTACGGCCTTTGGCCCGGGGCGCCGCGGACGGTGCGCGGGCGGCATTCGTCGAGCAAGGGGATTCGCACGTGTCCAGCGCAGAGGCCCATGAACAGGCCGCCGTCGAGTCTGCAATCGGTCGTTTCGGTCAGCAGCCCGGGCCGCTGCTGGTGGTGCTGCATGCGATCCAGGACGCGCTCGGCTACATCCCGCCCGCCGGTATTGCGCGCATCGCCGCCGCGCTGAGCCTGTCCCGGGCCGAAGTCCACGGCGTCGTGACCTTCTATCACTACTTCCGCCTGCACCCGCCCGGCCGGCACATCGTCCAGGTCTGTCGCGCCGAAGCCTGCCAGGCCCGTGGTGGCGCTGCCCTCGAGGCGCACGCCAAGGCGCGCCTCGGCGTCGATTTCCACCAGACCACCGCCGACGGCGCGACCACCCTGGAGGCGGTCTACTGCCTCGGCAACTGCGCGACGGGCCCCGCCGTGCGCATCGACGGCCGCCTGCACAGTGCCGTCACGCCGGCGCGCTTCGACAGGCTTCTGGCCGACCAGGAGTCCAACTGATGGCGAGCCGGATCTACGTCCCGAAGGACGCGACCGCCCTGTCGCTGGGCGCCGATGAAGTGGCGGCCGCGGTCGCCGCGGCCGGCACCGGCCGCACGCTGGTGCGTAACGGCTCGCGCGGCATGTTCTGGCTCGAGCCGCTGGTCGAAGTCGACACCCCGGCTGGCCGCGTCGGTTACGGCCCGGTGACGACGGCCAGCGTGGCAGGCGTGCTGGCCGCTATCGCGAAGGACGGCGCGCACCCGCTGTGCATCGGCCTGGTCGAGGAGCATCCCTACCTCAAGAGCCAGCAGCGCCTGACCTTTGCGCGCGTCGGCATCGTCGATCCCACGTCGGTCGCCGACTACCTCGCCCACGGCGGCTACGCGGGCCTGGAGCAGGCGCTTGCGGTGGCGCCGGCCGATATCGTCAAGACCATCACCGACTCGGGGCTGCGCGGCCGCGGCGGCGCCGCGTTTCCAACCGGCATCAAGTGGAAGACCGTCCACGACCAGGACGCGCCGCAGAAGTACGTCACCTGCAACGCCGACGAGGGGGACTCGGGTACCTTCGCCGACCGCATGCTGATGGAAGGCGACCCGTTCACGCTGATCGAGGGCATGACGATCGCGGCGGTCGCGGTCGGCGCGACCCAGGGTTACATCTACTGCCGCGTCGAGTACCCCGAGGCCATCGCCGCGCTCAGGACCGCGCTCGCGGCGGCACACACCGCAGGCTACCTCGGCGCCAGCGTCTGCGGCAGCGGCAAGCGCTTCGAGCTGGACGTGCGGGTCGCCGCCGGCGCGTACATCTGCGGCGAGGAGACCTCGATGCTCGAGAGTCTCGAGGGCAAGCGCGGCGAGGTCCGCGTGCGTCCGCCGCTGCCGGCGATCAAGGGCCTGTTCGGCTGCCCGACGATCGTCAACAACGTGATCTCGCTCGCCTCCGTGCCGGTGATCCTCGCCAAGGGCGCAGAGCACTACCGGAACTTCGGCGTCGGCCGATCGATGGGCACGCTGCCGCTGCAGCTGGCCGGCAATCTCCGGCACGGCGGCCTGGTGGAGCGCGCGTTCGGCGTGACGCTGCGGGAGCTGTTGTACGATTACGGTGGCGGCTCGGTATCCGGCAGGCCGCTCAAGGCTGTGCAGGTGGGAGGGCCGCTGGGCGCCTACGTGCCGGTCAAGCACTTCGACACGCCGATCGACTACGAGGCATTCGCCGCGGTCGGCGCGCTGGTCGGCCACGGCGGTATCGTCGCGTTCGACGACAGCGCCGACATGGCCAAGCTCGCCCGCTACGCATTCGAGTTCTGCGCGATCGAATCGTGCGGCAAGTGCACGCCCTGCCGGATCGGCTCGACCCGCGGCGCGAACGTCATCGACGGCATGCTCGCGTGCGACCACCCGGACGAACAGCGCCAGCGGCTGGACGAGCTGTGCGAGACGATGCTGCATGGTTCGCTGTGTGGCTTGGGCGGCATGACGCCGTTCCCGGTGCAGAGCGCGCTCAAGCATTTCCCGGAAGAATTCGCGCCGCGCCGCCCGCACTGACACCGACGCACCCACCAGGGAAGCCCCCGCATGTATTCAATCGACCACCACGACCTCGGTACGCCGCCGGCCACGTCGCAGACGATGGTGAGCATCGAGATCGACGGCCGTCCGTTCTGCGTGCCGGACGGGACCTCAGTGATGCGCGCCGCCGCGCTTGCCGGCGTCAGCATCCCGAAGCTGTGTGCTACCGACAGCCTGAAGTCGTTCGGCTCGTGCCGGCTGTGCCTGGTCGAGATCGAGGGCCGCAAGGGCTACCCGGCCTCATGCACCACGCTGGTGGCCGAGGGCATGAAAGTACGCACCCAGAGCGACAAGCTGCAGCAGCTGCGCAAGGGCGTGGTCGAACTGTACGTCTCCGAGCACCCGCTCGAGTGCCAGGGCTGCCCGGCCGACACGCACTGCGAGCTGCAGGACATGGCCGCGAAGCATGGCGTGACCGGCAGTCCCTACATCGCCAGTGATGCCTGTCCGCCGCGCGTGACCGCCGAGTCGCGCGCGCTCACCTTCGAGGTCGACAGCAGCAATCCGTACTTCAACTTCAACCCCGAGCTGTGCATCGTCTGCTCGCGCTGCGTGCGCGCCTGTGACGAGACCCAGGGCACACTGGCGCTGACGATCGCGGGCCGTGGCCTCGCCTCGCAGGTCGCCGCCAGCCAGGCCGAGCCGTTCGTCGAGTCGGAGTGCGTCTCCTGCGGCGCCTGCGTCGAGGCCTGTCCTACCGCCGCGCTGTCGGAGAAGTCGCTGCTGACCGGTGTGAAGCCGACCCAGGCGATCACGACCACCTGCGCCTACTGCGGCGTCGGCTGCTCGCTGAAGGCCGAGGTCGCGGACGGCAAGGTCGCGCGCATGGTCCCGAACCGCGACGGCCACGCCAATCAGGGCCATGCCTGCGTGAAGGGCCGCTTCGCCTACGGCTACGCGACGCATGCCGACCGCATCAAGACGCCGATGATCCGCGCCAGCCTGTCCGATCCCTGGCGCGAGGTCTCGTGGGACGAGGCGATCAGGTACGCCGCCAGCGAGTTCAAGCGCATCCAGGCCAAGTACGGCCGCGGCTCGGTCGGCGGCATCACCTCCTCGCGCTGCACCAACGAGGAAACCTGGCTGGTGCAGAAGCTCGTGCGCGCGGCGTTCGGCAACAACAACGTCGATACCTGCGCGCGCGTCTGCCACTCGCCGACCGGCTACGGCCTGAAGCAGACCCTCGGTGAGTCCGCGGGCACGCAGGCGTTCACCTCCGTCATGCAGGCCGACGTCGTGCTGCTGATGGGCGCCAACCCAACCGAGGGCCATCCGGTCTTCGCCTCGCAGCTCAAGCGCGCGCTGCGCGCCGGCGCACAGCTGATCGTCATCGACCCGCGCGAGATCGCGCTGGTCGACAGTCCGCACATCAAGGCCGCGCATCACCTGCAGCTGCGCCCGGGCACCAACGTCGCGCTGATCAATGCGCTCGCGCACGTCGTCGTGACCGAGGGCCTCGTCAAGGAGGACTACGTCGCCTCCCGCTGCGACATGGCCTCCTTCGACAAGTGGCGCGAGTTCGTGGCGAAGGAGCGCAACTCGCCCGAGGCATCCGCGGCCGTGACCGGCGTGCCGGCGGCGACCGTACGCGCAGCGGCGCGCCTGTACGCGACCGTCGCCAACGGCGCGATCTACTACGGCCTCGGCGTCACCGAGCACAGCCAGGGCAGCACCACCGTGCTTGGCATCGCGAACCTCGCGATGGCCACCGGCAACATCGGCCGCGAGGGCGTGGGCGTCAACCCGCTGCGCGGCCAGAACAACGTGCAGGGCTCCTGCGACATGGGCTCGTTCCCGCACGAGCTGCCGGGCTATCGGCACGTGTCGGACAACAGCGTGCGCGCCTCGTTCGAGTCGGCCTGGGGCGTGACGCTCGAGCACGAGCAGGGCCTGCGTATCCCGAACATGTTCGAGGCGGCGCTCGACGGCACGTTCAAGGGCATGTACATCCAGGGCGAGGACCTCGCCCAGTCCGACCCGAACACGCAGCACGTGGTCGCGGCGCTGACCGCGCTCGAGTGCCTGGTGGTGCAGGACATCTTCATGTGCGAGACCGCGAAGTTCGCGCACGTGCTGCTGCCCGGCTCGTCGTTCCTCGAGAAGGACGGCACGTTCACCAACGCCGAGCGGCGCATCTCGCGAGTGCGCAAGGTCATGGAACCGCTGGCGGGACTGGCCGACTGGGAGGTCACGATGCGACTCGCCAATGCGCTCGGCCACCCGATGCACTACGACCACCCGTCACAGATCATGGCCGAGATCGCGAGCCTAATGCCGACGTTCACCGGCGTCAGCTACGACAAGCTCGACCGCCTCGGCAGCATCCAGTGGCCGTGCAACGACGCGGCCCCCGAAGGCACGCCGACGATGCACATCGACCAGTTCGTGCGCGGCAAGGGCAAGTTCTTCGTCACCGAGTACGTGCCGACCCGCGAGCGTTCGACGTCGCGCTACCCGCTGCTGCTGACCACGGGCCGCGTGCTGTCGCAGTACAACGTCGGCGCACAGACGCGCCGCACTGCCAACAACGTCTGGCACAGCGAGGATCGCGTCGAGATCCATCCGCACGACGCCGAGAACCGGGGCATCGTCGACGGCGACTGGATCGGCATCACCAGCCGGGCCGGCGAGACGGTGCTGCGTGCGCAGGTCACCGACCGCGTGCAGCCGGGCGTGATCTACACGACTTTCCACTTCCCGGAATCCGGGGCAAACGTGGTGACCACGGAAAACTCCGACTGGGCGACCAACTGTCCCGAGTACAAGGTCACCGCCGTCGAGGTCGTCAAGGTGGACAAGCCGCTAGACTGGCAGATCCGCTTCCGCCAGAACCGGGACGAGCGCCTGCCGTCGCGGCACAAGGCCCCGGCGTCCGTCTGAGCACGGCCGCCGCACGCTCACAGGATTAGTTCAGATGCACGCCGAGCAGCTGGTCCAGATGGTGAATGACATCAGCGCGTTCTTCGCGCCGGCAAGTCCTGCGGCCGAGGCGGCCGCCGAGGTCGCCGGCCACTTGAAGCACCAGTGGGAGCCGCGGATGCGGCGCCAGATCGTCGAGATCTGGCGCGCCGGTGAGGGCGACTTCAGCGCCGTCGGCCGCGCCGCCGTCGCGCTGCTGGCGGCCGAGACGCCGCACCCGGCAGGGTAGCGTCCGGGGCCTTAATCCGCGAAACTCGCCCCCCCGGTGACGGGCGGCAGCTGGACGGCATCCCTTGCAGCATTCGAACTCCCTGACCTGGTTCCGCCGCGCCGCGCGCCTCGGCGCGCTGCTGGCTGCGATCGTGGTCGTGGTCGGCGCCTGGGTGCGACTGACCGACGCGGGCCTGGGTTGCCCCGACTGGCCGGGCTGCTACGGGCAGCTGCATCCGGCGCAGGTGCTCGAGCGCCTCGCCGACGCCAACGCCGCCTTCCCGAGCCGGCCATTTGAGTACCAGAAGGCGCTGCACGAGATGGTGCATCGCTACATCGCCTCGGCGCTCGGGCTGTTGATCATCGGGCTCGCCGGCTTCGCCTGGTGGAACCGCCGCAACCCCGCTCAGCCGAAGTTGTTGCCGGTCGCGCTGGTCGGCCTGGTCTGCGTGCAGGGCGCGCTGGGCGCGTTCACGGTCACGCTGCTGCTCAAGCCGCTGATCGTCACGCTGCACCTGCTCGGCGGGCTGTCGACGCTGGGCCTACTGTGGTGGCTGTCGCTCGAGCCCAGCCGGCGCGACGTCAAGGCGGCCGAGCGGCCGGTGCGCAGGCTCGCGCTGATCGCGTTCGCGGCGCTGGTCCTGCAGCTGATGCTCGGCGGCTGGACCAGCACCAACTATGCCGCCGTCGCCTGTCCCGACTTCCCGGCCTGCCAGGGACAGCTGCTGCCGCAGACCGACTTTGCGCACGCGTTCGTGCTGTCGCACGGTCCCGGTGTGGACTATGCCGGCGGCGTCCTCGAGCAGCCGGCCCGGACAGCGATCCACCTCAGCCACCGGATCTGGGCGCTGGTCGCCGGCAGCCTGCTGCTGCTGCTGTCGATCGCGGCGTTCCGGCGGGCCCAGAACGGTGCCGTGCGGCTCGCCGCCGTGGCCGTCGCGGCCGCCGTTGCATTGCAGTGGCTGCTCGGCATGAACCTGATCTGGCAGGGATTCCCACTGTGGCTGGGCACCCTGCACAACGCCGGCGCGGTGCTGCTGCTGCTTGCGACCCTGACGCTGCTGCGACAGCTGTGGCCGGCCGCGAGCGCGATCCGGTTCTCCAGCGCCGACGGCCGCCGCCAGAGCGCCCGGCCCCTGCGCTGAGGGCGCTGCCCTTCATGGTAGGCTGCGCCCCCCGCCGGCCGACCCCGGCCTGACTCGGTCCCCCGCCGCGCCAATGGCCTCCCACCCCGACCTGCCGCCACCGACCGCCGGGCGCCCCGGCTGGCGCGACTTTCTGGAGCTCACCAAGCCCAAGGTCGTGCTGCTGATCGCGTTCACCGCGGTGGTCGGCGTGTTGCTGGCAGCGCCGGGCGTGCCGCCGCTGCAGCCGCTCTTGGTGGGTACGCTCGGCATCTGGCTCGCCGCCTCCTCGGCGGCGGCGATCAACCACGTGATCGACCAGCGCATCGACAGCGAAATGGCGCGCACGCGCCACCGGCCACTGCCGGCCGGCTCGATGGTCGAGTCACAGGCGGTCGCGTTCGCGCTCGTGCTCGGCGCGCTGTCGATGGCGCTACTGACGATCTTCGTCAACGCGCTGACGGCGCTGCTGACCTTCGCGAGCCTGATCGGCTACGCGATCATCTACACCCTCTGGCTCAAGCGCGCGACGCCGCAGAACATCGTCATCGGCGGTGCCGCGGGCGCCGCGCCGCCGGTACTCGGCTGGGCGGCGGTCTCCAACACGGTCGACCCGAACGCGCTGCTGCTGTTCCTGATCATCTTCGCGTGGACGCCGCCGCACTTCTGGGCACTGGCGATCGCGCGCCGGGACGAGTACGCGAAGATCGGCATGCCGATGCTGCCGGTGGCTTACGGCGTACCGCTGACGCGGCTGCACATTCTGCTGTACACGGTGATCCTCACCCTGGTGACGGTGCTGCCGTGGCTGACCGGCATGTGCGGGCTGATCTACGTAGTGGCGGCGCTGGTTCTGGACATCATGTTCCTGCGGCTCGCCTGGCAGCTGTACCGCACGCACGCCACGGACCTGCCGATGCGAACGTTCCGCTGGTCGATCAGCTACCTGATGTACCTGTTCGCGGCGCTGCTCGTCGATCACTACATCCACGTTCGGATCTGAGGATCCAGGCGCAGCCTCGCGTCTCAGCGCGCAGCCACCGCGGCGTCCGAGACGAACGGGTTCGAGCGGCGCTCCGCGCCGAAGGTCGATACGGGCCCGTGACCCGGCAGGAACTGCACCTCGTCGCCGAGCGCGAACAGTTTGTTGCGGATCGAGGCGATCAGCTGCGGGTGGTTGCCGCCGGGAAAATCGGTGCGGCCGATCGAGCCCTTGAAGATCACATCGCCCACCACCGCGAAGCGGCTCGGCGAATGAAAGAACACGACGTGCCCCGGGGTGTGGCCGGGGCAGTGATGCACCTCGAACTCGAGCCCGCCGGCAGTGACGCGGTCGCCGTCGACGAGCCAGCGGTCGGGGACGAAGCCGCCTTCGCAGGGGATGCCGAACATCCGCCCCTGTTCGGCGAGCTGCTCGATCCAGAACCGGTCACCCTCGTGCGGGCCCTCGATGGGCAGATGCAGCCGTCGCGCAAGCTCGGCAGTCGCACCGGCATGGTCGATGTGCGCGTGCGTCAGAAGAATCTTCTCGAGCGTGACGCCGGCCTGCTCGGCTGCGGCAATGATCTGCTCGATATCGCCGCCGGGGTCCACGACTGCACCGCGCATCGTCGCGGCGTTCCACAGCAGCGAGCAGTTCTGCTGGAACGCGGTCACCGGGATGACGGCAACGCGGAGGGCGGGCGGGGCGCTGGCGGATGTCTGCATGGGAGGCAAGATGCCAGAGCCCGGCCTCAGGCAGAAGCCCCCGGCCTGCGACGAAACGTCGCGAGCAGGCCGCTCAGGCGCGGCGCCACGGTGCTGACGAGCGGCCACAGCGCAAGCGCCCGCAGCGCAAGCTTTAGCACGTAGCGCGGCCGACCGACCGCGACGAAGCCGGCCACGCCGATCAGCAGCGTACGCATCGTGCCGGAGCGGGCGAACGCCATCAGCCGGTCGGCCGTCTTCAGGCGCGCGCCGAGCGCGCGTGCGTCGATGGTCAGCGACGCACGCAGTCCCGCGCTGCGCTCGCACAAGAACTCGCGACGGTCGACGATGGCTTGCAGGCGCCGGCTCACGGCCTCTCCCCGCGCAGTGTCGCGGCATCGCGGGCGAGCTCGCGGGCGGTCGCGGCAAAGAACCGCGGCCGCTCTGCCAGCAGCCGACGCACGCCGAACCATGCGAACAGCGCGATCAGCGCGAAGCTGGCGGTGACGCCCCCCGCAGCCAGCAGCCGGTGCTCGTCCCAGAACACGATGACGATCGTGAAGGCCAGCAGCAGGACCGTCAGCGCAGCGAAGAACATCGCGCCGATCGACCACAGCAGCACGGCACTGATGTATTCGAGCTGCTCCTCGAGCTCGACCGAGACCAGTTGCAGCCGCGTCTGGGCGAGCGCGACGAGTGTTGCCGCCACGCGCCGCAGCGATGCGATTAGGCCGACCTCAGCCTGTTCGTCGGCCATCGTCAGCGCCGTCCCAGCAGCACGCCGATCACCACGCCCGCGGCGGCGGCAAGGCCGACCGACTGCCAGGGGTTCTCGCGCACGTAGCGGCTCGCGTCCTTGGCAACAGCCTTGGCTTGTGCGCCGAACTCCTGCTCGAGTTCCTCGAGCCGCGCCCGGGCCTGCTCCATGCCGGCAGCCGCCCGTTCGCGCACGGCGTGCGCGCGCTCGTCGGTCGAATGGACGGTCGCGCTCAGCAGCGCCTCGGCTTCGGTCACCACGGCGTGCAGGTCATCGATCAGCTGGCGGGTGCTTGTATCGCTCATGACGCGGCTCCAGAGTCCGGGGACTGGACCCCGATGCTACCCCCGCGGGTGCTGCGGCCGCATCCGAACATGCCACGGCCGTCCTAGCGCCCCGGCTGGCGTTCCAGCCACTCGCGCAGCAGCACGGCCGCCCGTACCGCCTCGTCGGCCGACACCGCGAACGACAGGCGGATCGCACCATGGCCGCCGACCGGGTCGAAGTCGACTCCGGGCGCGGCGGCGACGCCGGTGTCCTCCAGTAGACGCTCGCAGAACGCCAGGCTGTCGTCGGTCAGGTGGGCGACGTTCAGGTACAGGTAGAACGCGCCGTCGGGTGCCACCAGGTCGTCAATGCCTGCCGCGGCCAGCTGCGTGAGCAGCAGCGCCCGGTTGGCCCGGTACACCTCGACGGTCGCCGCTAGCTCCGCCGGATCGTCGAAGGCTGCCAGCGCCGCGTGTTGCGCGAGCGCGGACGGCGTCAGGAAGCAGTTGATCACGTAGGCCGACAGGCGCGGCGCGAGCGTCGCCGGCGCCACCATCCAGCCGAGCCGCCAGCCAGGCATGCGGAACAGCTTGGAGAAGCTGTTGATGACGACCACGTCGTCATCGACTTCCAGCGCCGACACGGCCCGTTCGCCAAAGCTGATGCCATGGTAGATCTCGTCGGAGATCAACCTGACGCCGCGCTCGCGGCAGCGCTGCGCGAGTGCCTCGAGCGTGGCGGCATCGAGCATCGCGCCGGTCGGGTTGGCCGGGCTTGCCACCAGCAGGCCGTGCAGCGGATCGGGCACCGCGTCGAGATGCGCCACGGTTAGCCGGTAGCCGGAGGCCGCATCGAGATCGATCTCGACCGTCTCGCGCCCGAGCGCCCGCAGCGCGTTGCGATAGGCCGGGTAGCCGGGTCGGCCCACCGCGATCCGGTCGCCCGGGTGGAACAACGCGGCGAACGCGGCCACGAGGCCCGCGCTGGCCCCTGCGGTCAGCTGGATGCGCGCCGGGTCGATGTCCAGACCGTAGCTGTCGCGATAGTGGCGGCCGATCCGTTCGATCAGCGCGCGCGATTCGAAGTAGCTGTTGGGGTCGTCGGCGAGTGCGCGGGCCGCGGCCGCGCGCACGCCGGGCGGCGTACCCGCCGTCGGCGCGCCGAAGTGCATCGGGATCACCGCGCGGCCGGCCTGGCGCAGCTCGGTCGCCCGACGCGCGATGCGACTGGTATAGAACGGCGGCACGTCGACGCCGCGGACGGCGGCGAGGGGACGGCGGGTGGCAGGAGGGCTCATGACAGGCTCGCGCAGACCGGGGCTCCGATGCTACGGCGCCACTGGCTGCGTGGAAAGCATGCGCCGTGCTATTAACGGTACTTCGGCCAGACCCGGACCCCGGGCGGAGCGTGCATGGACCTGAACGATCCCGACTTTGACCTTCAGGCGGTGCTTGCCCTCAACCGCGGCAGCGAGGCGCACACCTCGAGGCTGGACCGCGCCTCGTTGCAGGCGCTGCTGCAGCAGGCCTGGCACGTCGGCCTGAAGGATGCCGGCCGCAGTGCGCTGCTGATCGCACTCGAGCAGGGCGCCGACTACCACAGTCCGAACTTCCACTGGTTCCGAGATCGCTACCCGCGCTTCGTCTACGTCGACCGGATCATCGTCGCTGCCGCCGCACGCGGCCAGGGGCTGGCGCGCTCGCTGTACGAGGAACTGTTCGGCGTGGCGCGGCGCGCAGGTCACGCGCTGGTCTGCTGCGAGGTGAACCTCGCGCCGCCGAACCCGGGCTCCCAGCGCTTCCACGAGGCGCTGGGCTTTGCCGAGGTCGGGCGCGGCGCGCCGTACGGCGACAAGAAGCTCGTGCAGTACCTGGTCCGTCCGCTCGGCGACTGAGCGCGTGTCCGTGCGTGTGACGGGGGCGTTCCCCGTCACGCGCACCGGGCGTCACTCGATGTCGAACTTGACGCCCTGCGCGAGCGGCAGCGTCGCGGAGTAGTTCACCGTCTGGGTCTGCCGGCGCATGTACGCCTTCCAGGAGTCGGAGCCGGCCTCGCGGCCGCCGCCGGTCTCCTTTTCACCGCCGAACGCACCGCCGATCTCGGCACCACTGGGTCCGATGTTGATGTTGGCGATGCCGCAGTCGCTGCCCTCGGCCGACAGGAACAGCTCGGCCTCCGACAGGTCCTGCGTGATCAGCGACGACGACAGCCCCTGTGTTACTGCATTGTTGGCGGCGATGGCCTCGTCGATCGAGGCATAGCGGAATACGTATAGGATCGGCGCGAAGGTCTCCTTCAGCGACGCCTCGATGGGAGAAGCGAGCTCGACCAGCGCCGGGCGCACGTAGTAGCCGCCGCTCATGCCTTCGACGTTGATGCGCTCGCCGTGATGGACGATGCCACCCGCGGCCTTCGCGGATGCGAGCGCCGCCTGCATCGCCTCGAACGCCGCGCGGTCGATCAGCGGGCCGACCAGGGTGTCGGCGCCCTGCGGGCTGCCGACCCGCAGGCTGGCGTACGCGCGCTTGAGGCGCGCGAGGATCGCCGCGTAGCGCGACTCATGCACGTACAGGCGGCGCAGCGTCGTGCAGCGCTGCCCGGCGGTGCCGGCCGCGGCGAAGGTGATTGCGCGCACCGCGAGGTCCTCGCGCGCCGACGGCGTGATGATCATCGCGTTGTTGCCGCCGAGCTCCAGCAGCGTGCGGCCGAAGCGACCGGCGACCTTGACGCCGACATCGCGGCCCATGCGGGTACTGCCGGTCGCGGAGATCAGCGGCACGCGTGTGTCTTCGGCCAGCCATTCGCCGACCGGGCGATCGCCGTGCAGCAGCGCGGACAGCCCCGCAGGGGCGTCGGTGAAGTCGCGGATCACGGACTCGAGCACGCGGTGCAGCGCGAGCGCGGTCAGCGGTGTCTTCTCGGATGGCTTCCACAACAGCGCGTTGCCGCACACCAGCGCCAGCGCCGCGTTCCAGCACCACACCGCCATCGGAAAGTTGAACGCGGTGATGATGCCCACCGTGCCCAGCGGCTGCCAGCGCTCCAGCATGTGGTGGTGCTTGCGCTCGGAGGCGATCGTCAGCCCGTACAGCTGTCGCGACAGGCCGACCGCGAAGTCACAGATGTCGATGACCTCCTGCACTTCGCCCGCCGCCTCGCTGCCGATCTTGCCGACCTCGAGCGTGATCAGCTCGGCCAGCGCCGGCTTGTGGCGGCGCACCGCCTCGCCGAACAGGCGCACCAGCTCGCCACGGCGCGGCGCGGGCACGGCGCGCCAGCTGCGAAACGCCTCGGCCGAGCGGGCCACCGCCGCGTCGTAGTCGGCGCGCGAGACGCGTGCGACGCGGCCGAGGAGGCGCCCGTCAATCGGCGAGCGGCTCTCCAGCTCGCCGACGGTCAGTGCCGACAGCTCGAAGCCAACCGCTGCGAGGCTCGCAAGCCTGCTCACGACGCGGCCCGCAGCAGCGCGGCCTCGGCGGCCGTGGAGCCGGCGTCGGCATAGGCACGGCCGAATCGGTTGGCGAGGAACTCGTCGAGGCGGATGTCCTCCTGACGCACGAAGCCCCGCTGCGGCAGGCGGCCGGCGACCAGCAGGTCCAGCACGGCGCAGACCGCCGAGGCGGTGGTGGTCTGAATCGCAGTCCACTCGCGGCCGGCGAGCATCTGCGGGTAGACGCTATGCGCGTACGACTCCTGCCAGGTACGGCCGTTGCGCTGGCCGGTCGCCGTCACGAAGATCACGACCACGTCCTGGCGCGTGCCGGGAATGGCGTACTCGAGCACCTCGGCGAGTACCGCGGGACGCTCGCCCAGGCGCAGGTCCTGCAGCAGCAGCTTCATCGCATCGCGATGGCCCGGGTAGCGGATCGTGCGGTAGTTGAGGCTGCGCACCTTGCCGTCGAGCGTCTCGCACAGCGTGCCCAGGCCGCCGGAGGTGTTGAACGCCTCGTACTGCACGCCGTCGAGCGCGAAGTGCTCGAGTTCCTCCAGCGGCGGCACGTTCGCGAGCCTGCCGGCGACGATCGCCTCGCATGGCTGGCAGTACTCGTTGATGACGCCGGCGGTGCTCCAGGTCAGGTTGTAGCCGAGCGCGTTCGACGGGAACTGCGGCAGGGCGCCGACGCGCAGGCGCAGCGTGTCGAGCTTCTCGAAGCGGCGCGCCAGGTCCATGCCGACGATCGAGATGAAGCCCGGCGCGAGGCCGCACTGCGGGATCAGCGCGTGCGTCGCTGTCTTGGCCAGCTCCTTGACGGTCTGGGTGGTTTTCACGTCCTCGGTCAGGTCGAGGTAGTGGATGCGGGCCTCGTGCGCGGCTTCGGCGATCGCGGCGGTGACCGAGTAGGGGGCGGCGCTGACGACGGCGAAGCGGCCCCGCATCGCGGCGACCAGCGCGTCGTGGTCGGTGACCGAAACCTTGAGCGTGTCGAGGCCCTTGCGGACGGCGATGGCGCCAAGCGCAGTCTCGGACTGGTCGGCGACCGTGACGCTGTAGTCGGAGGTGCTGACCAGCAGCTCTGCGATCATCGAGCCGATGTGGCCGGCGCCGGCTACCAGGATGTTCTTCATGGGCGATGCCCCTCTGCAAAAAAGTTGCCCAGTGTGGGGCCCCGGATCGTTGATTTGAAGGAGTAAACTAACGACAATGACGGGCTGAATCGTTAATTCAACGACGAGAATTTCCAAAATGACGCCAGAGGACGCCGATGCGCCGCTGCTGAGCCTGCTGCGTGAGAACGCCCGGATGTCGACCGCCGCGCTCGCCCGCCGCCTCGGCGTCGCCCGCTCGACGGTGCAGAGCCGGCTGGAACGTCTGGAGCGCACCGGCGCGATCCGCGGCTACACCGTGGAACTGGGGCCGGCGCTGCGCGCCCGCCAGGTCCAGGCACACGCGATGATCGCGGTCGACCCGCCGCAGCAGGCCGCCGTCGAGCGCAAGCTGCGCTCGATGGCGGCGGTCACCACGCTGTTGACCGTCAGCGGGCAGTACGACCTGATCGCGATGCTGGCGGCGGAGTCGACCGAGGCGCTGGACACTGCGCTCGACGAGCTGCGCGCCTGCGCCGGCGTGAAGTCGACCACCACCTCGATCGTGCTGTCGCGCCGCTTCGAGCGCTGACGGCGCACTCAGCGCTGCGGCAGGAAGATCTCGGCGAGCATGCAGCGGATGCCGCCGCCGCCGACGTGCTCGATCGTCTCGACGGCGCACAGCACGGGCCGGGCATGCTGCTCGAGCAGCACCCGCTGCGCGCGCGTCAGGCTCGCCCACGCACGCCGCGACAGCGCGACCAGCGGGCCCTGCGCGCCGCCGTCCAGGAACAGCAGGTTGCCGGCAAACTCGCCAACCTGCTCGGCGCTGATGTCCAGCAGCTGCTTTTCGCTCTGGTCCAGCGCGTCGAACACGCCTCGCAGGCCCGCGCCCGGCGCGATCATGGCGCTTGCGAGCACCGCGATCGACGGGCCGACGCTCATCAGCACGTTGGTGTGATAGATCTCGCGACCGGCCTGGTCGTGGGCGTTGAACAGCACCGGCGTGTAGCCGAGCGCCGTGCACACGGCCACCACCGCCTCGTCATGGGTGCGCGCCGAGCGCGACGCATAGGCGAGGCGCGCCTCGCGGTCGAGCACCAGGCTGCCGGTGCCCTCGACGAACTGGCCGCGCTGCTCGAGGCCGCTGAAATCCAGCGTCTGGGCGACCTGCCAGTGGTGCTCGGCGGCGAGCGAGGCGAGCATGACGGGCCTGCGCTCGCGCCGGCGGTTCGGGACCGCCATGGGGTAGAGCACGACGCGGCCGTCGGCGTGGGTCGAGAACCAGTTGTTTGGGAACAGCGCATCGGGCGTCTGCGCGGCCGCCTCCGCGGCCGCGACCACCACCTCGACGCCGGCGGCCGCGAGCACCTCGACGGCGGCGTCGAACTCGGCCTGCGCGGCGGCCAGCATCGCCGCCCCCGGGGCGTTGACCACGTGCTGAAAGGGGTTGGTCGCAAGCGTTTCGGGATTGGCGCAGAACGTCGCCGGGCGCACCATCAGCACGGTCCGGGCGCACTGCGCCTCGCCTTGCCGGCGGGACCGGTCGGCGCTCGCGTTCATGCAAACCTCTTTCGACTGATCAAGGACATAGTGTGTCTCCGAACCGTGGCTGCCGGGGGCGGGCGGCGTCGTTCATCATAGCCAAAGCGCCAGGGTCGTCGCAGCGGGCGGCCGTGGGTGCACGGTTATGACAGTTGCGTTACCGTCTGTCACGGGCCGGATGCCTGCCGGGAGACAGCGAATGGCGAATTCGATGCACGCGCCGCGCCTAGCCGCCTCCGGCGTTGCGCTGGCACTGCTCGCAGCCTGCGGCGGCGGCGGCGGCGGCGGTGGCAGCAGCAGCGGCCCGACCATGACCGGCCCGCCGACCAATCCCATCTGGACCCTCGGCCACTACGAAACACCGGCGACCTTCGCCGGCCGTTGCGCCGCGCCGCGCAGCGGCAACGATCCGGTCAGCGGCAGTCCCTACGGTGACGTCGCCGGCTCCATCGTGTGGGAGAACCACTGGATCCGCGCCTGGAGCCACGCGTACTACCTGTGGTACGCGGAACTGCCGGACCTCGACCCCGCCGCCTACGCGACGACCGCCGCCTATTTCAAGCTCATGAAGACGCCCGCGGTCACGGTGGCCGGCACGCCCAAGGATCACTTCCACTTCACCTATGCGACCTCCGCCTGGGAAGCGTTCGCGACCTCCGGCGTACAACTGGGCTATGGCGTCACGTTCGCGTTCATCGCGGTGAAGCCGCCACGCAAGCTCGTGGTGGCCTACACCGAGGCCAGTTCGCCGGCTGCGAATGCGGGGCTGCTGCGCGGCGACTCGGTGCTGCAGATCGATGGCGTCGACCTGGTCAATGCCAACGACCAGACCAGCATCGACCGGCTGAACGCGGCGCTGAGCCCGAGCCGGAGCGGCGAGTCGCACACGTTCACGGTCGTGGACCTCGCCGGCGCCAACCAGCACGTAGTCACCCTCGCCGCGGCGAATGTCACGACCACGCCCGTGCAGAACGTTCGCACGCTGCCGGTGCCGAACGGCGTGGTCGGCTACCTGACGTTCAACGACCACATCCAGACCGCCGAGGCGCTGCTGCGCGGCGCCATCAACACGCTCGCGGCCGGCCAGGTCACGGACCTCGTGCTCGACATGCGCTACAACGGCGGCGGTCTGCTGAGCATCGCAAGCGAGGTCGGCTACATGGTCGCAGGCCAGGCCCGGACCAACGGCCGCACGTTCGAGCTGATCCAGTTCAACGACAAGTACCCGACCACCGATCCGATCACCGGCAGCGCGATCACGCCCACGCCGTTCTACTCCAGCGTCAACGGCTCAGCGCTGCCATCGCTGAACCTCGGCCGGGTGTTCGTGATCACCGGCAGCGACACCTGCTCCGCCAGCGAGTCCGTCATCAACGGGCTGCGCGGCATCGGCGTGACGGTGGTGCAGATCGGCTCGCAGAGCTGCGGCAAGCCCTACGGGTTCTATCCCGAGGACAACTGCGGCACGACCTACTTCTCGATCCAGTTCCGCGGCGTCAACGCGCTCGGCTTTGGCGACTACCCCGACGGCTTCGTGCCGCAGAACGCGACCCTGCAGAACGGTGGCGTGCCGCTGCCCGGCTGCTCGGTGGCCGACGATTTCGGTCACGCGCTCGGCGACCCTGCCGAGGCGCGCCTCGCCGCGGCGCTGGAGTACGTGCACAGCAGCGCCTGCCCAAGCCCCAGCGGCCTCGGCGCGCCGCCGGCGCTTGCGATGGTGACGCACGTCGTGAAGCCGCAGTGGCTGATGAACCGCATCCTGCGTCGGCCGCACTAGCGTACCGCCACTGCAGTTGGAGACAGAGCGAATGACCTACGATCCGGACAACATCTTCGCGCGCATCGTGCGCGGCGAAATCCCCTGCGTGCGCGTCTACGAGGACGCGGACACCCTCGCGTTCATGGACCTGATGCCGCAGAGCGAGGGTCACGCGCTGGTCATTCCGAAAGTCGCCGGCGCAAACCTGCTGGACACGCCGCCGGAATCGGTGGCAGCGGCGATTCGAACCACGCAGCGGGTCGCGCGCGCGGTGCAGGGCGCGTTCGCGCCGCCGGGTCTGATCATCACGCAGTTCAATGGCCCGGTCGCCGGCCAGACGGTATTCCACCTGCACTTCCATGTGATTCCGGTGTACGGCGCCGGCGGGCTGCGGCTGCATGCGCGCGAGATGGCCGCCGCCGACGTGCTCGAGGCCAATGCAGCGAGGATCCGCGCCGCGCTCGCAGGCGGATGACGCAAGCGTCACCGGAACGTCACGCGCGCGAAATGTCGCCGTCACGCGCCGGGGCGATGCTCGAGGCATGGGCTACGAACTCGAGTCAGCGCTCAACCCCGTTGATCGCGTCGACGCGCTCGCGACGCGCTCGCTGCACGCGCGCTGGGACGCCGCCAACCGGCGGCTTGCCGCGGCACTGCATCACTACCGGGCGCTGCGGGGCCAACTGCAGCCGGGCGATCCGGGCTGGCTCGCGGCGAAACTGCGCATCGCCGAGTCCCGCCAGCGCTGTCGGGAACTCGCTGACGCACTGGCCGACGGGGAGGCCGTCGAGGCGGGCTGAGACTGTGCGCCACACGACGCAGTCGGCGCCGTCGTCCAGCACCTGCGCGATCGCCCGCCGTCAGGGGCTGCCGAACAGGTAGTCGAGCGCGATTCCGACGAATATCACCAGCCCGAACCACTGGTTGTTGATGAACGCACGCATGCACCGCGCGCGGTCGCGACGTTGGATCAACCACTGCTGCCAGGCGAACAGCAGTGCGCCCGCCGCAAGCCCGCCACGGTACCAGTGGCCGAGCGACGCCTGCAGCCCCGCCAGCCACAGCGCGTACAGCACCATCAGCTGCAGCGCGGCGATGATCCAGCGGTCGGCGTCGCCGAAGGTGATCGCGGTCGACTTGATGCCGAGCTTCAGGTCGTCGTCCCGATCCACCATCGCGTACATCGTGTCGTAGATCACCGTCCAAAGCAGGCCTGCGGCGAACAGCAGCCATCCCAGCCGTGGCACCGCGTGCGTCTGTGCGACATACGCCATCGGCACCGACCAGGTGAAGGCCGCGCCCAGCCACAGCTGCGGTAGCGGGAAGAAGCGCTTCAGGAACGGGTAGACGACCATCAGCACGGCGCCTGCGCAGGCGTACTGCACGGTCAGCCGGTCGAGCGTCAGCACCAGCGCGAACGCGATCAGGGACAGCAACATCCAGATGCCGATCGCCTCGGGTCCGGAGACCCGACCGGCGGCCAGCGGCCGCTGCTCGGTGCGCGCGACGTGCGGATCGAATCGCCGGTCGGCGTAGTCGTTGATCGCGCAGCCGGCCGAGCGGGTCAGCAGCACGCCGAGCATGAACACCACGAACACGTGCTCGTCGGGCCGGCCGCGTGCGGCGATCCACAGCGCCCACAGCGTCGGCCACATCAGCAGCCAGATCCCGACCGGTCGGTCCAGGCGCACCAGCTTTGCGTAGTCCGCAAGCGTGGTGCCCAGTAGCCGCAGCGTCGTCACCGCGAGACTTCCGGCAGGAACAGTTCCTGCACCAGCAGGCGCCGACCGCGCAGCGCAAACCACGAGCGGCGTGCCCAGACCACCTCGGGTGTCTCTGCCAGCCGCGCCAGCGCCTGCGCCGCCAGCGGATGCGACGCCGGCAGGGGGGCGAACTCGAACGGGCCGCGCGTGACCTCGGCGCAGTCGGCCAGCGTCGAGCCGAGCGAGCTGTCGCCGAGCTCCGCGAGCCACGGGTGCAGCTCGAGCGTGTGGTCGGGGATCAGCGTCTCGGCGTAGACCCAGGGGCGATCGGCCGAGACCAGCTCGATGCGCCGCGCGAAGCAGCTGTCGGCACGCGCTTCGAGCAGCGCCCGCTGTTCCTGGGTGAGGAACGCGAGGTGCTCCTCGACGACCCGTACCGCAACCGGCGCGCCGCTTCTGGCGTGGATGCGATCGGTCAACAGCCCAGGCTCGTTGAGCCAGTCGGCGAGACGGGCGGGCAGGCGACCCTCGAGGTCGCGGCCGCGCATCCACAGGTCCAGCGGCAGCAGCGAGGCGGCGGAATTGGCGGAGAGTTTCCTCAAGGATCGTCGTCCTTCGGTGCGCGTCACACCTTGCCGTAGCGGTCCCGCGCGCCGATCCAGCGGCGCAGCAGGGGCCCTATGTTATCGGGATGTCGGTCCAGCATCACTTCTGCCGCCGCCTGCACCTGCGGCAGCAGGTCGGCGTCGCGGACGAGCTCCGCGACCTTCATCTGCATCAGGCCCGTCTGGCGGGTGCCGAGCAGCTCGCCCGGGCCGCGCAGCTCGAGGTCGCGGCGCGAAACCTCGAAGCCATCGTTGGTGGTGCGCATCACCTCCAGCCGCGCCCGCGCCAGCGGCGACAGTGGCGCCCGGTACAGCAGCAGGCAGCTGGATTCCGCCGCACCGCGGCCGACCCGGCCGCGCAGCTGGTGCAGCTGGGCAAGCCCCATCCGCTCGGCGTTCTCGACCACCATCAGGCTCGCATTCGGCACATCTACGCCGACCTCGATCACGGTCGTCGCGACGAGCAGGTCCAGCTCGCCGCGCTTGAACGCGGCCATCACGGCCTGCTTCTTCGCGCTGGTCAGCCGGCCGTGGGCGAGTCCCACCTTCAGGCCCGGCAGGGCGCCTGCGAGCGCGACGTGAGTGGCCTCGGCCGCCTGGAAGTCGAGTTCCTCGGACTCTTCGATCAGGGGGCATACCCAGTAGGCCTGGCGGCCCGCCCGGCAGGCGGCCTCGATGCGCGCCACGACCTCGTCACGGCGCGAATCCGGCAGCACGACTGTCTTGACCGGCGTGCGGCCCGGCGGCAGTTCGTCGATGACCGACACGTCGAGGTCGGCGTAGGCGGTCATGGCCAGCGTCCGCGGGATCGGCGTCGCGGTCATGATCAGCTGATGCGGATAGCGACCGTCACCCAGGCCCTTGTCGCGCAGCGCCATCCGTTGGTGAACGCCGAAGCGGTGCTGCTCGTCGATGATCACCAGCGCGAGGCGCGAGAACTTCACGCCCTCCTGGAACAGCGCGTGGGTACCGATCACGACCGGCACGTCGGTGCCTGCGGCGATCGCGTTTAGCGTCAGCTGCCGGGCGCGGCCGGTGAGCTTGCCCGACAGCAGCGCGACCGGCAGTTGCAGCGGCCTGAGCCAGCGCTCGAAGTTCTGATGGTGCTGCTCGGCCAACAGCTCGGTCGGCGCCATCAGCACCGCCTGAAAGCCCGCCTCGACCGCAGCCAGCGCGGCGAGCGCCGCGACCACGGTCTTGCCGCAGCCGACGTCGCCCTGCACGAGGCGCAGCATCGGCGCGGGCCTGACGAGGTCTGCCGTCACCTCGGTGAGCGCCCGCTCCTGCGCAGCGGTCAAGCCAAATGGCAGTGACGCCCGAAAGCGCCGCGCGAGCGCGCCGGGACCGACCAGCGGCCAGGCGGGATCGGCCTGGATCTGGCGGCGCAGCAGCCGCAGGCTCAGCTGGTGCGCGAGCAGTTCCTCGAACGCGAGGCGTCGCTGCGCCGGGTGGCGGCCCTCGGCGAGCGGCGCGAGATCCGCGCCCGGCGGCGGTCGGTGCACGTAGCGCAGCGCCTCGG
Source organism: Pseudomonadota bacterium (assembly GCA_025356815.1). GTDB lineage: Bacteria > Pseudomonadota > Gammaproteobacteria > Steroidobacterales > Steroidobacteraceae > CAIKZZ01. The sequence goes on from JANXQL010000156.1 coordinate 41,177, forward strand.
CGAGTCCCGGCAGTCGCTGGTCCGCGAGCAGCGCTGGCGGCAGCCAGTCGCGTACCGACTGCGCCTCCGCCTCATCGAGCGCGAGCGCCGTCAGGATGCGCAGCCGGCCCTGCTGCACGCCCTCGGTCATCGGGTACACAGGCGTCAGGGAGTCCTCGGTCTGCTGTGCATCCACGCCGTCGGCGCGGCGGTACTCGGGGTGCACGATCTCAAGTCCCAGCGTGCCGCGCCGCGCCTCGCCGTAGCAGCGCAGGCGCACGCCGCGCACCATCTGCGCCTGCTGCTGCGCACTGAAGTAGAAGAACCGCAACGTGAGAAAGCCCGAGCCGTCGCTGATGCGCACCAACAGCTGGCGGCGCTTGCGCAGCACCACCTCGGCGAGCTGCACCTCGCCCTCGACGACCGCGCGATCACCCGACCTGAGCGCCCCCAGCGGCAGCACCTGCGTGCGGTCCTCGTAGCGTAGCGGCAGCAGGAACAGCAGGTCCTGCACCGTCTCGACGCCGAGCTTGGCGAGCTTCTGCGCGAGCGCGTCACCGACGCCCTTCAGCGCGGTGACCGGCCGCAGTTCGGCCTCCGCGCCCGGCGCCCGCGGTGCGGTTCGACCCCGCGGCGGAGGGGCCGCTCTCACAGCTCCAGGATGCAGTCCGCCTCGACCGCGGCGCCGCGCGGCAGGGACGCGACGCCGACTGCCGCGCGTGCCGGGTACGGCGCGCTGCAGTACTCGGCCATCACTTTGTTCACCAGCGCAAAGTGGCCCAGGTCCGTCAGGTAGATGGTCACGCGCACGGCGTCCGCGAGTGAGCCGCCGGCGGCGTTGGCGATGGCCTTGAGGTTCTCGAACACGCGCCGCACCTGCGCTTCCATGTCCCCTGCGACCATTTCCTTGGTGGCGGGATCGAGTGGGATCTGGCCCGAGATGTAGACGGTATTGCCGACGCGAACCGCCTGCGAATAGGTGCCGATCGCGGCCGGGGCCGCATCGGTGGAGATGATGGTGCGTGCCATGGCCTGTGCAAACTCCGGCTGGACGAAGGCGCGGATTGTCGCACGGGCGAAGGACCCGCGTCCTGCGCCGCCGGTTCAGGCGAGCGAGCGCTCGATCTGCATGACCTCGGACATCGAGCGGATCGCGCGAATCACGCGCGCCAGCTGGGCGCGGTCACGCACCTGCAGCTCGAAGGTGATGGTGGAGGTGTCCGCGTCGCGCTCGACCACCGAGACATGGCCGATGTTGGTGTGGGTCTCGGCAATGGCGGAGGCGACCGCTGCCAGCACGCCGGGGCGGTTCTGCACCTCGACCTTGAGCTCGGAGGCGAAGCTGCGGGTCGAGTGCTTCTGCCAGGTCACCGGCAGCCACTTTTCCGGCTGCTTGTGCCAGCCCGACAGGTTCGGGCAATTGGCGCGGTGGATCACGACGCCGCGGCCGGCCGACAAGAACGCGATGATCGGGTCGTAGGGGATCGGGAAGCAGCAGCGGGCGTAGCTCACCACCAGACCTTCGGTGCCGGCGATCGCGAGCGGCGCGGCGGGCGGTGCGCCGGCCGTCGAGGTCCGGTCAGCGGGCAGCAGGTGGCGCGCGACCAGCGGCGCCAGCCGCTCGCCAAGGCCTACCCGCTCGAACAGCTCATCCGGCTCCTTGAAGCCGAGCTCGCGCGTGGCCTCCTGCACCAGGTCCGCATCGATCGCCTTGAGCGCCAGACTGAACTCCGCCAGCGCCTGGTTGACCAGTCGCTTGCCGAGGTCCACCGCCTCGCTCTTCTTCATCGTCTTGAGGTAGGCGCGGATCGCGGCGCGGGCCTTGGCCGTCACCACGAAGTTCGCCCAGGCGGGATTCGGCGTCGCGCCCTTGGCGGTGATCACCTCGGCCGTTTGGCCGTTGCGCAGTTGCGTGCGCAGCGGCACGAGGCGCCGGTCGATCTTGGCGGCGACGCAACGCCTGCCCACCTCGCTGTGCACGGCGTAAGCGAAGTCCACGCAGGTGGAGCCACGCGGCAGGCGCAGGATGTCGCCCTTGGGCGTGAACACGTAGACCTTGTCCGGGAACAGGTCGACCTTGACGCTCTCGAAGAACTCTTCGGGGTTGCCGCCGTCCTGCATGTCCATCAGGCCCGCCAGCCACTCGCGCGCGCGGTCGTGCGAGGTTGCGCCGGCTTCCTCGCCGCTCTTGTACTGCCAGTGCGCGGCGATGCCGTTCTCGGCCAGCCGATGCATGTCCTCAGTGCGGATCTGCACCTCCAGCGGCACACCATTGGGCCCGAACAGCGTCGTGTGCAGCGACTGGTAGCCGTTGATGCGCGGAATGGCGATGTAGTCCTTGAACCGGCCGGGCATCGGCCGGTACTGGCCATGTACGACGCCGAGCGTTCGGTAGCAGGCATCGACCGAGTCGACCACTACCCTGATGCCGAACACGTCGATGACTTCCGCCAGCGAGACTTTCTTGCGGCGCATCTTCTGGTAGACGCTGTACAGGTGCTTCTCGCGCGTGTCGACCTGGGCCTTGACTCCGGCCTTGTCCAACGCAGCGGCGATCGCCTGCTTGATCTTGGGCAGGAACTCCTTCTGGTTGCCGCGCGCCTTCTTCAGCTCGCGCTCGAGCACCTGATAGCGCTGTGGGTAGAGCGCGTGGAAGCCCAGGTCTTCGAGCTCCAGCTTGATCGAATGGATGCCCAGGCGGTTGGCGATCGGCGCGTAGATCTCCAGCGTCTCCAGCGCGATGCGGCGGCGCTTGGCGGGCGGCATCGCGCCGAGTGTGCGCATGTTGTGCGTGCGGTCGGCGAGCTTGACCATGATCACGCGGATGTCGCGCACCATGGCGAGGATCATCTTGCGGAAGGATTCCGCCTGCGCTTCCTTGCGGCTCTTGAACTGGACCTTGTCGAGCTTGGAGACGCCGTCGACGAGTTCGGCGACCTCGCGGCCGAAGCGCTCGAGGATCTCGTCCTTGGCGGTCGGCGTGTCCTCGATGACGTCGTGCAGCAGCGCCGCACAGACGGTCTGGCCGTCGAGGTGCAGGTCGGCGAGGATGCCGGCGACGGCGACCGGGTGGGTGATGTACGCCTCACCGGTGAGGCGCTTCTGGCCCTTGTGGGCCTCGGAGGCGAGTTCGTACGCCTCCTGGATCCGTTCCACCTGCTCAGGCGGGAGATAGGACTCCGCCTTAGAGAGCAGCTGCGAGATCCCCGGGGAGCGACGCCCACCCGGCAGGAAGCTCAGCAGGGAGGACGCGTAATCCATCGAGGCTCTGGGCTCTGCGGGTGGGCGGTCTCCGCGCTAGTCGCCGAGACCGAATTGCGGGGCGCGGAAGTCGGACGGCAGGTCAAGCGGGCTGCTGTCCTGCGGCATCATCTGCGGCACCGGCTCCGGGTCCGCCTCGAGCAGCAGGGTACGGTCGACCTTGCCCTCGGCGATTTCGCGCAGGGCGACGACGGTCGGCTTGTCATTCTGCCATTCGACCAGCGCATCGGCGCCGTTGGCGAGCCTGCGGGCGCGCTTGGCTGCGACGAGCACGAGCTCGAACTGGTTCTCGACGCTCTGCTTCAGGCAGTCTTCGATCGTGATGCGGGCCATGCGGACTCTTTACGGAAAAAGCTAACGGGCCTAGGAGGATACACGAAAATGCCCGTTGCCGGTCAGGGCTGCGCCGGGCGGGAGTTCAGCCCAGCAGGCCCGCGACGAAAGCGGCCAGTCCCGGCCGGTCGGCGGCATACGGGGCCGGGTTGCCGGCGACGATCTGCTGCAGATCTGCGAGCGCCGTCTCGAAGCGGTCGTTGACGATGACGCAGCGAAACTCGTGCCAGTGGGACAGTTCTGTGACCGAGTCCCGCAGCCGCCGGGCGATCACCTCGTCGCTGTCGGTGGCCCGGCCCCGCAGCCGGGCCTCGAGGGCCGCCCGCGACGGCGGCAGGATGAAGATGTCGATCGCCTCGGGCAGGCGGGCGCGCACCTGTCGGGCACCCTGCCAGTCGATCTCCAGCAGCAGGTCCTGACCGCGGTCGAGCGCGGCCTCGACGCCGGCCTGACCGGTGCCGTAGAGGTTGTCGAACACGCTCGCGTGCTCGAGAAACGCCCCGGCTGCGATCATCTGCCGGAATGTCTGCGGGTCCGTAAAGTGGTAGTCGCGACCGTCCTGCTCGGCGGGGCGCGGCGGGCGGGTCGTGTGCGACACCGAGAACGCAAGCGTGGGGGTGCACTGCATCAGCGCGCGTACGAGGCTGGTCTTGCCGGTGCCCGAGGGAGCGGCGATCACGTACAGGTGGCCGCGGCGGGTCGGGGTGAGAGCGCTCAACGCGTCACCGTGGGGCCCGCGAGCGGTTGAACATAAACTGCCTCGACGCGCTGTCTCATCGCTTGAGTCTACGGTCCTGGGTTGGAGCACCGCCTGCAGCCGGCGGGGAGTCGGGGGCGGATGGTACCTCCGATTGGCGCCGCGTCGTGCGCTGCGAATCGAGTGGCTCCATGCAGAAATGCCCGCTCGCGGGCTCGGCAACCGGCGGCGGCTGTCGTAATCTCGGCGAACCCGCAACCACGATGTGCGCCCCCATGCCGCTTGCAGCCTCCACGGTGGCGGACTACCAGCGCGATGGGGCCGTCGTGCTGCGCGGCGTGTTCCGCAACTGGATCGAACCGCTTGCCACGGGCGTCGCCGCGCTGATGGCGGATCCCAGCCCGCGCGAGCGCTCGGTACGCCCGGCCGACGGCTCGGCGCCGTTCTTCCAGGACCTGTGTAACTGGCAGCGGATCGAGGCGTTCAGGGCCTTCGTGTTCGACTCCCCGGCCGCGCGGCTCGCCGCCGCCCTGATGGAGTCCGACACGGCCCGCTTCTTCCACGACCACGTGCTGGTCAAGGCGCCCGGCAACAGCACGGTCACACCCTGGCACCAGGACCAGCCGTACTACTGTGTCAGCGGCGAGCGCAGCGTCAGCTTCTGGGCGCCGCTGGACCCGGTCGATCGCGCCGTGTCGCTGGAATGCGTGCCCGGCTCCCATCTGTGGGGCGGCAAGGGATTCACGCCGCTGCGCTTCGACGGCAGCCGGCTCTGTGCGCAGCACGACTTCGAGACGATGCCGGAGGTCGACGCGCGCCGGGACGAGCTGCGGGCGTGCGGCTGGGCGTTGCAGCCGGGTGACGCGATCGCGTTCGACTTTCGCACGCTGCACGGGGCGCCTGGCAACGCCTCGAGCCGATCGCGGCGGGTGTTCACCTCGCGCTGGGTTGGCGATGGCGCGCGTTTCGTCCGTCGCGCCACGCAGGGTTCGCCGGCATTTCCGCACGTGCGGCTCGCGGACGGGGCGCCGTTCGATGCACCTGATTTTCCGCTGGTCTGGCCACGCCCGGCCGCGGGCGGGACGACACCGTGAAGGTCACCCCCTGAGCGGCTCCGCTGAACCGCAGGTCCCGGCCACGCCCTGGCCGCGCTACTGGGCGCGGTCCCTGGACATCATCGTCAGCACGCTGCTGCTGAGCATCCCCGTCGGTTTGCTGGTCCCCGGCATGCTCGACGCCGGCGGCCCGTTCGATGGAATGGTCGGCGGCCTGCTGTACGAGTGGCTGCTGCTGCCGTTGGTCTTCCTGTTCGACGCCGGGATCTACGCGCTGTGCGGCAACACCTTCGGCAAGTGGCTGGCGGGGCTGCGGGTGCTGGACGCCGATGGCGGCCGGGCTTCCCGGGCCGCGTACCTGCGGCGTAATTTCGGCGTGTACGTGTTCGGCTTGGGCACGGGCTTTCCAGTGCTGGTGCTGGTGTGCCTCGTGCGCAGTTACAGCGCGGCGAGCGCTGGCGAGCGGCTGCGTTGGGATGAGCGCAACGACACGCAGTGCGTTGCTCCCTTCGCGACCCCGGTTCGCCTCTGGCTCGCCGCCGCGCCGGTTGTCGCGACGAGGCTCATCGGCATGGTGTTGCAGTACCTGCCGTTCGGCCACTGACGACGCTGCCGGACGCGCTTGTCGTGACGCGCCTGCCGGGGCTACCGCTGACGCCGCCCGGACGCCTTGCGCGTCGATGTCTTTGACGGCGGAGTTGGCGTAACCGCGGCGGCGATGTTTCGCAGTCGCTCGGTCAATCGCGGCGCCGCGAAGTCGATAAACGCGCGCATTTTCAGCGGCACGAGCCGATGACTGGCATAGATCAGGCTCACGGGAGTGAGTGCGCATTCGTAATCTGCGAGCACGATCTTAAGAAGTGCCGCACGCACGCCCTGCTCGGCCTGATAGCAGGTCGTCTGCGCCAGTCCCAGTCCCGAGCACGCCGCCGCGATGGCCGACTCGGCACTTGTCGTCGACAGGCGGGTCCGCAGCGCAAAGCTCCGGTCGTGGCCGTGATCCCTGAACCACCAGGTGTTTTGCGGGCGCAGCGTTGACCAGACGATGCAATCGTGGCGCCGCAGTTCCTCCGGATGCCTCGGCACGCCGTGTTGCTGGAGGTACTCCGGGCTCGCGGTGACCATCCGGCGCACATGCCCGAGGGGCCTGGCGATCAGTCTGCTGTCGGCGAGATCGGCGATCCGCAGCGCAAGGTCTACCTGCTCCTCCACCAGATCAACGACGCGATCCACCAGCAGCAGGCGCAGGTTTATCTGCGGATAGGCGGCGAGGAATTCGAGCGCTACCGGTTGCAGGTGCAGCCGCCCGAAGCCCATCGGCGCGGTAATCGTGAGTTCGCCCTTGGGCGCGCGGTACTCGCCCGTCACGGATTCTTCGGCGTCCTTCAGCTCGTCGAGCAAACGCTGGCAGTTCGCGAAGAAGGCCTGACCAGTCTCGGTGAGTACGACCTGGCGTGTCGATCGGTGCAGCAGCCGCACGCCCAGTGCCGCTTCGAGGTCCGCCACGCGCCGGCTGATGGTCGGCAGCGGTATTCCCGTTGCACGCGTCGCGGCAGAAAACCCGCCGGCCCGTGCCACGGCGACGAAGGCGGACATGGATTCGAGGCGGTCCATATATTCTCTAAAATAGAGATAGTGGTTCTCAATCGTACCGTCTTATCTCCTTAAATGAAATTCTACAGACTGCTCTCCACCGGTCAGTTGACCGGCAGGTTCGAACCCAACGCCAGGAGCACCACCATGTCCCGTCTGCACACGCCCACCACCGTTGAGACCTCCCCCGAAGCTTCCCGCGCCTCGCTGGCCGCGGTCGCGCGCAGCCTCGGCAGCGTGCCCAATCTGTTCCGGGTCGTCGGTAACAGTCCCGCCGCGCTGAAGGGCTACCTGGGCCTTGGCGGTGCGCTGGCCGCGTCCAGTCTGGATGCGAAGACCCAGGAGCGGCTGGCGCTCGTCGTCGCCGAATCCAACGACTGCGACTACTGCCTCTCGGCACACACGTATCTGGCTCGCAACGTCGCCAGGCTCGACGATGCCGAGATCACCGCCAATCGCAACGGCACGTCGAACGATGTGCAGGCGGCGGCCGCGGTGCGCTTCGCGGCACAGGTCGTCGCGGCCCGCGGTCACGTGACGGATGAGCAGTTCGGTGCGGTCAAGGCCGCGGGCTTCAGCGACGCTGCGGTGGTCGAGATCGTGCTTGCCGTCGCGCTGAACACCTTCACCAACTACATCAATGAAGTGGCTGGGACCGAGATCGACTTTCCGGTCGTGGCCGCACGCCGCCTTGCAGCGTGATAGGCCTAGGATCGGCATCGGGAGCAGGTCATGGATCGTCGCGGCGGCAAGGTCGCCACCGCCACCGGCGGCAATAGCGAGATCATGACCATGCGCCGGCCCGACGGCAGCGCGGAGGTCGTCATCGTCGGCGCCGACGCCGCGACAAGGAGAACGGGGCGTCGGGCGATGGGTCGCCCGGCACCTGTTCCCATGCATCTCAGCCAAAGATCGCAGCGAGCACTCCCATGACCTACTCGAGCGACATCGCCTTCTCGCCCGCCGTCAAGGCGGTTCAGGCACGCAAGGGATCGCGCGCTAACTACGCTCGCATGGAGGACGCCGGATCGTGGGAGACGAGAATCTCGCCGGCGCTGAAGACTTTCATCGAGGCGCAGACCAGCGTGTTTCTGGCAACCGCCAATTCGCTGGGACAACCGTACGTTCAGCACCGCGGCGGTCCGCCAGGCTTTCTGGCCGCGCTGGACGAGCAGACCATCGGGTTTGTGGATTTCGTCGGTAACCGGCAGTACATCACGCTTGGCAACCTGTCCGAGAACCCGAAGGCACAGCTGTTTCTGATCGACTACGCGACTCGCAGGCGCGTAAAGATCTGGGGCGAGGCGCAGGTCGTCGAGAATGATTCCGAGCTTGCCGGGCAGCTCATGCCGGGCGACTACAAGGCACGCGCCTCGCAAGTGATTATGTTCAAGGTCGGCGCCTGGGACGCCAATTGCCCGCAGCACATTCCGCAGCGTGTGGAGGCGGCCGATGTCGCTGCGATGATCGCGGAGCGTGACCGGACGATCGCGGAGCTCAAGGCGCAACTCGCGCGCCTGCTCGCGAGTGCTCCGACCTAGACTCACGCTTCTGATCAAGGAAGTGCGCTGCAACACCACGCTCGGCGCTGGCCGTGGCGACAACCGCGCACACCAGAGCGAATAGCGGCCCAGCGCGCGCAGGTGCACCGGGCCCGGGAATCCTCAGCCGCTCGCAAGGCGCTGGACGTCTCCACATCGCAGCCGACTTCATCTCGGGCAGGAGCAGCCCGGCACGGCTTGGCTGCCGCGGGCGTGTTGACGGCCGGATGCGCTGGCCGTTGCGGGCGGTGCGAAGGGCCCTGGTGCCGAGGCGGCAGGCAATTTTCTGGGCGTCGTGCCGTTGCACCTGGTGCTCGTCAACGGGCTACTCCTGCCCTCGCGTGCCTCGCCAGACGGCGTTGGCTAAGCGCGGGCCTGCGCTGCGATGACGCGGGGGAGCCTCGCTCGCCGCGCAGTGCGCCCGGCCGACGACCATCTGGCGTCTACCCCGGTGTGTGCTGACGCTCCCACGGCTCGGGCTTGATTCCCCTGATCAGCAGCCACAGACACAACGCCAGCTCCGAGACGAAACCCGGCAACAGCGTCCACGGGAAAGCGCTCGCGGCGAGTGGCGGCGCAATGATCCCGGCAAAGCTGTTGAACAGGTAGCCCACGCCGGCAACGACCAGCATGACGCCGATCGACCTGGGCAAATAGCCAGATCGATAGATCAAGTAGCCCAGGATCCCGCAGCCAACACCAAAGAAGATCAGGCTGATGCCGTAGCCCTCGCCGTGCAACTGCAGCGACAGGTAGGCCAGCGATCGCAGTTGTTGCGGATCGAAGGCGCGAAGGTAGCTGGCGCCTCCGAGCAGCACGACCGCCGCGAGCTGGAAGATCCCGGTAAGACCCAGAATGGCGTCGGCAACAATCCTGAGAAACGCGGCAAGCAGGGCCAGATTTCGATTCACCGGCTTGAGCAGGACATACAGGATCATCGCCACCGCGACATCCAATACGCAATTGAGCATGTCGGCGGCGAGACCGAGGCGAAACAGTGTGGGGGCGTTGACGATGTTGTCAGCCGTGGCAGCGGCATTTCCGGACACCATGAGCCTGCCGCGGACAAAGGCCTCCGCGAACAGCGCCGTCACGATGATGATCAGGTACAGCGCTCCACCTACGCGGGCGTAAGTTTGCGGCGAGGGGCGAGGACTGCGCTGCATCATGTCGAGTCCCTGGCGGAGCGTCCGGGCGGGGGGCTGCGCACCAGCAGGCCGATCCTAAAATAACAGCGGTCGTTGCTTTAGGTCGTGGGTCGACAGCAGATCAACAGGGGCAGTGGCTGCTCGCAGCCCCGAGCTAGTTTGCGTCACGAGCTACTCCAAATTCTGCACCTGCTCGCGCATCTGCTCGATCAGCACCTTCATGTCGACCGCCGCGCGGGTCGTCTCGGTGTCCTGCGACTTCGACGAAAGCGTGTTCGCCTCGCGGTTGAACTCCTGCATCAGAAAGTCCAGTCGGCGGCCGGCGGGCTCGGCGCCGGTCAGCGACTTGCCGACCTCGACCACGTGGCTGGTCAGCCGCTCCAGTTCCTCCTCGACGTCCATCCTCGACAGCAGCAGCGACAGCTCCTGCTCGAGCCGGTCGCGATTAGCCTCGGCGGGTAGCGCCAGCTGCTGGATGCGTTCTGCGACACGGGCGTGGATCCGCGCCTGGACATCCGGCAATCGCGCGCGCACCACCGCAACCAGCTCCTCGAGTTGGCGACAGCGCGTGGTCAGCATCGTCGCGATCCGTCCGCCCTCGCTGTCGCGGGTCGCGGCCAGCGCCGCAAGCGTCTCGTTGAGCAGCGCGCCGGAGTCGGCCAGCATCGGCGAGGCGTCGCGCTCGCGGTCGCGCAGCACGCCCGGCCAGCGCATCAGGTCCAGCGGCGTCGGCTGTGCCAGCGAGCCGCCGTGCTGGGTCGCGCGATTGGTCACCTCGTGGCTGCGTGCGATCAGCTCGTCGAGCAGCGCGGTGTCGAGTTCCAGTGAGGCCCGACCGCCGCTGCCGCCCCGCAGATACAGCGATGCGTCTACCTTGCCACGACGCACTGCGCCCTGAATGGCTTGGCGCAGATCGCTCTCGGCGCCGCGCAGTTCCTCGGGGAGCCGCAGGCTGATCTCGAGGTAACGGTGGTTGACCGTGCGCAGCTCCCAAACGAGGGTGCCGTAGTCGCCCGCATGTTCGCGGCGGGCGAAGCCTGTCATGCTGCGGATCATGCTGTGCCGTGTGCTATAAAACCCGCCACACTGTAGCAGCCCCGGCCCTCTGCCGGGGTAGGGAAAGAGGCCTTTGCAGATCGAATCCGCGGAACTGAGCCTGATCGGGCACCGCGAAGACAATCAGGACCGCGTCTGCGTCGTGGTCGGCGAGCATGCCGCGCTGGTGATCGCGGTCGACGGCATGGGGGGGCATTCGGACGGGGCGAAGGCTGCCGTCACGGCCGTGGCGTCGCTGACCGCGAGTTTCTGGGCGCAACCGCATCCGCTGATCGACCCGATCGGATTCCTGCACCTGGCGCTTGGCCGGGCGCACGAAGAGGTCGTTGCCCTGGGAGCGAGCCTGCCGCTCGAGCAGCGGCCGCGCGCAACCTGCGCGATCTGCCTGGTGCAGCAGGGCGCTGCGTACTGGGCACACGTCGGCGACAGCCGCGTCTACCAGGTTCGCGGTGGCAACGTCATCGCCCGCACCCGTGACCACAGCCATGTCGAGCAGCTGTTGCGCGACGGCTTGATCACCGAGGCGGAAATGAAGGGCCACCCGCTGCGTAACTACGTCGAGTGCTGCCTCGGTGGCGACCCGATGCTGACCGAAATGACGATCGGCAGGCGCCAGCCCCTGCAGAAGGGTGACACCTTGCTGACTTGCAGCGACGGCCTCTGGGCCAACCTCGAGGATGCCGACGTCGGTCGGCCGTGGCGTTCGACGGCGAGCCTGCGCGAGATCCTGAGCGAGCTATGCTCGCAGGCGGTACTGGCCTCGGCGCCGTACAGCGATAACACGTCCGCCGCGGTCCTCCGCTGGCTGGCCTGACCCGACAGCGACGGAGAAGAAGATGCGCCCCAGCGGCCGAGACCCCAACCAGCTGCGTGAGATCCGGTTCACGCGCCATTTCACCCGCCATGCGGAGGGCTCCGTCCTCGTTGAGTTCGGCGACACTAAGGTGTTGTGCACCGCGACGATCGAGAATGGCGTGCCGCACTTCCTGCGCAACAGCGGCACCGGCTGGATCACCGCCGAATACGGCATGCTGCCGCGCTCGACGCACACGCGCTCGGCGCGCGAGGCGGCCCGCGGCAAGCAGAGCGGGCGCACCCAGGAGATCCAGCGACTGATCGGCCGCAGCTTGCGGGCGATCGTCAACATGAAGGCGCTGGGCGAGCGCACCGTGACACTCGACTGCGACGTGCTGCAGGCGGACGGCGGCACGCGAACCGCGGCGATTACCGGTTCGTACGTCGCACTCGCCGATGCCGCGGCCATGCTGGTAAAGCGCGGTGACCTCGCCAAGAACCCGCTGCATGGTCAGGTCGCGGCTGTATCGGTCGGGATCGTCGGCGGCGTGCCGGTGCTCGACCTGGACTATGCCGAGGACTCGCAGGCCGAGACCGACATGAACGTCGTGATGAACGGCGGCGGCGCCTTCGTCGAGGTGCAGGGCACCGCCGAGGGCCATGCGTTTCGCCGCAACGAACTCGATGCGCTGCTAAATCTCGCCGCGGGTGGCATTTCCGACCTGATCGCGCGGCAGCTGCAGGCGCTCGACACGCCGGCATAGCGATGCGCAGTCCGCCGTGGCCGCGGCTCGTCGTCGCGACCGGCAACCCCGGCAAGCTGCGCGAGCTGCGTGAGCTGCTCGCGGGCCTTGCGCTCGAGATCCTGCCGCAGACCGAACTGGGCGTGCCTTCGCCTCCGGAAACCGAGTCGAGCTTCGTCGGCAACGCGCTGCTCAAGGCGCGCCACGCGGCCCGCCTCACCGGCGCTGTCGCGGTCGCCGACGATTCGGGGCTTGAGGTCGATGCACTCGGCGGCGCGCCGGGCGTCTGGTCGGCGCGCTACGCCGGTGAAGGAGCGAACGACGCGGCCAACAACGCCCGCCTGCTGGAGGCGCTCGCCGACGTGCCCGCGCCGCGCCGCGCGCGCTACCGCGCGGTCGTCGTGTTGGTACGCGGTGCGCACGACCCGGCGCCGCTGGTCGCCGAGGGCGTCTGGGAGGGGCGCATCGCGACGGTGCCGCGCGGCAGCGGCGGCTTCGGCTACGACCCGCTGTTCCTGGTCGGCGACGGCGAGCTAACCGCTGCACAACTACCTGCGGCACTCAAGAACCGCCTCTCCCACCGAGCACAGGCACTCGCCGCGCTGCTCGCGCAGCTGCGCGCGGCGTGAGCACCCTCGAGACGCCACCGCTCGCACTTTACGTGCACCTGCCCTGGTGCGTGCGCAAGTGCCCGTACTGCGACTTCAATTCCCACGTCCACAGGAGCGAGGAGCTCCCCGAGGCCGAATACGTCGCGGCGCTGCTCGCCGACCTCGAGTGCGAGCTGCCGACCATTGCAGGTCGTGTCGTGGAGACCGTGTTCTTCGGCGGCGGTACGCCCAGTCTGTTCGGGGAACGGAGCATTGCGGCGTTCCTGGACGGCGTCCGCTCGCGCGTCGCGTTCGCGCCCGAGGTCGAGATCACGCTCGAGGCCAACCCCGGTACGATCGAGCACGGCCGCTTCGCCGGCTATCGCGACGCGGGCGTGAACCGCATCTCGCTCGGCGCCCAGAGCTTCGGTGACCGGCAGCTGCAGCTGCTGGGTCGCATCCACGCCGCCGCGGACACCGGCCGGGCGATTGGCGAGCTGGGCGACGCCCGCCTCAGAAATTTCAATCTCGACCTGATGTACGCCCTGCCGGAGCAGGGAGTCGACGGCGCGCTTATCGACATCGAGGCAGCGCTTGCGTTCGCCCCGCCGCACCTGTCGCACTACCAGCTGACGCTGGAGCCGGGCACCGTTTACTACACCCGCCCGCCGGTGCTGCCGGACGAGGACCTTACCGAGGCGATCCAGGAGACCTGTCACGCCCGTCTCGCGGCGGCGGGCTACGATCGCTACGAGGTGTCGGCGTGGGCACGGCCGGGCGCGCAGTGTCGCCACAACCTGAATTACTGGCGCTACGGCGACTACCTCGGGATCGGCGCCGGTGCACACGGCAAGCTCACCGACGTGCGGGCCGGCACGATCGTGCGCACCGAGAAACCCAAGCAGCCGCGCAGCTATCTTGCCGCCGTCGCCGCGAGCGGAGTTGTCGGCACGCGCACCAGCGTGCCGGTCGCGACGCGGCCGTTTGAGTTCATGCTCAACGCGCTGCGCCTGCTCGATGGCTTCACGACCGCGGAGTTCGAGGCCCGTACCGGCGCGCCGCTGGCGTCACAGCATCCCGCCCTGGAGACGGCGCTGGCCCGGGGCCTGCTGGCGCAAGCCGGGGTCCGCTGGGCGCCCACGGCGCTGGGCATGAGATTTCTCAACGACTTGCAGGGACTGTTCCTGCCGCCCGATCTGGCGCCCTGAGCCGATCGACGGATGTCGCGGACGGGGCGTCCGGCAACGGCCATCCTGGGCTTGACAACGCGCGGATTATGTCGTTTTCGGGGGCGGACGCCGCCGAACTTGTACACACGCGCGCGGGGGCGGTGCCAAATAGGTGGACTAACGCGCGATACCTGACCCACCACCTCAAATGAGTGGGTCTAAAGCCATGAATATAAAGAATTAATGTGGGTGATTACTTTTTAACCAAAATGACATCTAGGCTATTTCCGCGCAATTCCAATCACTGCGGCGGCACTTCATCCACATAGTTATCCACAGGAATTGTGGATAAATTGGGAGGTCTTCCAAATGAGTTCGTTACGACTCTAACTTGAGACTTCTGGATGTCTGTTGGCGCTAACTGACGGTGTGCAGGACAGTTTTTGACGTCCCGCAGTGGGATCCGACAGGCCCGGCCAGGACCACGCCTTGCGCCTGCTGATCTTCGACCCTATACTGCGCGGCCATTTCGTCGACCCACAGTGTGAGCGCCCCATGAAGGCCGCAATTCATCCCGACTACAAAGCCATGACCGTGACTTGCAGCTGCGGGAACACGTTCGAGACTGGTTCCACGCTGGGTCACGACCTTCAGGTCGAAGTGTGCTCGGCCTGCCACCCGTTCTACACGGGCAAGCAGAAGATGGTCGACACGGGCGGCCGCGTCGACCGTTTCCGCAAGAAGTACGCGGCCTCCGCCGCCGCGCCGCGCCAGTAAGCGGCCGCCTCGTGTCCCGCTTCGGCGGGACAACTGCCAAACGCCCGGCTACGCCGGGCGTTTGCATTTCCGGGCCCCGATTTTCCGTCCCGCTGACGCCGGCGTGCGCCCTGCTGCCTTGATTATTGCGCTGCAGCGTGACAGTCTGCCCGCACCGATGGGGCGCTCCGATGACGACAAGAAAGTTCACGCTGACTGAAGTTTCGACCGGCAAGACCAGCTCGCTGGATGCCCTGTCTCCTAGCGTCGGATCTGATGTCCTGAACATCGCACCGCTGGCGAAGGACCACGGGGTCTACACCTTCGACCCGGGCTTCATGGCGACCGCCGCATGCGAGTCGAAGATCACCTACATCGATGGCGACCAGGGTGTGCTGCTGTACCGCGGCTACCCGGTCGAGCAGCTCGCGGCCAAGAGTTCGTTCCTCGAAGTCTCCTACCTGCTGATCTACGGCGAACTGCCGGCGCCGGCCCAGCTCGACGAGTTCCGGCGCAACATCACGCGCCACACGATGCTCAACGAGTCGCTGCTGCGCTTCTACAATGGCTTTCACTACGACGCGCACCCGATGGCGCAGGTATCGGCTGTGGTCGCCTCGATGGCCGGTTTCTACCACGAGTCGCTGGACATCCACAATCCGCGCCACCGCGAGATCTTCGCGCACCGCATCATCGCGAAGATGCCGACGATCTCGGCCGCTGCCTACAAGCACATGCTCGGGCAGCCGTTCGTCTACCCGCAGAATGACCTCGACTACTGCGCGAACCTGCTGAACATGTTCTTCGCCGTGCCCTGCGAGCACTACCAGGTCGACCCGGTCGCGGCGAAGGCGCTGGATCTGCTGCTGATCCTGCACGCCGATCACGAGCAGAACGCGAGCACCTCGACCGTGCGCCTCGCCGGCAGTACCGGCACCAATCCCTACGCCGCCATGGCATCGGGCATCGCGGCGCTGTGGGGCCCCTCGCACGGCGGCGCGAACGAGGCCGTGCTGCAGATGCTGGAGGAGATCGGCACCGCCGATGCGATCCCGAAGTTCCTCGCCAAGGTGAAGGACAAGAACGAGACGACCAAGCTGATGGGCTTCGGTCACCGTGTCTACAAGAACTTCGACCCACGCGCCAAGATCATTCGAGAGACCTGCCACCAGGTGCTTGCGAACCTCGGCCGTGTCGACAACCCGCTGTTCGAGCTCGCGCTCAAGCTCGAGCACATTGCGCTGAACGACGAGTACTTCGTCTCGCGCAAGCTCTACCCGAACGTCGACTTCTACTCTGGCATCATCTACAGCGCGCTCGGCATCCCGCGCTCGATGTTCACGGTCATGTTCGCGATCGCTCGGACCGCCGGCTGGGTCGCGCACTGGCAGGAGATGATCTCAGATCCCGCGATGAAGATCGGTCGACCGCGCCAGCTCTACACCGGCCCGACCGCGCGCGACTACGTCGACATCGAGGCCCGCTGAAAGGCGGGCAGCGCCGGCGCCGGTAGGCGCCCGCCGCCGACCACAGGTCTGCGCCCGTGCGTACCGGCAACATCAGGGCGATCGCCATCATGCTGATCGCGGTTGGCTTCTTCTCAGCGATGGACGCAGGTCTCAAGCACCTGTCGACCGGCTATCCCGCGATGCAGATCGCGGCACTGCGATCGGCCGCTTCCATCCCGTTCTTGCTCGCCTCGATCGCCTGGGCGCGCGCCTGGGGACGGCTGCGCATTGCCAATCCCTGGCTGTACGTCGGCCGCGCGGCGATCGGCGTGCTGATGCTGGTGAGCTTCATCTACTCGGTGTCGGTGCAGGCGCTGACCGACTCCTACGCGATCTTCATGAGCGCGCCACTGATGGTCGCGATCGTTTCGCGACTCGTGCTCGGCGAGCGGATCCCGGTGCGTCGCTGGATCGCGATCGTCGTCGGCCTGCTCGGCGTCGTCATCGCATTGAAGCCCAGCGCGGCGCACATGATCTCGCTCGGCGGGCTCGCCGCGTTCGTCAGTGCCGTCTGCTACGCGGTGGGCGTGCTTGCGATCCGCATGATGAGCCGCACCGATTCCGAACACGCGCTGGTGCTGTGGTACATGGTGATCGTCTGTATCGCAAGTCTAGCGCTCGCGGCCCCGGACTGGCAGCCCGTGGCCAGCTCGCAGTGGCCGTGGGTCGCGTTCATAGGCCTGACCGGCGCGGTCGGCCAGTACCTGCTGACGATCGCGTTCCGGCTGGCCCCCGCCTCCAAGGTCGCGCCGTTCGAGTACACCGCGCTGTTGTGGGGGCTGTTGCTCGACTTCTTCGTGTTCTCGATCAGCCCGCTGCCGCGGGTATTGATCGGCGGCACGATCGTCATCGTCGGTGGCCTGTTTCTCATTTGGGACGAGCACCGTGCCCAGCCGGTGGTCAGCCCGGCCGGCTGACGGGTACCCGCCTCGCGCCCGGCGCGCTACGATTACAGATGGCGGCGCTTCATGGTCCGCCTGACGCTCAAGGAGAACGCGATGCAGCCAACCGAGGCCGCGGCCACGACTGACACGACGCTGGTCCGGCGGGAGCGCGACGGCGCCATCGCGCGCCTCACGCTCAACCAGCCCGCCAAATACAACCCGCTGTCAGCCGCGACGATCGAGGCGCTGATCGAGGCGCTCGAGGCGCTGGCAAACGACGCCGAGGTGCGGGTGATCGTGCTCGCGGCCGAGGGCAAGGCGTTCTCCGCCGGCCACGACCTCGGCGAGATGGGCGGGGACTGCCAGCTCGACGGATTCCGTACGCTGTTTGCACGCTGTAGCGAACTGATGATGGCGGTGCAGCGTCAGCCGCAGCCGGTGATTGCACGGGTGCAGGGTGTCGCGACCGCAGCCGGCTGCCAGCTGGTGGCAATGTGCGACCTCGCGATCGCCAGCGACAACGCGCGCTTCGCGGTGTCCGGGATCAACCTCGGACTCTTCTGCGCAACGCCGTCGGTGCCGCTGTCGCGCAACATGCACCGCAAGCAGGCGATGGAGATGCTGCTGACCGGGGAGTTCATCGACGCGGCGACCGCGCGTGAGCGCGGCCTCGTCAACCGGGTCGTGCCGCTCGCAGAGCTCGACGCCGAGGTGGGGCGGCTGTGCGCATCGATCGAGTCGAAGTCGCCGGCCGCAGTCGCATCTGGCAAGCAGCTGTACTACCGGCAGCTCGAAATGGGCGTCGAGGACGCCTATGCGCTTGCCGCCGAGGCGATGGCCTGCAACGCGATCCAGCCCGACGCCCGTCACGGCATCGCGAAATTCACCAAGCGCGGCTGACCGGTGCCGGGTCGGCGCCGACCAGTCCGCGCACTTCCTGCAGCGCCGCACGGCGCATCGGCTTGCCGTCGCTCGGCGACAGCGGTGACTGGCGGATGCCGTCCTTGGGGAACACCGTCGCCTCGATCGCGAGGTCGTAGACGCTGAACTGCACCACCGGCAGCGCCAGCACGCGCTCGGCGTTCATGCGCACCCGGTGTTCGGCGATGCGGTACTGGATTCGGTCCTCGAGCAGCGTCAGGCTCACCGCCTCCGGCGAATCGGAGAACACGTGCAGGCTGATCTCCTGGTGCGGCGTAGCGGTGCCGGCCAGCACCGGGCCTACCAGCCGCGGCTCGAACGCCGCGAGCATTTCCATCGCATCGAGCGCCACGCGCCGCTGTGCGGCCAGCGTTTCGGCGTGTGTGTCGGCCGCGAAAAGTCGCTGGTACTCGGCCAGCGCGGCGTCGATCTCGGCGTTCTTGGGCAGGACCGCGTGCTCGGACGCGCCGAGCCGTTCGGCGGCCTTGCGCTTGGCGAAGCCGTAGTCGTCTACGCCGTGCTCGAACATCAGCCGCGCCGCCTCCTGGGCGAGCGCGCGGCGCAGGTCGTCACCGCGAATGCTGCGCAGCCGGGTCATGTCACACGCTCCAGCGGCCGAGGCGAAATGACTCTAGCACAGCATTCCGTTGCCGCGACCGGCGTCTGCAGGCCTTCAGAAGATGGGCTCCTCCGGGCCGCCGCCGGGCTTGCCGGCCGCGACTCCCGAGCCGTCGCCCGCGACCGCGCCACTCCCCGGCAGCTTGCCGGCGAGGAACAGCTCGAACACGCCGTCTGGATCATTGCCGCGCGCGATCTCGCCGGTGGCGGGCGCAATGCGCGCGCTGACGATGCCTTCCGGCTGCGGCAGCCGGTGTTCGGGCCGACCCGCGAGGGCCTCGCCCATGAAGTAGATCCACATCGGCAGTGCCGTGTGGCCGCCTTCCTCGCCGGCACCGAGGGAGCGCTCCTGGTCGAAGCCGACCCACGCAGTGGCGACGATGTCGGCGTTGAATCCCGAAAACCAGGTGTCACGGTGTTCATTGGTCGTGCCGGTCTTGCCGGCGATGTCGTCACGCTTGAGCGCGAGTGCGCGGCGTGCCGTGCCGCGCCGGATCACATCGCGCATCATGTCGGTCATCAGGTAGGCGTTCGCGGCCGATATCACGCGCGGCGCGGGCTTGGACGGCGGCCGCGGCCCGTTGCCGGCGAGGGTGACGGCGGCTGGCATGGCGATCGGCCCGGTCATAGTTGCGTTGGCGTCGGTGTCGGCGGGCGCCGGCGTCGGTGGTGCCGCCGGATCCGGCGACAGCGGCGGTTCGATCGCGACGCTGCACTCGAGGCACGCCACGGCCGGGTTCGCGGCCATCAGCACCCGCCCGTCGCCGTCCTCGACCCGCTCGATCAGATAGGGCGTGACGCGAAAGCCGCTGTTGGCGAATACCGCGTAGCCACTCGCCATCTGCAGCGGCGTCAGCTGCGCGGTGCCCAGTGCCATCGTCAGGTTGTGCGGCAGCTCCGCGGGCACGAAGCCGAAGCGGCTGGCATAGTCGATCGCGTAGTCGACGCCCAGCGCGCGCAGCAGCCGTAGCGAGACGAGGTTGCGCGAGGCCGCGAGCGCGATGCGCAGGCGCGTGGGCCCATAGAAGTGGCGGGCGTCGTTTTCCGGGCGCCACAGGCTCTCCAGTCCCGAGCCCTCCATCACGATCGGCGCGTCGAGGATCATCGTCGCGGGCGTGTAGCCGCGCTCCAGCGCCGCCGAGTAGATGAACGGCTTGAAGCTCGAGCCCGGCTGGCGCCGCGCCTGCACCACCCGGTTGAACTTGCTGGCATAGAAGTCGAAGCCGCCGACCAGCGAGGAGATCGCGCCGTCCTGCGGGTCGAGCGAGACGAACGCGCCCTGCACCTGCGGGATCTGTGCGAGCAGCGCCATGCCGCCGGGCGCGGGCAGCAGGTAGACGACATCGCCGGCGTTGACGACGTCGGCGGCCTGCTTGCCGACGCCGCCCCTGCGCGCCCAGGCAAGGCCGGTCTCCCAGGGCAGCGTGAAACTGCGGCCGTCCTTGCCCAGCGCGGTGGCCGTCTTGCCGATCGTCGTGACGATGATCGCCGGCACCAGCCCGCCGACGACGGGGAAGTTGTCGAGCATCTGCACCGCCTCGCGCGAGTCGCGCGGCAGCCGCGCGGCGTGCCCGGGCGCGCCGCGCCAGCCGTGACGGCGGTCGTACTCGAGCAGCGCCGCGCGCAGCGACCAGTCGGCGGACCGCTGCAGGCGGCTGTCGACGGTGGTGACGACTTTGTAGCCGGCGCTGTACAGGTTCTCGCCGTACGTCGGGAGGAGCTGTTCGCGCACCATCTCGGCGACATAGGGCGCGTCCACCTCGACCTGCGGGCCGTGCTCGGTGGTCTCGATTGGCGCCCGATTGGCGGTGTCGAAGTCCGCCCGGCGGATGTAACCCTTGTCGAGCATGCGCCTGAGCACGTAGCTGCGGCGCGCGCGCGCGCGGTCCGGGTTCGAGATCGGGTTCAGCGTCGAGGGGGCCTTGGGCAGCGCGGCGATCGTCGCGATCTCGGCGAGCGAGAGCTCGCGCAACTGCTTGCCGTAGTAAACCTCTGCCGCCGCGCCCACGCCATAGGCGCGCTGGCCGAGGAAGATCTTGTTCAGGTACAGCGTCAGGATCTCGCGCTTGGTGAACTCGTGCTCGATCCGCAGGGCCAGGAAGATCTCGCGCAGCTTGCGACGCAGCTGCTTCTCGGGGCCGAGGAACATGTTGCGGGCGAGCTGCATGGTGATCGTACTGCCGCCCTGGCGCGCCTCGTGAGTCGCGGCCGTGACCAGCACCGCGCGCAACAGGCCCGGCGTGTCGATGCCGCCGTGCGAGAAGAAGCGGTCGTCCTCGGCGGCGATAAAGGCATCGACCACCGGCTGCGGGATGTCCTCGAAGCGCACCGGAATCCGCCGCTGCTCGCCAATCTGCGCCAGCAGCCGGCCGTCGCGGGAATAGACCCGCAGCGGGACCTGCAGGCGGATGTCGCGCAGCTGGGCGACCTCCGGCAGGCCGGGCGCCAGGTAATAGTAGATCGCCAGCCCCGCGAGGCCGATGGCCCCGGCCACGCCCACGACGAGTGTGAGTAGCAGGGAGAGCATCCGGATGTGAACCGGCTTCACAGGAATCGGCGCCAAGTATTTGCCTCGTGTGGATCGATTCTGCATAGTAGCCGCGGCTTGATGGCAAACCCACTGAAAGGTGGCGACGCAAAGCTTCCGGTCTGACGGTCAAGGCGACATTGCAGGTCGTTCCGGCCCATGACAGCGGGGCTGCCGGTGTGGAGACGAGGCGGCGATGGTCCCCGAGGGGACGCGCCCCATCGACCAGCCACCGTACTCCTGCCCGCGAACCGGGCAGGGCGCCGCCGTCGTGCGAGGGGCCAATGGGCCAACCTGAGAACTGCGTCTCGGCGCAACTCCCGATGGAGTGGGAGTCTTCCTAAGCAATAACCCGCACGTTCCATTTAACAGTTTGTTGCTATACAGTTGGCTTGGAATCCTAATGCGGATCGGCTGCAAGACGACTTAACGTCTTGCACAGAAAGGGATTTATGAAGTTTGCGTGGCCGCAGCTTTCGTTTCCGTTTGGGCAAAAGTACCGGCCCATGATCGGGCTCGACATTACGACGTCATCGATCAAGCTGATCGAGCTGACTCAGGCGGGCGGTCATTTCCGCGTGGAGGCCTATGCGGCCGAGGCCACCCCGCACAGCGCAATCAATGAAAAAGCCATCGTCGACGCCGATGCCGTCGGCGAGGCGATCCGTCGCGCCGTCAAGCGCGCCGGCGCCCGTGCCAAGGAGGCCGCCGTCGCGATCTCCGGCGACGCGGCCATCACCAAGGTCATCCAGATGCCGCGCTCGCTGACCGAGCGCGAGCTGGAGGCCCAGGTCGAGATGCAGGCCGACCAGTACATCCCGTTCCCGAGGGATGAGGTCAGCTACGACTTCGAGGTGATGGGTCCGTCCGAGAAGGACCCCGACATGCAGGACGTGCTGCTGGTCGCGACCCGCACCGAAAACGTTGAACAGCGTCAGGCAGCGGTCGCCGCCGCCGGGCTCACCGCCCACATCGTCGACGTCGAGGCGTTCGCGCTGGAAAACGCCTGCCGGCTGATGACCCACCAGATGGTCGACGGCGGCCACGAGCGGACGATCGCGGTGGTCGATTTCGGCGCCAGCACGACCACCTTCAGCGTGCTGCGCAGCCTGCGCGTGATCTACACGCGCGACTTCGCCTTCGGCGGCCAGCAGCTGACCGAGGAGATCATGCGCACCTACGGCCTTTCGATGGAGGAGGCCGGCCGCGCCAAGAAGGAGGGCGGACTGCCGTCCAACTTCCAGCCCGAAGTACTCGACCCGTTCATCGACGACATGACCCAGCAGGTCAGTCGCAGCCTGCAGTTCTACCTCGCCTCCGGCAGTGGTCGCGAGCAGCCCGAGCAGGTGCTGATCTGTGGTGGCTGCGCCAACATTCCCGGCGTTGCCGACGTGATCGCGAGCCGGGTTGGAATTCCCGCCGAGCGAGGTGACCCGCTCGGCCAGATGAAGCTCTCGTCGAAGGCCAAGGCGCAGGGCGTCCGCAAGGACGCGACCGCGTTGCTGACGGCGTGCGGACTGGCGTTGCGGAGTTTCGACTGATGCCGCGGATTAACCTACTTCCCTGGCGGGCACAGCTGCGTGCGCAGCGGCAGAAGGAATTTGGCCTCGCCGCGCTCGGCGCGCTCCTCGCCGCCGGCGCCGTCACGCTGTTCACCAGCTGGGGAATCAGCGGCGCAATCGATCGGCAGCACGATCGCAACGAGGTCCTCAAGCAGGAAATCGCAACGCTGGACAAGCAGATCACCGAGATCCTCGGGCTCGAGGCGCAGAAACAGCGGCTCGTGGCGCGCATGGAGATCATCACCCACCTGCAGCGCAGCCGCCCGGAGGTCGTGCACGTGTTCGACCAGCTGGTGCGCACGCTGCCGGACGGTGTTTACCTGACGCAGGTGAAGCAGGTTGACAAGAAGCTCGAGCTGCACGGCGTCGCACAGTCCTCGACGCGCGTGTCGACGTTCATGCGCAACATTGAATCCTCGCCCTGGTTGACGAACCCGGAGCTGCAGGTCGTCGAGACGCTCAAGAGTGGCGGTGTGGGTTCCGAGTTCACACTGTTTGCGACGCAAAAGAGCGCGGAGCCGGTTGAGGAGGAGCGCAAGCCCAAGCGGGGCGTGCGTCCGCCGGGAGCGCCCTGACCATGAATTTCCTCGACGAACTCAAGAAACTAGACCCGAAGGACATCGGCCGCTGGCCGCTACTGTTCCGCGCGCTCGCGGTCGGTGCGATCTTCCTGGTGCTGACCGCTGCGCTGATCTACTTCGTGCCGCTTCGCAACCAGATGCCGGACCTCGATCACGCGCGCGAACAGGAGGCGGACCTGCTGCGCACCTTCGACGAGCGCCAGCGCAAGGCGGCGAACTTCGAGGCCTACAAGGTTCAGCTGAAGGAAATGGAGCGCTCCTTCGGCGCGATGCTGCGCCAGCTGCCGGGCCGCACCGAGGTGCCGAGCCTGCTGGTGGACATCTCGCAGGTCGGGTTGTCGTCCGGCCTGACGGAAAAGCTGTTCCAGCCCGCGCCGGAAGTGCGCAAGGACTTCTACGCGGAACTGCCGATCAAGATCCGCCTGACCGGTTCCTATCACCAGTTCGGCAGCTTCGTCAGTGGCATCGCGGCGCTGCCGCGCATCGTCACGCTGCACGATATCTCGATCGCCCCCGAGACCAAGGACGCGGGGGCCGACCGGCTGACGCTTGACGTTACGGCCAAGACGTACCGCTACCTCGACGACGCGGAAATGGAAGCGGTCGACAAGGCCAAGGCCGGCGCGAAGACGCCGGTCCGTCCCGGAGGGCCCGGCTGATGCGGCCCTACCAGCGCAAGATTCTCCTCGTTGCCCTCACCGCAGTGCTGCTCGCGCCGCTCGCCGGCTGCGGTGGTGGTACGGCCGACCTCAAGCGCGAGCTCGAGGAGAAGAAGAAGCGTCCCGGCAGTCGCATCGATCCGCTGCCGGAGATCAAGCCGTACGAGATCTTCAACTACGATCCGAGCGGATTGCGCTCGCCGTTCCAGCCGAGCGTCGCGATTTCCGCCCCCGGCGTGGGCGGCCTGCGACCCGACGCCCACCGCAATCGCGAGTTCCTCGAGGGCTTCTCCCTCGATACGCTCAAGATGGTGGGCACGCTGCACCAGGGCGGCAAGAACTTCGCGCTGCTGCAGACGAAGGACGGCCTGATCCACCGCGTGCTGCCCGGCAACCATGTCGGCCAGAACGACGGCAGGATCGCCGCGATCACAGATTCAAAAGTAACCGTCGTCGAGATCGTGCCTGATGGGCTCGGCGGCTACATGGAACGACCGGCCGCGATCTCGCTCGCGACCAACTGAATGATACCGGGAGTAGTCGGAATGAACGCCAATCTCGGGCTCGCCATCGCGACGCCGCGCCAGCCGGGCGCCGGCCCCGTCCTCGCGGTGCTTGCCCTTCTGCTCGCGTTTTTTGCGCCGGGCACGGGCCAGGCCCAGACCGCCGGTAACCGCCTTGAGGCGATCGACGTCGTGAACCTTCCGGGCCAGCAGGTCGAGCTGAAGCTGCGCACCTCCGGCCCCGCCCCGCAGCCGCTGGCCTTCACGATCGACAAGCCCGCCCGCATCTCGCTAGACCTACCCGGTGTGGCGCTCGCGCTATCGCAGCGGCGCGTCGACGTGAAGGCGGGTGGCGTCGACAGCGTTGTCGCGGGCGAGAGCGGTGGTCGCACGCGCCTGGTGCTGAACATGGACCAGCTCGCCCCCTACGACACCCGTGTCGAGGGCAACACCATCATCGTCACCGTCGGCCAGGCTCCGGCGACCGCGTCGTCGCAGTCGTCGTCACAGTCCTCGTCGCCTTCGAGCGCGGCACCCGCGACCGCCACCGCCGCCGACCGGCACGTGTCGGCGATCGACTTCCGCCGCGGCACCGACGGCGTCGGTCGCCTGGTCGTATCGATGAGCGACCCGCACACGCCTGTCAACCTGCGCCAGGAAGGCCAGCAGGTCGTGGTCGACTTCGTCGGTGCCCAGATGTCGGCGGACCTGGTCAAGCGCTACGACGTGGTCGACTTTGCGACCCCCGTCACCTACGTCGATGCCCTGAAGATCGACGGCAGCTCCCGGCTGATCGTCAACGCGCAGGGTGACTACGAGCAGCTCGCCTACCAGACGGACAACCAGTACGTCATCGAGGTTCGCCCGATCAGCCCGAACAAGGGCAAGGTCGCGGAGGAGCGCAAGGAATATACCGGCGAGCGCCTGACCCTGAATTTCCAGGACATCGACGTGCGCGCGGTGCTGCAGCTGTTGGCCGACACCAGCGGCCAGAACATCGTCGTCAGCGACTCGGTGCAGGGCAGCGTGACGCTGCGCCTGCAGAACGTCCCCTGGGACCAGGCGCTGGACATCGTAATGCGCACCAAGGGCCTCGCGATGCGCCGGCGTGACAACGTGATCCTGGTGGGCCCGGCCGAGGAGCTCGCCAACCGCGAGAAGGCCGAGCTGCAGGCCCGCAAGGAAGTCGAGGAACTGGCGCCGCTGCGCACCGAGTACCTGCAGGTCAACTATGCCAAGGCGAGCGATCTTGCGTCCCTGATCAAGGGCAAGACCGGAAACTCGCTGCTGTCGTCGCGCGGCAGCGTCGCGATCGACGAGCGCACCAACACCCTGCTGCTGCAGGACACGCCCGATCGGCTGGCCGACATCCGTCGCCTGGTGGGCACGCTGGATATCCCGGTCCGCCAGGTGCTGATCGAGTCGCGCGTGGTCATCGTCAACGACGATTTCAGCCGCAAGCTCGGCGTGCGTCTGGGCACGACCGGCGTCCGTCAGAACGGCAGCAGCGGCCTGGTCGCGGTCTCCGGCAGCGCCGCCTCCAACAACACGATCATCAGTTCCGCGCTGTCCAATCTGCAGTCGACGGGTTCGCCGTTCCCGGTGCAGGTCCCGTCCGGTACGACGAGCTACCTGGATCGCTACAACGTCAACATGCCGGTCGCGAACCCGGCCGGGCGGATCGCGATGTCTGTGCTCAGCGGCAACTACATCGTTGACCTCGAGCTGTCCGCTGCACAGGCCGAGGACCGCGCGGAAATCGTCTCGTCGCCGCACGTGATCACCTCGAACCAGAAGGAAGCGACGATCGAGCAGGGCGTAGAGATCCCGTACCAGGAATCGTCGTCCTCGGGCGCGACGACGACGCAGTTCAAGAAGGCGGTCCTGGCGCTGAAGGTCAAGCCGCAGATCACGCCTGACAATCGCGTGATCCTCGATCTGACGATCACCAAGGACAGCGTCGGCCAGCTGGTGCAGAGCGCGACCGGCGGCCAGGTGCCGTCGATCGACACGCGCACGATCACGACTCAGGTGCTGGTCAACGACGGCCAGACCGTCGTGCTCGGCGGCATCATGGAGACCGAGCGGCGTACCTCGGACAACAAGGTGCCGATGCTCGGCGACATTCCGGTGCTCGGCTACCTGTTCAAGAGCCGGACACGGACGAATAACAAAGACGAACTCCTGATCTTCGTAACGCCGAAGATCCTGCGTGAAGGGGCGAACCTCTACTGACGCTCTGCGGGGAGACGTCGGTCGGCAAAGGATTGGGAGGACGGATGAAGATGTTCAAGACTCTGGGCACACTGTTGACCGCGGCCCTGCTGCTTGCAGGCTGCGGCGGTGGTGCCAGTACGCTTTCAGGTTCCGGTGGTGGCACGGGCTCGACGCTCACCGCCATCACGGTCACCAGCAACCCGACGTCGGTCCCGGCCGACGGCACGGCGAGCGCTGCGGTCAGCGCGGTCGCGCTCGGCGCCGGCAATGTCGCGGTCTCCGGTGTCGTGATCACGTTCACTGTCAGCGCCGGCGGCGTCCTGACTGTCACGCAGGGCACCACGGACGGTACCGGCACAGCCACCGCGACGGTGAAGGCCTCCACGGCCGCCGCCGGCACCAACCTGACGGTAACAGCGACGTCCGGAAGCGTCAGCGGTACTGCGAACGTGGCCGTCGTGGCGCTGCAGCAGACGCTGAGCATCTCCACCGACTCGCCGCAGATTAACTCGGACGGCTCGAGGGCCGCGGTGATCACCGCGCAGCTCTCCGACTCCAACAACAACGCACTGTCCGGCGTGACCGTGCACTTCACGCCCAGCTCCGGCGTCCTGACCGTCACCCAGGCCGTCACGGACGCCAGCGGCATCGCGAAGGCCTCGCTGACGGCGGGCACTGACCCGACCAACCGCCGCATCACCGTGACGGCAACGGCGGGAACCGCTACAGCCGTGACCGTCCCCGTGGACGTGACCGGCACGACGCTGTCGCTGTCGGGTCCGGCCAACCTCGTGGTCGGCGGCGTCGGCAGCTTCCATGTACTGCTGACCAACTCGGCCGGCAAGGGTATTCCAAACACGCCCGTAACGTTCAGTTCCTCCAATGGCAATACGCTCAGTAGCATGGTGGTCCCCACCGACGGCACTGGCCAGGCAACCGTCACCCTTACCGCGGTCAACGGGGGCAACGACAACGTCACCGCCACCGCGCTTGGGCTGAGCACTCCCCCCCGCGTAGTCGCGGTCAGCACCGAAACGTTCACGATCACGGCGCCGGCCAACGGCACCAAGATCAGTCTTGGCGCCCTCGTCCCCGTCACGGCCCAGTGGATCAGCGGCGGCGCGCCGAAGGTGGGCCAGACGGTCAGCTTCGCTTCCAGCCGCGGGACGCTAAGCACAGGTACCGCAGTAACTGACGCCAGCGGCAATGCCACGGTGTCGATCTCCTCGACCAATGCAGGTCCTGGTCTGCTGTCGGCGACCGGTACCGGCGTCGCGGCGCAATCGAACATCGACTTCATCGCGACGACGCCGACCCAGGTCATCGTCCAGGCCAGCCCCGCTTCGGTCGCGGTGCAGGGCCAGAGCACGATTACTGCGACCGTGCGAGACGCAGCGGGTAACCTCGTCGAGGGGCAGACCGTCACGTTCAGCCTCAATGACGTCACCGGCGGCGGCATGTCGGTGGCCTCGGCCGTGACCGACTCACAGGGTCGCGCGCAGTCGATCTACACGGCCGGCAACAGCACCAGTGGCGCCAACTCGGTGACGGTGACCGCCGCCGTGCCTGCGTTCGGGATTTCCTCGACTACGACCATCACGGTCGGCGGCCAGACGGTCTTCCTGACGGTCGGTACCGGCAACACGATTACGCCGTCCGCGGACTTCACCTCCTACTCGATCAACTATGCCGTGTACGCGACCGACTCGCAGGGTGCTGCGATCGCCGGTGCGTCGATCACGATGAAGATCCTGCCGGTCAGCTACGAGAAGGGCTACCGGAAGTGGAACGGCGTGTACTGGGACACGATCGTGACGACCCTGCCTGGCGAGACGTCCTGCGCGAACGAGGACACCGACTACACCGGCAACATTACCTCGAAGGGGCTGCAGGGCACTCCTGGCGCCTGTAATAGCCCGCCGCTGCTGACCTACTATTCGGCGACCGACGATCCGCCGAAGAAGGACTACAACTGCAACGGCAAGCTCGATCCCGGCAACGTCGCCTCCGTATCGCCGAGCTCCGGCGTGACGGGCGCCGACGGCAAGCTGCTGGTCACGGTCAGCTATCCGGAGGAGTTCGCCTACTACGTCACCGAGCAACTGATCGCGTCGACGACCGTCCAGGGCACCCAGGCGTCGACGAGTTCGACGTTCCTGCTGCCCGGCGCGACGAACGACTTCAACACGCAGACGAAGGCCCCGCCAGGCCCGACGAGTTCGTACGGCGTCGGTACCGCCTGCTCGAACTACAACTGAACCGGGCCTCGCCTGTCATCCGGCCACGGCCGCCTTCGGGCGGCCGTTTCCGTTTAAGGGGGCGCGGACCTACACTCGCGCCATGACTGATCTTCCCGATACGCCGTCCGAGCCGGCCCGCAGCATCTTCCTCGTCGGCCCGATGGGTTCCGGCAAGTCCGCTGTCGGCAAGACCCTCGCGCGGCTGCGCGGCCAGCGCTTCGTCGACAGCGATGCCGAGATCGAGCGCCGCACCGGCGTGGATATTCCCTACATTTTCGAGCGCGAGGGCGAGGCGGGCTTTCGCGAGCGGGAGCGGGAGGTCATCGACGACCTGACGGGCTGGCCCGGCATCGTGCTTGCGACCGGCGGCGGCGCGATCATGCTGCCCCAGAACCGCGAGCATTTGGCCCAGCGCGGCATCGTGGTGTACCTCGAGGCCTCGATCGCGCAGCAGGTCGAGCGAACCCAGCACGGCCGCCATCGTCCGCTGCTGCTCAATACCGATCCCGCCACTCGGCTGACCGAGCTGATGGCGATCCGCGAGCCGCTGTACCGCGAGATCGCAGTACTGGTCGTATCCACCGACCGGCGCAAGGTGCAGTCGGTCGCCGAGCACATCGTCGCCAGCCTCGCTGCGGCGGCCAGCGGCGAACCGCTCCAGCAGGCGCCGATGACCGAGTCCGAGGCCGCCCGTTCAGCCGGTTACTTGCCCAAAGATCCCGGGGAGTCCTCCGCATGAGCAACCGACTCGACCCGCGCTTGCCCGCCACCGGACCGAGCGACGGTACCCGGGCACAGCCGCTGGCCGTGCTGCTGGTCGACGATCACGAGGTCGTCAGGATCGGCCTGCGCGGGCTGATCACGGCACAGCCGGACATGAAGGTCTGCGGTGAGGCGAGCACAGTGGTCGGGGCCCGTGCCGCGATCGAGCAGCTGCATCCCGACGTCGTGGTGCTGGACCTGACGCTCGGCGACGAAAGCGGCTTCAGCCTGCTGCGCTCGCTGGAGAAGGATCGCCATTGGCCGCCGGTACTGGTGCTGTCGATGTTCGACGAGGCGCTGTACTCGGACGACGCGTTGTCCCTGGGTGCCAGCGGCTACCTGATGAAAGATGCCTCGCCGGAGGAACTGCCGCGCGCCATCCGTACCGTCGCCGCGGGCGGCGTCTACCTCAGCCCGCACCTGACGCAGCGCGTCGCGCGGCGCATCGTCAGCGCCGGCGACCACGGGCCGACGCCCCACGCGATGCTGACCCCGCGCGAGCAGGAAGTGCTCGAGCTGCTCGGCATGGCGCTGACCACCCGTGAGATCGCGGCGCGCATGGGCACGGCGGTCAAGACGGTCGACTCGCACAAGCGCAACTTGTGCGAGAAGCTCGGTCTCGACTCCGCCTCGGCGCTCTTGCGTTACGCGGTTGTCAACGCGCGGCCATCCCGATCCGGCGGCGGCACGCCGTGACGCCGGGGCTGCCCCGCCCCCTGCCGGAAGCGATGGATTTGTCGCGCATTCAGCCGAATTCTCGATTGCCGATGGCCTGAACCGACACCGCGGCGGGGGTTCTTGTTATCTTTCTACCCGTGAACCCCGCTACCTCAGTCCAGATCGCCCTCGGCGAGCGCAGCTATCCGATCCACATCGGTACCGGGCTCCTGTCCGATCCGGCGCTGCTCGAGGCCGCGCTGCCGCGTGGCCCGCTGCTGGTCGTCAGCAACCAGACCGTGGCGCCGCTGTACCTGCCGCGGCTGAGGGCCGCCTTCGGCGGGCGCCGCCTGGCCGAGTGCGTGCTGCCCGACGGCGAGCGCTACAAGACGCTTGCGACGCTCGGCCTGGTCTATGACGCGCTGGCCGGCGCGCGGGTCAACCGCGACGGCGCCGTGCTGGCGCTCGGTGGCGGGGTCGTCGGCGACATCGCAGGCTTCGCCGCCGCGACCTGGCAGCGCGGCGTCGCCGTCGCGCAGCTGCCGACCACGCTGTTGGCGCAGGTCGACTCGTCGGTTGGCGGCAAGACCGCAGTCAACCATCCCGGCGGCAAAAACCTGATCGGCGCGTTCCACCAGCCGAGCATCGTGGTCGCCGATCTCGAAACGCTGGACACGCTGCCGGCGCGCGAGCTGCGCGCGGGACTTGCCGAGGTGATCAAGTACGGCCTGATAGTGGACCTGGAGTTCCTCGGCTGGCTGGAGCGCGAACTGCCGCGACTGCTGGCGCGCGACCGCGAGGCGCTCGCCTGGGCGATTGAGCGCTCGTGTGTGAACAAGGCCAGGCTCGTCGCGCTCGACGAGCGCGAAAGCGGTCCGCGGGCGCTGTTGAACCTAGGACACACGTTCGGTCATGCGATCGAGACAGCGGCGGGCCATGGCGAATGGCTGCACGGCGAGGCGGTGGCGATGGGCATGGTCATGGCCGCGGAGACCTCGGCGCGACTCGGCTGGCTCGCGGCCGCGGACGTGGCACGCGTGCGCGAGATCATCACCCGCGCGGGCCTGCCGGTGGCGGCGCCGCGCATCGGCGTCGCGCGTGCGCGTGAGCTGATGGCGCTGGACAAGAAGGTGCAGGGTGGGCGGGTGCGGCTGGTGCTGTTGAAGGCGCTCGGCGATGCCGAGGTCACCGGCGACTATGATCCGGCGGCGCTCGAGGCCGTGCTCGCGGCGGAGGTCGGCTGATGAGCGTGTCTCCGGATCGCGACGCGGCGCTCGCACCGTATGCCTGTCACGAGTCGCAGTCGCGTGGCCGCCAGCACCGGGAGCCGCCACCCGCCGGCCATCGCGGCGAGTACCAGCGCGATCGCGATCGCATCGTGCACTCGAGCGCGTTCCGTCGCCTCGTCTACAAGACGCAGGTATTCGTCAACCACGAGGGCGACCTGTACCGCACGCGGCTCACCCATTCGCTCGAAGTGGCGCAAATCGCCCGCTCCGTGTGCGGGGCGCTGCAGCTCAACGAGGCGCTGTGCGAAGCGATCTGCCTTGCGCACGACCTCGGCCACACGCCGTTCGGCCATGCCGGCCAGGACGCACTGAACGAATGCATGCGCGAGTACGGCGGGTTCGAGCACAACCTGCAGTCGCTCAGGGTCGTCGACGAGCTCGAGGAGCGCTACGCGGAGTTCTCGGGACTTAACCTCACGTTCGAGTGTCGCGAAGGCATCCTCAAGCACTGCTCGGCGAAGAACGCCGCCGAGCTCGGCGAGCTCGGCAGGCGCTTTCTCGAGCGCCGCCAGCCGTCGCTGGAGGCGCAACTGGCGAACGTCGCCGATGCGATCGCCTACAACAACCACGACGTCGACGACGGCCTGCGCGCCGGGCTGGTCACGACGCGCGAGCTCGGCGGCGTCGCGCTGTTCGCGCGCCACCATGCCGAGGTCGAGCGGCTGTATCCCGGTCTCGGCGAGCGCCGCCAGATCCACGAGGTGGTTCGGCGGATGATCAACCAGGTCGTCAACGACCTGATCCAGACGACCCGCGGCCGTATCGCGGTGGCCGCCCCGATCGACGTGGAGGCCGTGCGGGCAGCCGACGGCCCGCTGGTGGCGTTCTCCGAGCGGATTGCCGCCGAACACCGCGAGCTCAAGCGCTTTCTGCACGAGCGGGTCTATCGGCATTTCCGGGTCGTGCGCATGACCACCAAGGCTCAGCGGGTGGTACGGGAGCTGTTTCGGGCCTATTTCGACGACCCGCGGCTGCTGCCGGACGAACACCGCGAGGTCGCCACCCGGCTCGAGGCCGGCGCCGGACTTGCCGGCCGGGGGCGGGCGGTGGCCGACTACATCGCCGGCATGACCGACCGCTACGCCATTCTCGAGCACGCGCGCCTGTATGACCCCAGCGTTCCGCAGGGCTGATCCGCATGGGAGCTGCGCTCGCATGGGGCACGCGCGGGCGGCATAATGGCGGGATGAAAGCCATTGCGCCGCGCGAACGCCTGATCTTCGCCCTCGACGTGCCGGACGCGACCGAGGCCCGCCGCCTGGTCGAGAAACTCGGCGACTCGGTCGTTTTCTACAAGCTCGGGCTCGAGCTGATGATGGCTGGCGGCTATTACGAACTGCTCGACTGGATGGTCGAGCGCGACAAGAAGATCTTCGTCGACCTGAAGTTCTTCGACATCCCGGCGACCGTCGCCGCCGCGGTACGTCGCCTGAACGGCCGGGGCGTCACCTTCACGACCGTGCATGGCAACCAGGGGATCATGGAGGCGGCCGTGGCCGCCGCCAAGGACGTGGGCGTGCTCGCGGTGACGGTACTGACCAGCCTCGATCGCGGCGACCTGGACGACCTCGGCTTCCAGTGCGACGTGCAACAGCTGGTGCTGTCGCGCGCACGCCGGGCGCTCGCCGCCGGCTGCGCCGGGGTCGTCTCCTCGGGCATCGAGGCCGAGGCGATTCGCCGCGAGATCGGTGACAAGCTGCTGGTGGTGACACCGGGCATCCGGCCGGTCGACAACCGGGTCGAGGACGACCAGAAGCGCGTCCTGACGGTGGAGCGCGCGTTCGCCGCCGGCGCCGATTACATCGTCGTCGGTCGCCCGATCCGCGACGCGGCCGATCCGCGCGCCGCCGCCGAGGCCATCCAGGCAGCGATTCTCGCCACCTGCGGCCAGGCCTGAGGGCACCATGAGCACCCCGCTGAAGAACGATCTTTTCCTGCGCGCGCTGCTGCGCCAGCCGACGCCGCGCACGCCGCTGTGGATGATGCGCCAGGCCGGCCGCTACCTGCCCGAGTACCGCGCGACGCGCGGCGAGGCCGGCAGCTTCATGAAGCTCTGCATGAACCCGCAGTACGCCTGCGAGGTCACGCTGCAGCCGCTGCGTCGCTATGCGCTCGACGCTGCGATCCTGTTCTCGGACATCCTGACTATCCCGCACGCGCTGGGGCTCGGGCTTGAGTTCGAGGCGGGCGAGGGCCCGCGCATCGACCGCCCGGTGCGCTCGGCTGCCGACATCGACCAGCTGCCGACGCTTGATCCCGAGGTCGAGCTGCGCTACGTCATGGACGCGGTGCGCACGATCCGCCGCGAGCTCGACGGCAAGGTGCCGCTGATCGGTTTCGCCGGCAGCCCCTGGACCGTCGGCACCTACGTCGTCGAGGGCGGCAGCAGCAAGACCTTCTCGCACATCAAGGGAATGCTGTACGGCGCGCCCGAGCAACTGCACCGGCTGCTCGCGCACCTGACGCGCGCCACCATCGACTACCTGAAGGCGCAGGTCCATGCCGGCGCGCAGGCGGTGATGGTGTTCGACACCTGGGGCGGCGCGCTGTCGCCCGCCGCCTATCGCGAATTTTCGTTGCGCTACATGCAGCAGATCGTCGCCGCGCTGCCGCGCGAGCAGGATGGCAGGCGCGTCCCGGTGATCCTGTTCACCAAGGGTGGCGGCCAGTGGCTGGCCGAGATGGCCGACACCGGCGCCGACGCACTCGGCGTCGACTGGACCACCGACCTTGCCACCGCGCGCGCCACGGTCGCCGATCGCGTCGCGCTGCAGGGCAACCTGGATCCGTCGGTGCTGTATGCGCCACCGGCGGCGATCCGCGCCGAGGTCGGTCGGGTGCTCGCAAGCTACGGCCACGGCCACGGCCACGTGTTCAACCTCGGTCACGGCATCCATCAGGATGTGCCGCCCGAGCACGCCGCCGCGATGGTCGAGGCCGTGCATGAGCTGTCGCCGCGCTTCCACGTCTGAGCCTGCGTCCGCCGCAACAGGTGGACGGGGCGCCCTTGAGGTAACTTCCAGCCGTGAACCCGATCCTGATCGCGCTTGGCGGAGCGCTCGGCAGTCTCGCCCGCTGGTGGCTCTCCGAGACGCTCGCGCTCGCGGCGGGCCCCGGGTTCCCATGGGGCACGCTGCTGGTCAACGTGACCGGCAGTTTCGTGATCGGCGCGGCCGCGGGGGGCTCGTGGAACGACGTCCGCCTGATCGAGACGGAGACCGTGCGCTATTTCGTGATGGTGGGTCTGTGCGGCGGTTATACGACATTCTCGGCGTTCAGCCTGCAGACCGTCGGCATGCTGCAGGCCGGCGATGTCGGGCGTGCAGGCCTCAACGTCGTCGTCTCCGTACTTGCCTGCCTGCTCGCCACTTGGGCGGGCTACGCGCTCGCCACGGCGCTCGCGCGCTGAACAACCTGGAGTAATGCCGTGGACCTGAGCCAGATTCCGGTCGGAGTGACGCCGCCGTGGGACATCCATGCCGTCATCGAGATCCCGCAGGGCGGTATCCCGGTGAAGTACGAGCTCGACAAGAAGTCGGGCGCGATGTTCGTCGACCGCTTCCTGCACACGTCGATGTACTACCCCGGCAACTACGGCTTCATCCCGCAGACCCTCGCCGAGGACGGTGACCCGCTCGACGTGATCGTCGTCGGCCAGGTCGCGGTCGTCCCCGGCGCCGTGATCCGCTGCCGGCCCATTGGCGCGCTGATCATGCGCGACGAGGCGGGCGGCGACGAGAAGATCGTCGCGGTGCCGGTCGACAAGCTGCACCCGTTCTACAGCGGCGTCGCCTCGTACAAGGACCTGCCGCCGATCCTGACCGACCAGATCGCGCACTTCTTCCAGCACTACAAGGACCTGGAGAAGGGAAAGTGGGTCACGATCAGCAAGTGGGAGGGCCCGCAGGGAGCGGCGAAGCTGATCCAGGAAGGCATCGCCCGCGTGCAGGGCGTGCTGGTGCGCAAGCGGCCGGTGCCTGCGGTGCCGGCCAGGCCGAAGAAGCGGCGTGTCGCGAAGCCGCGCAGCACCGAGTGACGGCAGGAACAGACACATGACCATCGAGGCGGGACCGGACGAACTGTTCACGACGCGCGCCAAGCCCGCGGACATCGCTGCGATCGTCGAGCTGGTCAACAGCGCGTACCGCGGCGAGACGAGCCGCCGTGGCTGGACCACCGAGGCGGACCTCGTCGATGGCACGCGCATCGACGCAGGCACGCTCGAGGAGATCCTCGCCGTGCCCGGCAGCGCGGTACTTGTGCTGCGCGCCCAGTCCGGGCTGCTCGGTTGCGTCGAGGTCAGGAAGAAGGATGCCGACACCAGCTACGTGGGCATGCTTGCGATCAGGCCTGCGCTGCAGGGCAGCGGCATCGGCCGGCAGATGCTCGCCTCGGCCGAGACCTTCGCACGCCACGAGCATGGTGCGCGGGTCGTCGAGATGACCGTGATCGAGCAGCGCGTCGAGCTGATCGCTTGGTACGAGCGACGCGGCTACCGCGCGACAGGCGAGCGGCGGCCGTTCCCGTACAACGACGAGCGGCTGGGGATCCCCAAGTCGCCGGACCTGCGCATGGTCGTGCTGAGCAAGGCGCTCGCGCCGTAGCGCGGGCGGCTACGACCGCGGCGTGACGCTGTCGCGCAGCGCGCGGCGCAGTATCTTGCCGACGTTGGTCTTGGGCAGCTCGTCGCGGAAGTAGACGTGCCGCGGCACCTTGTAGCCGGTCAGGTCGGTACGCGCGAACTCGATCACCTGCTCGGCCGTCAGCGTGGGGTCCTTCTTCACGACGAACACGGCCACGACCTCGCCGGAGTGCTCATCCGGCTGCGACACGGCCGCGACTTCGAGCACTCCCGGATGGCGCGCGATGACGCCCTCGATCTCGTTCGGGTACACGTTGAATCCCGACACGAGGATCATGTCCTTCTTGCGGTCCTCGATGTAGACGAAGCCCGCCTTGTCCATGCGGCCCACATCGCCGGTGCGCAGCCAGTCGCCGTCGAGCATGGTCTGCGCGGTCTCCTCGGGGCGCTTCCAGTAGCCGGCCATCACCTGCGGGCCGCGCACGCAGATCTCGCCAACCATGTCGAGCGGAACCTCGCGCCCGGAGTCGTCGCGGATCGAGATGTCGGTCGACGGCACCGGCAGGCCGATGGAGTTGTTGAAGTCGACGCCGCGCGGGCTGGTCGTTGCGACCGGCGAGGTCTCGGTCAGCCCCCAGCCCTGCGCGAGGATGCAGCCGGTGACTGCCTTCCAGCGCTCGGCCACTGCGCCCTGCAGCGCCATGCCGCCGGCGACCGAGGCGACCAGCCTCGAGAAGTCGAGCGTCTCGAATCCCGGCGCGTGCAGCAGGCTGTTGAACAGCGTGTTGACGCCGTAAAACACGCCCGGTGGGTGCCGGCGCAGCTCCTTGATGAACGCCGGCAGGTCGCGTGGGTTGGTGATCAGGATCGTGTGGCCGCCCTCGTGCAGCCAGACCAGCGCGATCGCCGTCAGCGCGAAGATGTGGTACAGCGGCAGTGCGCCGACGACGACCTGCGTGTGCTGCGTCTCCTCGACGAATTGCTCCAGCCACGCGTCCGTCTGCAGCGTATTCGCGACCATGTTGCGATGCGTCAGCATCGCGCCCTTCGACACGCCGGTGGTGCCGCCGGTGTACTGCAGGAAGGCGATATCATCGAGGGTGAGCTTCGGGGCCTCGAGGTTGACCCACTTGCCCTGTTCCAGCACGGCGTCGAAGGTGTGCGCGTCGGGCAGCGTGTAGCGCTTGACCTGCTTTTTGACGTGGCGCAGCACGAAGTTGACCAGCGGTCCCTTGGGGAAACCGAGCAGGTCGCCGATGCCGGTGACGATGACCTCCTCGACGTCGGTCGCAGCGAGGCACTGCTCGAGCACGTGCGCGGCGTTCTCGAACACGACGATGGCTTTCGCGCCGGAATCCTTGAGCTGGTGCTCAAGCTCGCGCGGCGTGTAGAGCGGGTTGGTGTTGACGACGGTCAGTCCCGCGCGCAGCGCTCCGAACAGCGCGATCGGATACTGCAGGATGTTCGGCATCATCAGGGCGATCCGGTCGCCGCGCTTGAGGCGCGCTTCCTTCTGCAGCCAGGCACCGAAGGCACGGCTCAGCGAGTCGAGCTCACCAAAGGTGAGCGTGCGTCCCATGTTGCTGAACGCCGGGCGATCGGCGTATTTGGCGACCGCGGTGTCGAACAGGTGGGCGAGCGAGCGGAACTGGTCCGGGTCGATCTCCGCGGGCACACCCGGGGGGTAGGACTTCAGCCAGATCTTTTCCACAGCCACCCGCCTCCTTGTTGCGCCGCAAAATCCGCGCGACGCCTGATCGACCCACAACCTATCGACCCCCTTGCGAACCTGCAAGCGACCTGCGGAATCTTCACGCGAGGTGGACTTAAGGCACCCCGCCTCGCAACGTGGCCACCGTCTCGTGCAGGCGGGTCAGCGACACCTCCGCCGCGGGCACCGGTGCGCCGATGTGCACGTCGATCCTCGCCCACAGCCGGCGTGGCAGGTAGCGGGACAAACCACGGTAGCGGCGTGAGAACGTCGAGCCCCACAGGCCCGACAGCGCGATCGGCACGACCGGCACCGGCGCTTCCTTGAGGATCCTGAGCAGACCCGGCCGAAACTCGCCGAGGGAGCCATCGGCGGTCAGCCGGCCCTCCGGGAAGATGCAGACCAGCTCGCCGCGGCGCAGGTCGGCGAGCACCTGCGTGAACGCCGCCTCCCGCACCGCAGGATCCTCGGCCGCGGTCGCGACCGGGATCGCCTTCATGCCACGGAACACGAGGTTGGCAAGCGGCATGCGGAAGATCGCCGCCTCCATGACGAACCGCATCGGCCGATGGACAGCGGCCGACAGTATCAGCGCGTCGGCGAAACTGACGTGGTTGCAGATGATAAGCGCCGCGCCGCGCTCGGGCATGTGCTCGAGGCCCTCGACCCGGATCAGGTACAGCACCCTGGCGACCGCCCAGGCGAGAAAGCGCAGCAGGAACTCCGGCAGCTGTGCGTAGATGAACGCGGCGACCGCGAAGTTGAGCAGCGCGCATACCAGCAGCACTATCGGGATCGACACGCCGCGCGCGAGCAGCACCCCGCCGAACAGCGACGCGACGACCATGAAGATCGCGTTCCAGATGCTATTGGCGCTGATGACGCGCGACATGAACTCGGCCCTGGTCAGGCGCTGCATCTGCGCGTACAGCGGCACGATGTACAGGCCACCCGACAGGCCGATCATCAGCATGTCGGCAAAGACTCGCCGGCCGCCGGCCTGGGCGAGCAGGCCGAGCCAGTCGACCGCCGCCAGCGGTGG
This sequence comes from Pseudomonadota bacterium, assembly GCA_025356815.1. Taxonomy (GTDB): domain Bacteria; phylum Pseudomonadota; class Gammaproteobacteria; order Steroidobacterales; family Steroidobacteraceae; genus CAIKZZ01. Next base: position 80,156 of record JANXQL010000156.1, read on the forward strand.
CACGGCAGGCGTCGCAAGGTACACGTCGATGCCGAACAGCGTGAGGCCCAGCGACCCCAGCGGCACCAGCCCGATCTCGATGCGGTGTCCGGACAGCCGCTCGCACAGCAGCGAACCGGTGCCGACGCCGAGCGAGAATGCGACCAGCAGCAGGATCACCACGTCCTCGCTGCCGTTGAGCACCTGCTTGGCGTACAGCGGTACCTGCGCCAGCACCAGGATGCCGTAGAACCAGAACCAGGAGATGCCGAGGATCGACAGGAACACGACGCGGTTGGCGCGGGCGGCCGCGAGGTTCGCCATCGTCGAGCGCCACAGGTTCACGTCGATGCGCAGGGTCGGCGCCGCCGGGGCGAGCGGCGGAATCGCGAGGCTAAACGCAAGCCCCAGCACCGCGATCGCGAGCAGGGTCGTGTCGATGACGGCAAGGTGACCGAGCTTGGCGAGCACGCCTGCGAGCAGCATGCCGGTCAGGATGCCGACGAACGTGCCCATCTCCAACAGCGCGTTGCCACCGACCAGCTCGTCCTCGTCGAGTACCTGCGGCAGCAGGCCATACTTCGCCGGCGCGAAGAAGGTCGAGTGCGCGCCCATCAGGAACAGCGCGACCAGCAGCAGCGGCATGGCGTGCAGCGCGAAGCCGACGCCCGCCAGCGCCATGATCAGCACCTCGCAGACCTTCACCGCGCGCAATACACGGGTCTTGTCGTATCGATCGGCCAGCTGACCGGCGAGACCCGAGAACAGCACGAACGGCAGGATGAACAGGCCGCCTGCCAGCATGGTCAGCGTGCCGGGCGCCATCGAAGTGTAGGTGGAGGCGTGGTAGGTCGCGATGATCACCAGCGTGTTCTTGTAGACGTTGTCGTTGAACGCGCCGAGTGCCTGCGCGCCGAAGAAAGGCAGGAAGCGGCGTTCACGCAGCAGCCGGAACTGGCTGTGAGTGGCCATCAGGGGTTCCTGCCGGCCCGGGCCGGCGCCCCGAGCAGCGGCTTGAGGGAGGGCCAGACCGTGTCCAGCAATCGCGGCTGCGCCGCCGCGACCGGGTGCAGGCGGTCGGTCTGGAAATTGCGCTCGTCCAGGGCAATGTCCACCAGCAAAAATGGCACCAGCGCGAGCTTCTGCTGGCGGGCGAGCAGGGCGAAGCTCGCGTAGTAGTCCTCGGTATAGGCCGGGCCGTAGTTGCTCGGGATGCGCGTGCCGATGAGCAGCACGCGCGCGCCGCGCGCGCGGGCGCTGGCGGCGATGCTTGCGAGGTTGCGGCGCATCTCGGCGACGGGCAGGCCGCGCAAGCCGTCGTTGGCGCCGAGCTCGAGCACGAGGATCGCCGGGCGGTGCACCGCCAGCACGTGCGCGATGCGCGCCCGCCCGCCGACGGTGGTCTCGCCGCTGACGCTGGCGTTGACCACCCGGTAGCCGTAACCTTCAGCCTCGAGCCGGCGCGCGAGCAGCGCCACCCAGCCCTCTTCGGCACGAATGCCGTAGCCGGCACTCAGCGAATCGCCGAGCACGACCAGCGCCGGGGCGACGGGCGGTGGCGCTGCTGCGACGGGCTGCAGGCCCAGCAGCGCTGCGACCGCCATGATCGCAGGCCAGCGCGTGCATCGCACCATCCAGGGAACGAGGTTCAAGTTGCAGGTACTCGAGTCACGTCATGTCGCAAAGGAGGTTAGCAGTCCGGAAGGAACGCTGACCATCGTGGCCGATGTCAGCTTCGCCGTCGAGCGCGGCCAGTCGCTCGCGATCGTGGGGCCCTCCGGCTCCGGCAAGTCGACGCTGCTTGCGATCCTCGCCGGGCTCGACCTGCCGACGCGCGGCACCGTGCTGCTCAACGGCACCGAGCTCACCGCGCTCGACGAGGACGGTCGCGCACGGCTGCGCGCCGGCCATGTCGGGTTCGTGTTCCAGTCGTTCCACCTGGTGCCGTCGCTGACGGCGCTGGAGAACGTGCTGCTGCCGCTGGAGCTTGCCGGCACCGACGGCGCGCCCGCGCGCGCGCGCGAGGCGCTCGATCGCGTCGGCCTCGACGCGCGCCGCCGCCACTACCCGCGCCAGCTGTCCGGCGGCGAGCAGCAGCGAGTCGCGATCGCACGCGCGTTCGTCGCCCGCCCGGACCTGCTTTTCGCGGACGAGCCCACCGGCAACCTCGACAGCGCTACCGGCGCTCGCATCGCGGAGCTGTTGTTCGAGTTCAACCGCGAGCTGGGCACCACGCTCGTGCTGGTCACGCACGAGCAGACGTTGGCGCGGCGCTGCCGGCGGGTGCTGAGCCTCGATGCGGGGCGCGTCGTCGCCGACGTCGCGGGCGGCGCGTGATAAAGGCGCTGCGCTTCGCGCTCGTCGCCTTCGGCCGCGATGTGAGGAGCGGCGAGCTGGCGGTGCTGTTCGGCGCACTGGTGGTTGCGGTCGCCGCGCTCACCGCGGTCGGGTTCTTCACCAGCCGGGTCTCGCAGGCGATTCGCGCCCAGGCCGGCGAAGTGCTGGCGGGGGACCTGCGACTCGAATCCGGCCGCAGCCCTTCGCCGCGCTACGAGGCCGAGGCGCGCTCGCGCGGCCTTGCGGTCGCGCACCTGACCAGCTTCCCAAGCGTGGTCTACGCAGGCGACGTCAGCCAGCTTGCAACCGTGTTCGGCGCGGATGCCGCCTATCCGCTGCGGGGCCAGCTGAAGATCGCCGCCGTGCCTTACGGCAGCGCGCATCCGGTGAGCGGCATCCCCGCGCCTGGCGAGGCGTGGGCAGATTCGCGGCTCTTGGCGCGCCTGGCGGTGCCGGTCGGCGGGCGCCTGCGGCTGGGCGCGCTGTCGGTCCGCGTGACGGCCGTGCTGGACTACCGCCCGGACCAGGGCACTGGCCTTGCCGATCTCGCGCCGACGATCCTGATCAACGGCGCGGACCTCGCCCGCAGCGAGCTGCTCGGTCCCGGCAGCCGCGCGACCTGGAGCCTGCTGTACGCGGGCCCTCCCGCCGCGGTCGACGCCTATGCGGCGTGGCTGCGCACGCAAAAGAGCGCCGCCGAGCGACTGACCGACGCCGGTGAATCCAGCGAGCAGATGAAGTCCGCCACCGAGCGCTCCGGCCGGTTCCTGAACCTCGCCGCGCTGGTGACGGTCCTGCTCGCGGCGGTCGCCGTCGCGATGGCGGCGCGCCGCTACGCGAGCCGCCGGCTCGACCTGGTGGCGCTGCTCAAGAGCCTCGGCGCGAGCCAGCGCTTCGTGCTCGGCACGACCTTGACCGAGCTTGTGCTCGTGGGGCTGTGCGGTGCGGTCGCAGGCACCGTGCTCGGCTTCGGCGCCGAGAGCGGCCTTGCCTGGCTGGTGCGCGGGCTGCTCAAGACCGAGCTGCCGCCGCCGTCTCTGTTGCCGGCGTGGCTGGGCCTGGGCACTGCGGCGACGATGCTCGTGGGTTTCGCGCTGCCGCCGTTGCTGCAGCTGCGTCGCGTGCCGCCGGCGCGCGTGCTGCGACACGACCTCGCGCCGCCGCCGCTGCGCTGGGGATTGCCGTACCTCGCCGCGGCCGGCGCGCTCGCGGCCCTGCTGTATGCGCTGGTGCGCGACCCGCGCCTGGTCGGCTACGCGGTCGGCGGGCTCTTCGCGAGTGCCCTCGTTCTCGGCGCCGCCGGCACGCTGCTGGTGCGCGTGACTCGCTCGGTCCGCGGCGGTGCCGGGATCGCCTGGCGCTACGGCCTGGCCAACGTCGCGCGCCGCGGTCGCGAGAGCGTGGTGCAGATCGTCGCGTTCGGGTTGAGCCTGACGGTGCTGCTGCTGCTCGCGCTGGTGCGCAACGACCTGATCGACGAGTGGCAGCGCAGTCTGCCGCCGGGCGCGCCGAACCACTTCCTGATCAACATCCCGCCGGCCGATGCCGGGCCGCTGGCCGAGTTCCTGACCGGGCACGGCGTCGCCGCCCCTGTGCTCGCACCCTGGGTGCGTGCGCGGCTGGTCGCGGTGAACGGCGTGCCCATGCAGGCGCGCATGCCCAGGTCCGATCGCGGTCGCGCATTCGCCGAGCGCGAGCAGAACCTCAGCTGGGCCGAAGCGCTGCCGCCGGACAACCGCGTCGTCGAGGGTGCCTGGTGGCAGCACCCGGATCCTGCGCAGCCGCAGGTGTCGGTCGCGACCGAATTCCAAGAGGAGCTGGGCCTGAAGGTCGGCGACCGGCTCGGCTTCGACGTCGCCGGCGAGAGCATCGTCGCCACCGTCGCCAACGTCCGCAAGGTGCGCTGGGACGGATTCCGGCCGAACTTCTTCCTGCTGTTCGCGCCCGGCGTGCTGGACGCGAGCACCGGTACATTCATGACCAGCGTGCACCTCGACGCCGCGCAGCGCCCGGCGCTCGCTGAGCTGGTGCGCCGGTTCCCGTCGGTGACCGTCATCGACGTCGCGGCGCTGCTGGGCGAGGTGCGCAGGATCATGGACCGCGCGGCGGTCGCGGTGGAGTATGTGTTCGGGTTCACGCTGGTGGCGGGGCTCGCGGTGCTGTTCGCGGCGATCCAGTCGACCCGTGACGAGCGCCGTTACGAGAGCGCGATCCTGCGCACGCTGGGGGCCAGCCGCCGCACGGTGCTGTACGGTGTCGCGGCGGAGTTCACCGCGCTCGGGCTGCTCTCCGGCGTGCTCGCCGCGAGCGCGGCATCGGCCATTGGCTGGCTGATCGCGAGCCGGTTGTTCGGCCTGCACTACGCATTCGACTGGACGGTCTGGCTGGGCGGCTTGCTCGCCGGGGCGCTGATCGTCGGCGTCGCCGGCACCTTTGCCACGCGGCGCGTCGTGCAGAGCTCGCCGATGCGCAGCCTGCGCGACGCCTGAGCCGTCAGCTGGCGTCCACCCGCAGCTGCAAGTGCCCGGCGGCGTGGCTCTCGCCACGCAGGTTGATCGAGTCGACCTGCACCACGTAGGTGCCGCTGGCAAACACCGCGGAGTTCAGCGTCAGCCGCAGGTCGCCGCTGGAGTCGCGCAGCAGGTTGTCGAGCCGGCCCCAGTAAGTGCCGTCGTCGCGCCTGATCGTGACCGCGTACAGGTTGCCGCTGGCGTAGCCGATGCCCAGGTGCAGATCGGCAAGCGTCGGCGAGGCGCGCGTACCGATGGAATAGGTCTGTGCGGCGGCGTCGGGCCGCGCGACCGGCAGCCGCAGCAGCTGCGTGCGAGCGGGTGCAGGCAACAGGCCCCGTTCGGCCTCCTGCCGCACCGACTGAAAGCCGGCTTGCGCGTGCTGGCGGCCGTCCCAGGCGACGAGCGCGAGCACGCTCGCCAGCAGCGCGACGGCGCCGAGCCCGACGGGCACCAGCGGGTGGTGCCAGAAGTGTGGCGGCCGCTCGCGCCATTCCGTGCCGGTCTCGTCCAGCAGCCGCATCGTGCGCTTGAGCGCCTCGGGCAGGCCCATGCGCTCGGCCAGCTCCGGTGAGCGCTTCACCAGCTGTTCGAAGAAACGGGCCTCGGGCGGCGGCAGACGGCCGAGCAGGTAGCGCTCGACCATCTGCTTTTGCTCGATGACCTTCAGATCCATGGTCACGTGATTTGCCCCGGGATCGGTGGTACGACATATTGAGGCTTCGCAGGCGGCCGCGGCGCGAGCGGCGTCACAGCCTCGCGGCACGCCGGGCGCAAGCCTGAGAGGCGTGTCGCAGAACGGTCAGGGTGGAGACGGCGATGGACGAGGCGGATGCGAGCTTCCTGGCGGCGCTGGAGTCGGCGACGCTGCCGCCGACTGACTTCGGCCATCACGGCCACCTGCGCGCCGGCTTCCTGTATCTGCAGCGGCACGACTTCCCCGGTGCCTGCGTCGCGATGAAGCGCGCCATCCAGGCCTTTGCGGCGAGCCTGGGCAAGGCGACGCTCTACCACGAGACCATGACCATCGCGTACCTCGCCCTGATCGCCGAGCGGCTCGCCGACGAGCCGGCTTCGATCGGCTTCGAGGCCTTCCTCGCGCGCTACCCGGAGCTGACCCGGGTCGACTACTTCCGCCGCTACTACCCGGCCGGCGAGCTGGACACGCCCGAGGCCCGGGCGACGTTCCTGCTGCCCCGGCCGCGCCGCGATTCTTAAGCGCGGGCGGGGGCGATCTGCCGCCTGCTGCAGTGCGCCATGACGCGAATGCCGGGGGTCGGTGTCGCCCCGGGGTGGGTTGCCCCCGTTCGCGGGCAGGTACACTCCGCCGACCAATGAGCCTGTCTCCTGAACTCGCCCAGTGGCGCAAGGCCGAGCGCGCCGCACTGATCGCCCGTCGCCAGGCCGCGTCCGCGTCCGACCACGCCGTCTGGACCGGGCGGATCTCGGATCACCTGCGGGCAGGCTTCCCGGCCCTGGAGCGGCTCGTGGTCGGCTTCTGCTGGCCCTACAAGGGTGAGTACGACGCCCGTACGGTCGTGCGCGAGTTGCGCCGCCGCGGCGCCCGCGCCGCCCTGCCGGTCGTGGTCGGCAAGGGGTTGCCGCTGCAGTTCCGCGAATGGTGGCCCGGGGTCGTGATGGTCAACGGCGTCTATGACGTGCTGGTGCCGGACGGGACCGCCCTGCTGGTGCCCGACGCGCTCTTGATTCCGGCGGTCGGAGTCGGCGGTCGGGGAGACCGGCTCGGCTACGGCGGCGGGTTCTTCGACCGGACGCTGGCGGCGCTGTCGCCGCGGCCGCTGACGCTTGCGCTTGCGTTCGAGCTGTCGCGCATCGAAACGTCGGATCCGCAGCCGCACGACATCCTGATGGACTTCGTGGTGACGGAGGCCGGCATCGAGGCGGCCGTGCCGGGCGGGCTTGAGGCGGTGGACGCGGCCGAGGCCGCCCGTCGCGCCGAGGCGCTGTTGCAGCACAGGGGCCTGCCGAGGGCACCGATCGGAAAATCTATCTAACCCAGCCCGGCGGCGGGCTGTGTGACACTTGGCGACATCAGCAATGCCCGCCCGGCGGGCTGTAAGGGAGTTTTTGTGCGTTCAGATATCGAGATTGCCCAGGCTGCCACCATGAAGCCGATTACCGAGATCGCCGCGCGACTCGGGATCCCCGACGACGCCCTCGACGCGTACGGCCGCCACAAGGCCAAGATCTCGCTCGAGTACATCGACAGCCTGAAGGATCGCCCCAACGGCAAGCTGGTGCTGGTCACCGCGATCAGCCCGACCCCGGCCGGCGAAGGCAAGACCACGACCACGGTCGGTCTTGGCGATGCGCTGAACAGGATCGGCAAGAAGGCCGTGATCTGCCTGCGCGAGCCGAGCCTCGGCCCGGTGTTCGGCATGAAGGGCGGCGCCGCCGGCGGCGGCATGTCCCAGGTCGTGCCGATGGAAGACATCAACCTGCACTTCACCGGCGACTTCAACGCGATTGCGCTGGCGAACAACCTGCTGTCGGCGCTGATCGACAACCACATCCACCACGGCAACGTGCTGGGCATCGACGTGCGTCGCATCACCTGGAAGCGGGTGATGGACATGAACGACCGCGCGCTGCGGGACATCACCGTCTCGCTCGGCGGCCCGGGCAACGGCTATCCGCGCCAGGACGGCTTCGACATCGTCGTCGCCTCCGAAGTCATGGCGATCTTCTGCCTGTCGACGAGCCTTGCGGACCTGAAGACCCGCCTGGGCAACATCGTCATCGGCTACACGCGCGAGCAGAAGCCGGTACGCGCGCACGAACTCAAGGCCAACGGCGCGATGACCGTGCTGCTGCGCGAGGCGCTCAAGCCGAACCTCGTACAGACGCTCGAGAACAACCCGGCGTTCATCCACGGCGGCCCGTTCGCGAACATCGCGCACGGCTGCAACTCGGTGCTGGCCACGCAGACCGCACTGAAGCTGGCTGACTACGTGGTCACCGAGGCGGGCTTCGGTGCCGACCTCGGCGCCGAGAAGTTCGTCGACATCAAGTGCCGCAAGGCGGGCCTCGTGCCGTCTGCAGTGGTGCTGGTCGCGACCATTCGCGCGCTGAAGTTCCATGGCGGCTGTGACCTGAAGGAGCTCAACAAGGAGAACCTCGCCGCGCTCGAGAAGGGCATCGCCAACATCGAGCGGCATGTCTCCAACGTCAAGAACCACTACGGCCTGCCGTGCATCGTCTCGGTCAACCACTTCACGTTCGACACCGAGGCCGAGTTCAAGCTGCTGCAGTCCAAGCTCGCGCACCTGGGCGTGCCGGTGCTCTCGGCCCGTCACTGGGCCGATGGCGGCGCCGGCGCCGAGGCGGTCGCGCGCGCGGTCGTCGAGATCGTCGAGAAGAACGAGAAGTCCACCTTCAAGTTCGTCTACGACGAGGCGACCCCCCTCTGGGACAAGATGAAGACGATCGCGACCAAGATCTACGGCGCGAGCGACATCACCGCCGACTCGAAGGTGCGAGCGCAGATCAAGCAGCTGCAGGAAGGCGGCTATGGCCACTATCCGGTATGCGTGGCCAAGACCCAGTACTCGTTTTCGACCGATCCGGCGCTGAAGGGCGCGCCTTCGGGCCACATGGTCAACGTCCGCGAGGTGCGCCTTGCGGCCGGCGCCGAGTTCATCGTGATGGTCTGCGGTGACATCATGACCATGCCGGGACTGCCGAAGATACCGTCGGCGGATCACATCGACATCGACGCGTCGGGCAAGGTCGTGGGCCTCTTCTAAGGGCTGCGCTGTGACCCAGAGCGGGGAGCCGACGGATCGCAGCCCCCGCTCTCGCGCCGAGCTCGTCCGTGGGCTCGGGCTGTGGGCGGCGATCTCGATCAACGTCGCCAACATGATCGGCACCGGCGTCTTCCTCAAGACGCGCGTGATGACCTGCAACGTCGGCAGCCCGCTCGCGGTACTTTCGGTGTGGCTGGTCGGCGGGCTGCTCGCGCTCGCCGGGGCCTTCGCCTACGCCGAGGTCTCGGCGATGCTGCCGGAGGCGGGTGGCGACTATGTCTACCTGCGCCGCGCCTACGGCCGGCTGACGGCGTTCCTGTTCGGCTGGATGAGCTTTGCGATCATCCGCTCCGGCTCGCAGGCCGCGCTCGGCGTCAGTGTCGCGCTGTTCTGCAACGTCGCTCTCGGCGGCGCCCTCGACAGCAGCGCGCTGAGCCTGGCGGGCGTGCACGTCACCTGGCTCACGCTGGTCGCCCTGTTGGCGGTCTGGGCCGTGACCATCCTCAACCTGCGGTCCGTGTCCACCAGCGGCCGCGCCGCGCTCGTGCTCACGATGATGAAGCTCGCCGCCATCGTGATCGTCGCGGCGGCGGGGCTCGCCTACGCGGACGGCCACTGGATGCACCTGACGATGTCCTCCGCCGGCGCGACGTGCGAGGGCGTGGCGGACTCCGCGCGAGGCGGCATGGCCGGGTTCGGCGCGGCGCTGCTCGGCGCGCTGTGGGCATACGACGGCTGGAACAACGTCGCGCCGCTGTCCGGCGAGGTGCGCGACCCCGGTCGCAACCTGCCGCTCGCCTTCATTGGCGGCACGCTGCTGGTCGGTTCGCTGTATCTGCTGGTCAACGTCGGCTACTACCACGTTCTGACCCCGGCGCAGGTCGGCAGCGTGGCCACCACGTCGTCGCTTGCGACCGAGGTGATGCAGCGCTTCGTCGGCTCGCGCGCCGTGACCCTGCTCGCGCTAGTGCTGATGATCTCGAGCCTCGGCGCGCTGCACGCTTCGGTCCTGGCCAGCAGCCGCGTGCCGTTCGCGATGGCACGTGAGGGGCTGTTCTTTCGTGCACTGGCCAGGGTCTCGCCCCGCTCGCACGTTCCCGCCGGCTCGATCCTCGCCGGCGGGGCCCTGGCGAGCCTGTATGCGCTGTCCGGCACCTACGACACGCTGACGGATGCGGCGATGTTCGTCAGCTGGCTGTTCTACGGGCTTTCCGTCGCGACCGTGTTCGTGTTCCGTCGCATGCTGCCGGACGCGCCGCGCCCGTACCGAGCGTTTGGCTACCCGTGGGTGCCGATGCTGTTCCTGGGAGTGACCGCGTGGCTGCTGGTGAACACCTTCTTCGCATCGCCGCGCCTGGCGATCTTCGGCGTGCTGCTGCTGCTCGCGGGGTTGCCGTTCTACTGGTGGTGGGCCCGCCAGCTGCCGCGGTTCACACGGCCGTGACCGCCTTCGGATCCGGCAGATGCGGCAGGGCGTTGAAGGTGACGAGGCTGCGCCTGCGGTCGGAGTGACGGATTTCGGTCAAGCTGGTGTTCTTGACCACCGCCGACAGGTCGATGACCCGATCATCGTCGATGCCCAGCACCCAGCCGGCCGCCGACGAGACCAGCCCGCCCGAGGTGAACGCGACCGCATTGCCGGGCCCCGTGCACGTCCGCTCCAGCGCGCGCAGCGAGCGCGCGCGGAACTCCTCCCACGGCTCGACGTCCGCCACGACCACGGTGCCGCGTGCCCACTCGCCCATGATCTGCAGGTAATGCCGAAAGAACGAGCGGATCATCCGTTCGCGCTCAGCGCCGCCCGGATCGTGCGGTGCGCGCTCCCCGCCGATCGTGCCGCGCTGCTCGAGCACGTGCCGCACGACCGTGAGGCCGTCGTGCTCGTCGAGCTCAGGTGCCTCGATCGCGGTCGGCAGGCTCAGCCCATGCGCGGCATAGGCGGCCACGACGCCGTCCAGGGTCTGGCGGTGGCGTCGACGCGGTCCGACGTAGATCGTGTCGAACGCGACGCCGTGGCGCACCCAGTGTTCGCCCAGTGCCCGCGCCTGCGCGTGACCGGCCTGCGACAGCTGATCGTAGTCGGCGTCGAAGAACGACGCCTGTCCGTGGCGCACGAGAGTCAGTAGGCCCATGGGAGGTCAGTGTCCTGCGTCGGCCATCATGGCCGGGGTCGAAGGCGCGGCGCGGCGCGGGCGCAGTGCGAGCAGCATCGGCAGCGTCAGCAGCGTGCACGCGGCCAGCAAGTAGAAGTCGTTGGCGTAGGCGATTGCCGTCGCCTGACGGCCGATCTCGCCGACCAGCACGCCGGTGGCCGTGTTTGCGCCGGGCGGGCCGCCGACCTGCGCCCAGCGCGCGTACGAGAACGGCGTGAAGTACTCGGACAGGTAGCTCTGGTTGACCTGTGCCGAGCGCGCCAGCAGTGCGACCGTCATCGACACGCCCACCGAGGCGCCGATATTGCGAAGCAGCGTATGCAGGGAGCCGGCCTCGGTCCGCGCCCGGTCGGGCAGCGTCGAGAAGCCTACCATCGTCAGCGGCATGAACGTCAGCGGCGTGCCGAAGCCCTGGATCACACCGGTCAGCACCACTTCGCCCGGCTGCGTGTCGACGCTGAAGCTGCCCATCATCCACAGCGACGCCGCGGCGGCGAGGATGCCGATCACCATCGTCTGCCGCGGCCCGATGGCGGAGGACAGCCGCGCGCCGACCATCATCGCGACGATCGCCGACAGGCCGCGCGCGGCGACCAGCCAGCCGGCCTGTGTCGGCGTGTAGCCCTTGAGGTACTGCAGGAAGCCCGGCAGCAGCACGCTCGGCGAGATGATCGTGATGCCGACCACGAACATCATGACCAGCGATACGGTGAAGTTGCGATCCTGGAACAGGTGCAGGTCGACGAACGGATCGCGCGCCGTATTCGTGTGCACGAGGAACATGTACAGCGCCACTACGGAGAAGAACGCATAGCCGACCACTTCGGTGGCCTCGAACCAGTCCACGGTCTGGCCGCGATCGAGCATCAGCTGGAACAGGCCCAGGCCCAGCGACAGCAGGACGAAGCCGAGCATGTCGAAAGGCCGGCGCGTGTCGGGCTCGCTCCTTGGCACCGAGGCCATCAGCGATGCCCAGGCGATCGCCCCGATCGGTACGTTGATGAAGAACGCCCAGCGCCAGGACCAGGTGTCGGTCAGCCAGCCGCCGAGCGTGGGGCCGATGACCGGCCCCACCATGACGCCCATGCCCCACAGCGCCATCACGCGCGCGTGCTGATCGCGCGGGAACTCGCGCAGCAGGACGACCTGCGACAGTGGGATCAGCGCGGCGCCGAACGCGCCCTGCACCATCCGGAACACCACCATTTCCGTCAGGCCCGTCGCGATGCCGCACAGCACCGACACGGCCGTGAAGCCCGCGATCGCGATCGAAAGAATCTGTCGCAGTCCGTAGCGGGTCGCGAGCCAGCCGGCGAGCGGGGTCGCGATCGCGCTGACGACGATGTAGGAGGTGACGATCCACGCCGCCTGGTCCTGCGTCGCCTGCAGCGAGCCCTGCATGTGCGGCAGCGCGACGTTGACGATCGTCGAGTCGACCGCGTACAGCATGGTCGCCAGCATCGAGGCGATCCCGACCAGCAGCAGCGAACGGGGGCGCGCAGTCATGGCGTCCGCCGTCCGCTCAGTGGCCGCGGCCGAACCAGCGGTCGAAGCGGGTGTGGGCGCCCGTGTCGATCCGCACCGAGGCGCTCATGCCGTCGCGCAGCGGCGGGTCGTCGCGGCCCGGCTGCAGCACGATGCGCACCGGGATGCGCTGCACGACCTTGACCCAGTTGCCCGAGGCATTTTGCGCCGGCAGCAGCGAGAAAGCGGCGCCGGTCGCCTGCGCGATGCTCTGGACACGGCCGGTCCAGCGATGGGCGGCGTAGGTGTCGATGTCGATCTCGACCGGCTGCCCCGCCCGTACCCACTCCAGGTCGGTCTCCTTGAAGTTCGCCTCCACCCAGACGGAGCGATCGCTGACGATCGCGAACGCCGGCCGGCCGGCGTCGAGGTGACTGCCAATCTTCGGCAGGTGGCTGATCACGCCGGCCTGCGGGGCGTACAGCCGCGCGTGGCCGAGGTCGACCCGCGCTCGCTCGAGATCGTCCGCGGCGGCACGCACCGGCGGGTAGTCGTCGACCGGGCGGTCGGCGCGACCGCCGAGCCGGGCCAGCAGTTGGGCGCGCTGCAGCTCGAGCACGCTGATGGTGCCGGTCGCGATATCTGCGGCGCGGTGCGCGGTGTCGAGGGTCGCTGCCGGCACGAGCCTGCGCTGCGCAAGTTCGTTCTGCCGGCCGAAGTCGCGTTCGGCGTACTCCGCGGCCCGGCGGGCGACGGCGATTTCGCCGCTCTTCTCGAGAAAGGAGGCCTTCGCGCCGGCAAGCTCGGCGCGCGCCGAGGCCAGCCGTTCGGCGGCGCTGTCCACCGCGATGCGCAGCAGCGTGTCGTCGAGCGCGAGCACCGCCTCGCCCGGGCGCACCTGCGCGTTCTCGGCGACCAACAGCTCGCGCACGTCTCCCGGGACCTGCGGGGCGACGTCGACGCGGTCGCGTTGCACGTAGGCATTGTCGGTGTCGACGTAGCGACCGCCGCTGCCGTACGCGTAGATCGCCGCGGTCGTCACCAGCAGTGGCACGCCCCACAGCAGCAGGCGCCGTCGCCAGCCGGGCGCGCGCTGCTCGACGAGCAGCGCAGGCTCAGCCCGGGTCTTCGCGTCCATCGTCACGCGTCTCCGGCCAGGTTCATCCGCAGGCGCAACAGCAGCGCAAACAGCCGTTCGCACTCGCGCTTGGGCAGGCCGCGCGTCGCGCGCTCGCTGGTCAGGGTCGCGATTTGCGCCATCCTCGCCAGCGGCGCCTCGCCGCGCGCCGCGACGTAGACGAGAAACGCCCGCCGGTCGGCCGGGTCAGCCTGGCGCCGCACGTAGCCCTTCTTCACGAGCCGGTCGACCATGCGACCGAGCGTGACGGGGGTGACATCGAGGATCGCGGCCAGCTCCGCCTGGCGGCTGCCCGGCTCGCGCGCCACGTAGAAAAGCAGCCGCGACAGCGCAGGTGTGAGCCCGAGCGCGGTGCCACGCGAACGGAAGTCGCGGCGCATCAGGCGCACGACATCCGCGAGCAGGAACGCCAGCGGCGGCTGGCTGCCGGCCTCGGCCTTGTGGTAAGCGTTGCTCATAGTAAGCATAGGGTATCAAAAGGGCTGGCGACTGTCGCGGCCCCCTCGCGGGGGCACGTCGCGTGTCCAGTACTTCAGGCGGCGGGAGCCTGCGCGGCCAGCTCGTGCGGCGCGAAGTCGTCCACGTTGACGAGCGCCATGACCTTGCCGTCGTAGTCGCGCAGGAAAGCGGCTTCGTCGGCGGTCAGGATGCCGGCGTGGAGGGCCTGCTCCACCTGCCCCGGCAGGTCGAGCGCGGTCACCCGGCCGGTCTTCACGCCCTCGACGCGGAGACGCTTCTCCAGCGGCTCCGCCGTCAGCGACAGGACCAGCGCCTCCTGCAGCAAGCCGAGCGGGTTGCTGGCCTCGACGGTCGTGTAGATACCGCTCGTCAGGCGGTCGCGCGCCTCGGACGGCGTCATGACCAGCTCGACCACCTGCCGGCCGAGCCGATCACCCGGTGCCGAGTAGGTTAACCCGCGGGGGAACACCAGCAGCCGCATGAACGTGCCCAGCCAGCGCACAGGGAAGTTTCGCAGGAAGCCGTGCAGTTGCTCCTGCGCGCTGTACAGCAGGTGCCGGCACGCCCACTCGACCAGCCGCTGGTCAGCCTCGGGACGCCCCTGGTTCGCATGGTGCTTGAGCACCATCGACGCCAGGTACATCGAGGCGAGTACGTCGGCGAGGCGGGCGGAGAGCATTTCCTTCTTCTTGAGGTAGCCGCCGAGCGACAGCATCGCGACGTCGCTGACAAACGCGAAGCTCGCGCTGAAGCGGTTGATGTGCTGGAAGTAGCGTGTCGCGGGACCTGCCTGCGGCACGCGCGTGAAGCGCGCGAGCGTCAGTGCCATCACGAGCGAACGGGCGGCGTTCGACAGCGTGAAGCCGATGTGGCCGAACAGCGCCCGGTCGAACTCGGCGAGGCCCCGCTCGCGGTTGGGATCCTTGGCCGCGTTCATCTCGCGCAGCACGTACGGGTGGCAGCGCACCGCGCCCTGGCCAAAGATGATCAGGTTGCGCGTGAGAATGTTGGCGCCCTCGACCGTGATCGCGATCGGTACCGCCTGGTAGCCGCGGCCGAGGTAGTTGTGCGGCCCGAGGCAGATGCCCTTGCCGCCGTGGACGTCCATCGCGTCGTTGGCGACGCGGCGGCCCATCTCGGTACAGTGGTACTTCAGCATGGCCGACGGTACCGAGGGCTTTTCGCCGCCGTCGATTGCGCCGGCGGTCACCGAGCGGGCCGCGTCCATGATGTAGGTCAGTCCGGTCATCCGGGCGATGACCTCCGAGACGCCCTCGAACTGACCGACCGAGGCGTTGAACTGGCGCCGGATGCGGGCGTAGGCGCCGGTGGCGTAGACGCCCGCCTTGGCGCCGCCGGTGGTGTTCGACGGCAGCGAGATGCAACGGCCGACCGACAGCTGCTCGACCAGCATGCGCCAGCCCTGGCCGGCCATCTTCGCGCCGCCCACCAGGCAGTCCACCGGCACGAACACATTGTGTCCCTGGATGGGGCCGTTCTGGAACGGCACGTTCAGCGGGAAGTGCCGGCGGCCGATCGTGACGCCCGGGGTGTCGCGCGGGATCAGCGCGACGGTGATGCCGGGATCGGCGTTGTCGCCGAGCAGGTGGTCGGGATCGAGCAGCCGGAACGCGAGTCCGATGACCGTCGCCACGGGCGCGAGGGTGATGTAGCGCTTGGAGAAGTTCAGCCGGATGCCGACTACCTCCTGCCCCTGCCACTGGCCGCGGCAGACGACGCCGGTATCCGGCAGCGAGGCGGCATCGGAGCCGGCCCGTGGGCCGGTCAGCGCGAAGCAGGGTATCTCCGCGCCGCATGCCAGCCGCGGCAGGTAGTGCGCCTTCTGCGCATCGGTGCCGTAGTGAAGCAGCAGCTCCGCCGGCCCGAGCGAGTTCGGCACCGCGACGGTCGAGCTCAGGGTTGCGCTGCGACTGGCGAGCTTCACGAGCACGCACGAATGGGCGTAGGCCGAAAACTCGAGCCCGCCGTAGCGCTTGGGGATGATCATCGCGAAGAAGCCACGCGACTTTAGGAACTCCCACACCGCCGGCGGCAGGTCGGCGCGCTGGTGGGTGACTTCCCAGTCGTCGGTCATGCGGCAAAGCTCTTCGCAGGGCCCGTCGAGGAACGCCTTTTCCTCGGCGGTCAGCACCGGCGCCGTCGATGACATCAGCTTGTCCCAGTTGGGACCGCCGGTGAACAGCTCCCCATCCCACCAGACCGTGCCCGCCTCGAGTGCCTCGCGCTCGGTCGTAGACATTGACGGCAGCATGCGCCGATAGATGCGCAGGAACGGGCGGGTCACGAAGGTGAGCCGCAGCGGCGCGACGTTCAGCAGGAGCAGGGGCAGGAAGGCGATCCCCAGCAGCGCCTTCCAGGGCCAGACTGCGGCGCCCCACAGCGCGTACGCCAAGAGCAGTAGGCCGAGCATGATGCTGGCGTGGAGCAGCGTGCTGCGCCGATAGGCGAGGTAGAGGGTCGTGCCGACGAACGCGAACAGCCAGATCAGGCTCAGCATGGGCGGCTCCGGACCAACGGCGAATACTGCCCATCATAGCGCACGGCGGGCGCAGCAGAATCAGGGCTTAACGTCGAAAAACGACCGGTCGTTTCTGAGTTGTCGACAATATCGAACACGCACCGGCTGGCGGCTGGATCCCCGGGCTGGCGACGACCCGGAAGCGGGCCGCCCGGCTCAGTTCGCGGCCGCCGGGGTCCCGGTGAACGGCAGGGTGCTCAGCAGCTGGAAGGCGCCGCTCCAGGCGATCTGGATGCCGATGCAGAACAGGATGAACGCCGTCAGTCGCACGACTACGGCGGTACCGGTCGGGCCGATGGCCCGGGCCAGCCTCGCCGACTGGCGGTAGGAGACGTAGATCAGCACCGCGAGCAGCAGCACCGCGAGGATGGTCTCGGCGAAGAACTCGAATGCGGCCACGACACTGTTCGGCCGATTGGCGCCGATCGAGATCGCCACCGAGATCGTGCCCGGCCCCGTGGTCAGCGGCATGGTGAACGGATAGAACGCGAGCCGGCTCGGGGTCGCGGCGTCGGGCAGGGCCGCCGTGGTGTCCGTCGTGCGCTGCTCGGTCGCATCCGGACCGCTGAGCATCCGCCAGCCGGACATGGCGATGACGATCCCGCCTGCGACGCGCAGCACCGGCACCGAGACGCCGAAGAAACTCAGCACGTAGGCGCCCACGTACAACGACACCGCGACGATCGCGAACGCGTAGATCGCCACCCAGCGCGACAGCTTCGCGCGCAGACGCGGATCGAAGCCCTGCGTCGCGGTGTAGAAGATGAACGCGCTCGACAGCGGGTTGACGATCGAGAAGAGCGCCGTGAACGCGAGCAGGAACGTCGTCAAATGAGGTCCTTGACTCCGTCACGCTCCTCGCGCAGTTCGGCTTCCGTCGCCTTCATGCGCGCGCGACTGAACTCGTTGATCTCGAGGCCCTGCACGATCTTGTACTTACCGTTGGAGGTGGTGACCGGGTAGGAATAGATCACGCCCTCCGCGATGCCGTAGCTGCCGTCCGACGGGATGCCCATGCTGACCCAGTCGCCCGGCGCCGTGCCGAGCATCCAGGTGCGCACGTGATCGATCGCCGCCGAGGCAGCCGATGCCGCCGACGACGCGCCACGCGCCTTGATGATCGCCGCGCCACGCTGCTGCACCGTCGGAATGAACGTGTCCGCGTACCACGCCTGGTCGACAAGCGACAGGGCGGCCTTGCCGTTCACGCTCGCGTGGTGCAGGTCCGGATACTGCGTAGCCGAGTGATTGCCCCAGATGATCGCGCGCTTGATGTCGTTGACGTGCGAGCCGGTCTTCTCGGCCAGCTGCGCGAGCGCGCGGTTGTGGTCGAGCCGCGTCATCGCGGTGAAGTTGCCAACGTCGATGTCCTTCGCGTTGCGGCTCGCGATCAGTGCGTTGGTGTTCGCGGGATTGCCGACGACGAGCACCTTGATGTCGCGACGCGCGACATCGTTGATGGCACGACCCTGCACGGAAAAGATCTGCGCGTTTGCGAGCAGAAGGTCCTTGCGCTCCATGCCAGGACCGCGCGGACGCGCGCCGACCAGCAGTGCCACGCCGCAGTCCCTGAACGCGACGTTCGCATCATCGCTGGCGGTGACGCTGTTGAGCGTCGGGAACGCGCAGTCGGATAGCTCCATCACCACGCCCTGCAGCGTGCCGAGGGCGGGCGTGATCTCGAGCAGCCGCAGGTTCACCGGCTGATCGGGTCCGAGCATCGCGCCGGACGCGACGCGGAAGGCGAGTGCGTAGCCGATCTGGCCCGCGGCGCCGGTGATCGTGACGTTGATAGGCTGCTTCATCGTGTGCTCCCGTGGTGACTGCGGTGCAGCATTCTAGCGGACGGCTTCAAAACCGAGGTCGCAGATGCGATTCGGCCATTCCTGGGACTCCTCCAGAACGCGCCGAGCCGGCATTTTGGCCCTACCGGCTGCCCTCGTGCATCCGTAGCGCGCTCTTTTTCATCTGTAACCCATTGTTTTAATGAGCCGTAGAAAGAATCCTCGCGATTTCTTCAAAAAAGACTTGCACGAGTCTACGTGTTGTAGTTAACTACAACACCAGAAGAGCACACCACTTCCCGGGCGGGAAGCGGGGCTCACCGGAGGCAGAGCCTCCGGGCAACGACCAAAGGAGTGAGTCATGTTCACGAGCAAAGTACGCAAGACGATGGTCGCGATGGCGCTGGTTGCCGTCGCGGGTGTGGCCGGTGCCGGTGCCACCGGCTTCCACGGGCACCACGGCGGTGCCGCGGGTACGCAGCCGATGGTGGGCGGCGATCTGGGCGAGGTCGTGGTCTTCGCGCCCGGCGATCTGGGCGAGGTGATCGTCTATGCGCCGCACGACCTGCCGGAAGTGCTGGTCAGCGCCGCTCGCGCGCCGTTCGATGCGCCGATCCTGGCGGGCGTGGACGCGGCCGATACCGCGCCGCAGGCGCCTGCCGGGGACGCGCTGCTCGAGCGGGTCGCGGCCGGGTTCTGACCGGTGCGCTGCTAAAGTAGAACTGCCTTGCGCCAGATCACCGTGATGGGCGCGTTCAACGACGACAGCGAGTCCCTTATGGACGCCAACTGGAACGATAGCCAACCGATCTACCGGCAACTGCGCGATCGCGTCGTGGCGATGATCCTCGAAGGGGTCCTCAAGGAAGGCGACCCGCTGCCGTCGGTGCGCAATGTCGCAGCCGATTTCCGCCTCAACCCGCTGACGGTGCTCAAGGGCTACCAGCAGCTGGTCGACGAGGCGCTGGTGGAAAAGCGCCGCGGCCGCGGCATGTATGTGGCCGAGGGCGCGACCCGGGCACTGATGAAGGACGAGCGCCAGCGCTTCCTCGAGGGGGAATGGCCGCGCGTCCACGCCACGATTCAGCGCCTCGGCTTCAGCGCTGCCGAGCTGCTCGCCGTGCCGCCGGCCGTGCGCGCCGAGCCCAGGCCTGTCGCCTCGGCCCCTGACGCCGACGACGACCAAACCTAAGAATCAACAAAGGAGCCACTCCGTGGCCACGCTGATCGAAGCTGAAGGACTGACCAAGCGCTACGGCGCAACCCGCGCGCTCGATGGCGCGTCGTTCAAGATAGAGACCGGGCGAATCGTCGGTCTGATCGGCCCCAACGGCGCCGGCAAGACGACCGCCATAAAGGCCATCCTTGGGCTCGCGCGCTGCGAGGGCTCGCTGAAGGTGCTTGGCCTGGATCCCTACCTGCAGCGAGACGAGCTCGCCGAACGCGTCTCGTTCATAGCAGATGTCGCGGTCCTGCCGCGATGGCTGAAGGTGAGCCAGGCGGTAGAGTTCGTCCAGGGTGTACATCCGAGATTCCGACCGGAGCGCTGTCGCGAGTTCCTCGCGCGGACGAACATAAAGCCCGGCAGTCGAGTTCGTGAACTGTCGAAAGGCATGATCACCCAGCTGCACCTGGCGCTGACGATGGCGATCGATGCACAACTGCTGGTGCTGGACGAGCCGACGCTGGGCCTCGACATCCTGTCACGCAAGCAGTTCTACGACACCCTGATATCCGACTACATGGACGATGAGCGCACGATTCTCGTGACGACTCACCAGGTCGAGGAGATCGAAACCATTCTGACCGACCTGATCTTCGTCGATCGCGGCCGTGTCGTGCTCGACTTGCCAATGGACGAGATTCCGGTGCGCTACGCGCAGCTGCTGGCCGCCCCTGCCCAGGCGGAGGCCGCGCGTGCGATGAAGCCGCTGTCCGAGCGGCAGATCATGGGTCGGCACTGCTTCATGTATGAAGGTGCGGATCAAGACGCGCTTGCGGCTCTCGGCGACGTTCGCCGGCCTTCGATCGCGGATCTGTTCGTCGCCAAGGTCGGCGGAGGTGCGAAGTGAACAATTTCATCTGGCTGTTGCGGCGGGAGTGGTGGGAGTCGAGGTCAATCTGGCTTGCGCCGATGATCTGCGCTGCGATCGTCACGCTGGTGTCGGTCTTCGGAATTCTCCATTCCGGGCACCTGCAGGTCGATCCGGATGTGCTTGCGAAGCTGTCCTCGAAGTTCGATCCAACCAAGCGCGATATGTATGTCGCGATAGCGCTGTTCACGCTCGGCGTACCATTCTTCATCACGGTGGTGGTCACGCAGGCACTCTACGCGCTGGACGCATTGTTCACGGAGCGCCGTGACCGCAGCGTGCTGTTTTGGAAGTCGTTGCCACTGAGTGATACGCAGACGGTCCTGGCGAAGCTCGTGACCGCGTCGGTCGTCATGCCGCTGGTGGGCATCGCGGCAATGCTGGTGTCTCAACTGATCGTGATGTTCGTCGCGGGCGTCGCCGTAACGCTGCCGGCAATCATGGGTCCTGCAACGAGCCTCTGGTCACCCGCCGCCTGGGGGGCGTGGCTCGCGTTCGTTGGCTACATCTTCGTGGCTGCGACCTTCTGGTTCCTGCCGACGATCGCGTTCCTGATGCTGGTGTCAGCGTGGGCGCCACGCTCACCGTTCGCGATTGCCACGCTTGCGCCGCTCGCTGTGATGCTGGTCGAGCGCATCGCGTTCGGTACGAACCTCATCGGGACGCTCGTCATGGAGCGGACGTTCCCGCCCGCGTTCCTAGCGGGGGCCTTCGGCCACCACATGACCATGGGCGGCGGTGAGAATGTGCAGATCACGCTGAAGGATATGCCTGCATCGATCGTCGACATCGTCGACCCACTGCGGTACTTCACCTCGCCGGAGGTATGGATCGGTGTGTTGCTCGCCATGGCGATGGTCGGCGCGACGATCTGGCTGCGGCGCTACCGCGACTCCACGGTCTAAGCACGCGGCGGGCCGCGCAGGGACGCGCGGCCGTGCGCCCGCCCGCC
>JANXQL010000158.1 GCA_025356815.1 Pseudomonadota bacterium
CCCAGAGGTCGGCGCGCTCGCCCACCAGCTGACCATGGCCGGCTTCGAGGTCGAGGGCCGCAGTACCGCCGCGCCGCCGTTCGAGGGCATCGTCGTCGGCGAGATCCTGACGGCCGAGGCCCATCCGCAGGCCGACAAGCTGCGCGTCTGCGAGGTGCTGGGCCGTGATGGCGAGCACCTGAACATCGTCTGCGGCGCGCCGAATGCGCGCGCCGGCATCAAGGTACCGCTGGCGCGCATCGGCGCGCGCCTGCCCGGCGGCATGCAGATCAAGCGCGCGAAGCTGCGCGGCATCGAGTCGGAGGGCATGCTGTGCTCCGCCCGCGAGCTCGAGCTCGGCGACAGCCACGAGGGCCTGCTCGAGCTGCCCGGCGATCTGCTCACCGGCGCCGACCTGCGCGCTGCGCTGGACCTCGACGACGTCGTCTTCGAGATCAACTTCACGCCCAACCGCGGCGACGCGCTGTCGGTGCTCGGGCTCGCCCGCGAGCTTTCGGTGCTCGGCGACAGCCCGCTTGCGTTCCCGTCGATGCCGCCGCTCGCGGCGAGCCTCGACGACTGCCTGCCGGTGCACCTGCAGGCGCCATCTGGCTGCGCGCGCTTCGCCGGGCGCGTGATCCGCGGCGTGAACCCGGCCGCGCCGACGCCGCTGTGGATGCGCGAGCGGCTGCGCCGCGCCGGCATCCGCAGCCTCGGACCGCTGGTGGACGTCACCAACTACGTGATGCTCGAGCTCGGCCAGCCGATGCATGCCTACGACCTGCGCCAGCTCCAAGAGCGCATCGAGGTGCGCCTCGCGCGCGCGGGCGAAACGCTCGAGCTGCTGGACGGCAGCCACATCCGCCTCGACCCCGACATGCTGGTCATCGCCGATGCCGTGGCCCCGGTGGGGCTGGCAGGCGTGATGGGCGGGGCCAAGAGCGGCATCGCCGCCGACACCACCGACGTGTTCCTCGAAAGCGCCTGGTTCGCGCCCGATGCGATCGCAGGCCGTGGCCGGCGCTTCGGCGTGATCACCGACGCCTCGCAGCGCTTCGAACGCGGCGTGGACCCGACCGGTCAGGAACGCGCGATCGAGCGCGCGGCCGCGCTCCTGGTCGCGATCGCGGGCGGGCAGGCAGGGCCCACCACGCTCACTGAGGCGCCGTCCGCGCTGCCGGTGCCGGAGGCGATCACGATCGCCTGGCGAACGTTCCGGCGGCTGATCGGCATCGAGGTGCCGCAGGCGCGCATCGTCGCGATCCTGCGCTCGCTCGGCATGCAGGTCGTCGAGGCCGGCGAGGGCCTGGTCGTGACGGCGCCGAGCTGGCGATTCGACATAACGCAGGGTGCTGATCTTGTCGAGGAAGTGGCCCGCGTGTATGGCTACAACGAGATCCCGGCGATCGACGCGCCGATGCCGCAGCGTCCGGGTGCCGCGCCCGAGGGGCGCATCCCGACCGAGCGGCTCGCGCTTGCGCTGGTGGACCGCGGCTACTACGAGGCGATCAACTACACCTTCGTCGATCCGCTCCTGCAGCGGCGACTGTTCCCGCAGCAGCAGGCGCTCGCGCTGTTGAACCCGATCTCGGCGGAACTCGCCGAGATGCGCGTCTCGCTGTGGCCGGGGCTGCTCAAGGCGCTCGGCGACAACGTCCGACGCCAGCAGGGGCGCGTGCGGATGTTCGAGCATGGCGCGAAGTTCATTCTACAAAGCAATGAATTAAAAGAAATAAATACCATCGCCGGCATCGCCTGGGGCACCGCTCTGCCGGAGCAGTGGGGCACGGCCTCGACCGCCGCCGACTTCTACGACATCAAGGCCGACGTCGAGGCGCTGCTGGCCGCGAGCGGCGCGGCGGAATTTCGTTTCGAGGCGGCGACGCTCGGCTGCCTGCACCCCGGTCGAAGTGCACGGATCCTGCGCGCCGGCGTGCCCTGCGGCTGGCTGGGCGAGCTGCATCCTGAACTCGCGCGGGCGCTGGAGCTGACCGCCGCGCCGATCGTGTTCGAGCTGGAGCTGGACACCGTGGCCGCGGCGGCGCTGCCGCGCGCGCAGGAGTTTTCCCGCTTCCCCGCCGTGCGCCGTGATCTCGCGGTGGTGGTAGAGGAAACACTGACTTTCAACCAGTTACGCGAATCTGTTACTGTCGGCTCGTCAAGCTTGCTGCGCGAAATCACGGTGTTTGACGTCTATCGGGGACAAGGCATCGAATCCGGTCGAAAAAGTGTGGCTTTGGGCTTGATTTTGCAGGACAAAACTAAGACCCTGACAGACGCTGACGTGGAGGCCGTGATGACGGCCGTGCGACAGCGACTGCAGCAGGACCTCAAAGCGACTTTTCGCGACTGACGAGAGCTCCACGACCGATGGCACTGACGAAGGCAGAAATGGCCGAGGCGCTGTTCGATCAGCTCGGCCTCAACAAGCGTGAGGCTCGCGAGCTCGTCGACCTCTTCTTTGAGGAGGTGCGTCACGCGCTGTCCCACGGGGAACAGGTCAAGCTCTCCGGCTTCGGCAACTTCGACCTGCGCGACAAGAACCAGCGCCCGGGTCGCAACCCGAAGACGGGCGAGGAGATTCCGATCAGCGCGCGCCGCGTCGTGACGTTCCGCCCGGGTCAGAAGCTCAAGGCTCGAGTCGAAGCGTATGTTGGAACCAAGCAATAACGCCGAACTGCCGGCGATTCCGGGCAAGCGCTACTTCACGATCGGCGAGGTCAGCGACCTGTGCGGCGTGAAGCCGCACGTGCTGCGTTACTGGGAACAGGAGTTCCCGCAGCTCAAGCCCGTCAAGCGCCGCGGCAACCGTCGCTACTACCAGCGACAGGACGTGCTGGTCATCCGCCAGATCCGCAGCCTGCTGTACGACCAGGGTTTCACGATCGGTGGTGCGCGCCAGCGCCTGGCCGGCGACGAGGCCCGCGAGGACGTATCGCAGAGCCAGCAGATCGTGCGGCAGGTGCGTGCCGAGCTCGAGGACCTGCTCAAGACCCTGCGCCGCTAGGCGCGCCGTGGTGGCCGCGGTGCCGCCATTGGATTAGACTCAGCAGTTCTTGAAGGCGTCGTGTCGCACACGACGTCGCCTCCGGTCGGGGCGTAGCGCAGCCTGGTAGCGCACTTGCATGGGGTGCAAGGGGTCGGAGGTTCAAATCCTCTCGCCCCGACCAATTTCCTTCCCTCAGAGGTCGACGGCACGCGCTGCGGGCGCGGCCGACCTCTGCATTGCGAGGCTGTGATGTCGCCGCTAGGCTTTGAAGTCGGCGTCGATTCTGCCCGCCACCAGACGCGCAAGTTCCGGTGCTAGCACCGTGTCGGCCAGACGCCTGAGCAACTCCGCACGGCGTGTCATTCCACGTGCCGCGAGGCAGCGAGTAAATTCCCGATCCTTGTCTCGGCCGGCGATGTACTTCGAGATTGCCAGGTCGTGCACTTCGAGGCAGAGGCCACAGATGCCGGCGGTGTTGCTGTTGAGCACGCGAACCACACGTCGCTTCCAGCCAGTGGGTAGTACAGCGGTATCGGTTCCAACCCCCTGACCGTAGTAACCAAAGGTGTGGTGGAACGGCGACCCCTCGCCGATCGTTCCGTCGATCAGGTCGGCGAGCTCGGGCCGGTGGTGAGGATAGATATCCGCCTCAACCGAGCGCAGCAACTCCATTGGCGCCTCTGGAAATTCCCCGAGCACGGACTGGCTGCCGACGACGACGATTTCGCTGTCGTTCGCGATCGCGCCCGCCGCGCGAATGATGTGCTCAAGATCTGAACGCTTCATGGATCGCCCAACGCTCCTTCGCGTGCAGGATACCGGTGAAGGGTGTCGACTGACGCAGGCGGACCGCCCACTCACTTTGCTCGAGTAGCAGTGCGGCGATCGCGTCCCACTCCCACTGCAGGATCTGCCGCCATTCCGCATGTGCTGGCAGCGCGCCCCCGGTGCCGACCGCCGCCCAGCGAACGAGGTTTGCGCGCGCGAGGGCGAGCAGCGCCGGGTCACGATTGATCTTGGCAACTATCCGGGCATGCATCGCCAGACTGCGCGCGTCGGACAGCGCGTGCGACGAATAGGTGCGTGCCGATGGCTCGCCGGCGCGACCCTCGGGCGCGCCGATGACAGGGATCTGCGCCTTCAGGCGCGCCCTGTAGCGACGCATTCGCTCGGCTGCGGAGATCGCGCGTCCGGTCGGGGGGCGCCCGCGCCGTGGGGGACCAGTGTTCGCAGAACGACTCATTCTTATATCGTAACGCGTTACGATAAATAGTCAAGCCAACCCCAGCGTTACTGCTGGGTGAGGTCGACAGCCCTTCTAGCCACGATGTCTCGTGGCGTCCAGTTCGGCGTCAGCACGCGCGGCTTCGGAGCCGGGGAGGACCGCCGGCCGCGGAGGCACCGCCCTCAGGTCCCGGGCGGCCCCTTGCCAGCACGCGCCAGGTAGCGCAGGACCAGGATGTGCATCAGCCGGCCGACGACTGCGACCGACACGAGCAGGTCCGGCCCCGCCGCAGGAGCCGCGCCGTGCAGCACCGGTCCTGATGATTTCGTGATCGAACTCTGCAATTCCCGCGTGGCAGCCCGGGTCAGCTCGGCTTCCTTAAAAGCGGTGGTCGCCAGCTTCTCGATCGCCTTGACGACCTCCGGTCCGGTCGGGCGGCCAATGCGATCAAACAAGGCATCGAGCCGCGCGCGGACTGCCGCCAGCTCCTTCAAGGCCGCATCGATATTCTGGGTCCGGTCGCCGATGCTCTGGCGGGCCGGGTAGCGGCTCGCGCGCGGCAGTTGCTGCACATACTGCCCCTGCAGCGCGAGCGCGTGAAGCTGCGACGACAGAACGCGAGCGATCTGGGCGAGCTGTCGTTCCCACTGATCGAGCTTGCCTGCGAGACGCTCGTAGGCGCTGCTGCCGGCGAGCGGCAGGGACGCCGACGGCAACAGCCCGGTCAGCTCGCGATCGATCGCTCGGAGCAGCGCGGCGAGCTGCAGATAGATCGCGCCCAGTTCCATAGCAAGCTCACTTCCACCGACGACGCCTTGCCGAGGACCACACTCTACTGCGCCCGGGCGGCATCCACAAAGGCCGGGTCGTGCTGCGTCGCGATGGCTGAGGCGACCCCTGCCGCGCGGTGCACCGGGTGTCTCAGGGGCGTCGTGGCGCAGGCGCCTGTGACGCGCCCTTCAACAGTCGTGCGATCCGCGCACTCTCACCGATCGAGTCGGCGCCCAGCTGCTTCTTCCGCTCAAGGTCAGCCCAGATCGCAAGGCTCCTGCGATAGTAATCGCGAGAGCGCCTTGCATTATCGTCGCCAGTGCTCGCGGGCTCGGCTGGACGCGATAATCCGATCAGGCCGCCGAGCTTTGCGTACAGGCGTGCCAGCACGATCCGCCGGCCGACATCGTTCGGGTCGCCCGCGACGATACTTTCGCTGCGCGCCGTGGCGTCGAGATAGCCTGCCACCGCCTCACGGCGGCGGCCAAGCGCCAGCTGCGCGTCGCTGACCGCCATCTCAACCTCGGACAGGTCGGAGCGCCCGGCCAGATCGGCGGGATTGGCGGTGACTGCGGCCTTCGAGATCTCCCTCGCCTTGAGCGCGTTGTCCAGAGCGCCTGCGTAGTCGCCAGTCTTCGCGAGCATCTGGCTCAGGTGAAAGTAACCCGTCTGCAGGTCGGCGCGAGTCACTGCATTGCCGGGTGTGAGCTTGTCTTCCGTCTGCGTCAGTTCGATGACGCGTCGCTCGTTCGCGATCGCCTCGCGCATCTGGTTCAGGTCTGACTGCAACCCGGCGATCTTGTAGTAGTCGACATAGACGTCGCGCCGTGCAAGGTGGTTCTGGGGGTCGCCGGCCGCGACCTGCAGATCCGCCGCCAGCTCCTGCTGCTGGACCGCGAGTGCGCCGCGTTTGTCGCCGCGCTTGGCGAGTTGCTCGGCAATCATCACGTTCGCCACGGCGAGGTCGCGCCGGGACTGTGCGTCGTCGGGTCCTGCCAGCGATTGAAAGAGGCCGTACGCACTTCTCGCGCTGGCGAGCGCATCGTCGACCATGCCCATGTCGTCGAAGCCGCTGGCAAGGTGGATGTAGGCAACGCCCTGGTCGCGTGCGAAGGCGTGCGCCTGGGGGGCGCCACGCACAACGGCGCCATCAAGCTCGATGGCCTTGCGATAGGCGTCGACCGCTGCCTTGAGATTGCCGTTCTTCGCCAGCGCGTCACCGTAGCTGACCTGCAGCGTGCCCATGACCCTCAGCGTCGCAAGGCCCGGCCGCGGGATGGCTGCGATGATCGCAAGGCCCTTGCGGTAGAGGTCGACGGCAGCGGCAAAGCTTCCCTTCGCGTCGAGGAGGTTGGCCATCTCGCCGTACGCGTGGGCAAGCTCGCTGCTGAGGGTCTCATCGCGCGGCGAGTCCCGATGCAGCACCTCGAGGATCGACACCGCTTTCGCGATACTCGTCAGAGCGCCGTCGAGGTCACCGAGGCTGTTGCGCATCGGCGCGCCCTGGATGTCGGCGAGTGTCGCGTATGCGGTTGCAAGCTCGCGGCGCAGAGCCGCGTCGGCGGCAGCTTCCCGCGACAGGCTGTCGAGGTACTCGAGCGCTCGCTTGACGAGCAGCGCACGTGCCGGCGTCGACCCCGGCAGGTTGTGGATGGCATCGTGAAATTCGAACAGGAAGGAGGTCGCCAGGTGGCGGACATCATTGAAGCGCTGCTCGGCGCGCCGGCCGTTGGCGGTGGCAATGCGTGCCTGGTGGAGCGTACTGGCAAGCCCGGCCGATAGACTCAGCAGCACGATGAAGGAGGCGGCCAGCGGCCCCTTCCGGCGTCGGGCGAACTTGGCCGCCCGATAGGCCCACGAGCCGCGAGTCGCCTTCACGGGTCGGCCCTGCAGATGCCGGTCGATGTCGTCGGCGAGCTGCTCGACCGTGCCGTAGCGATCGTCCGGGTCCTTGCTCATCGCCTTGAGGATGATGTGGTCGAGGTCACCCGCGAGGCGGCGCCGCAGCTTCGCGGCGGTGGCTTCCTCGGCGCTGCGGATCAACGGCTGCGACACGCCATCGGCGGGTACCTGGGTCGTTCGGTGGCCCGCGGTGGTCGCCGCCGTGCTCGGGGCCGGCGGATTCAGGTCGCACACCGCGCGCACGAGCGCGTGCGGTGTCGAGGAAGCACTCGGATACGGCGAGCCGCCGGAGAGCAGCCGGTAGAGAACGACACCGAGGGAATAGACGTCGGTCGCGGTCGTGATCGGCTCGCCCTTGAACTGCTCCGGGCTCGCGTATTCCGGAGTCAGCGCCTGCAGCAGCGTGACGGTAGCGCCTGCCGTCGGGTCCAGCAGCCGCGCGATTCCGAAGTCGAGCAGTTTTGGCTGCCCGTCGGGCGGCACCAGAATATTGCTCGGCTTGAGGTCGCGGTGAATGACGAGGCGTCGATGCGCGTATTGAACGGCCTCGCAGACGCGCCGAAAGAGCTGCAAACGCTCGCTGATGGACAACCTCCGTGCGTTGCAGAACTCATCGATCGGGAGCCCCTCGACGAGCTCCATCACGAGGTAGGGGGTGCCCACCGATGTCGTGCCGCCATCGAGCAGGCGGGCGATGTTCGGATGCTCCAGACCCGCCAGAATCTGCCGTTCGTGGCGCAGCCGTTCGGCGATGACCGCCGTATCCAGGCCGGTGCGTACGAGCTTGACGGCGACTTCCGCG
>JANXQL010000176.1 GCA_025356815.1 Pseudomonadota bacterium
AGCGGATGTTCGCGATGCAGTCCTGCTGAGCGGGTCTCGCGACCACTCAACTCACGATTTTCGATCAACACCCACATGAATCCACACACCCTGCAGGTTGTCGTCCATTCGACTGAAAAGCTCAGTCCGACAGGCTGCTAGGCTGCCGAAATGACCACGCCCGCGCAAGTCTCGCGAGTCCGTAGCCCCGCGCCCGGCCGCGAACCATGGAGCGCTTGAAGCCCTTCGACATCTGGCACAACGCGCAGGACAGCGGCATGGCAGAGCGGCTCTGAATTGGGGAGTCCGATCAGCGGTCGAATGGCGAAGATCACATCGCATTTGGTCGAACAACCTGGGATCGGTACCATGCCTTGACGGCCATCGAGCGACCGTCGCCGCGTGACGCCCCTTCACGCCCCCTCGCTCCCGGGATCGACGCATGCTGACGAAGTATCCGGCTGCCGCTGACACACCCGATTCAGGCTGCGCCAAGGCGTTCTGGATTGACCTTTACGACCCAACGGCAGAGGAAGCCGCGACCGTCGCGGGCGAATACGCCGTGCACGTACCCTCGCGCGCCGCCCTGCAGGAGATAGAGACCTCCAGCCGCGTCCGATCCGAAGGCCGTACCCTCTACGTCAGCATGCCGCTTGCCTCCCGCGACGAGGCCAGCGCCTACACCCCGGTGCCGCTGGGCTTCGTGCTCTCCCCCGATGTGCTCGTCACGATCCGCTATTCGGAGCTGCACGCCTTCGCAGGGGTCGAGGCCCACGTGCAGGACGGCACGCACACCTGCAGTGCGGCGGTATTCGTCGCCCTGCTGGAGGGGCTGGTAGACTTCGGCGCGGACACGCTAGAGAAGCTCGGCGCAGACCTCGCCGGGGTTTCGGCGCGGGCGTTCGGCAAGCGCCCCGGCCAGCGCGCACGCCACAAGCGCGTCGCCGCGACGCTGCGCCAGAGTCTCGATGAAGTCGGAACGGCGGGCGATCACCTGTCGCGATTCCGGGAGAGCCTGCTCGGCCTGCAGCGCATCTCCGGCTTCGTCACAGACGCCGCCGCCGAGTGGATGCCGGCCGAGTTCAACGTCCGACTGCAGACCGTCCGCCAGGATCTGCGCTCGCTGGTCGACTACGAGGAACATCTGTTCGCGAAGGCTCAGTTCCTGCTGGACGCGACGCTCGGGCTGATCAGCACCGAGCAAAATGACATCTTCAAGGTACTGACGATCGTATCTGTCGTCGGCATCCCGCCGACGCTGATCGCAAGCATGTATGGCATGAACTTCCACGCAATGCCCGAATTGAGCTGGGAATACGGCTATCCGTACGCACTGGGCCTGATCCTGCTGAGCACGATCCTGCCGATCATCTGGTTCAAGCGACGCGGCTGGTGGTGAGCCGGCGAGTGCCGCTCACGCGATTCATGATTCGTTACGTCGCGCTACTGGCACTGCTGTCGGTCGGGCTCGTCGGCGGCTGGCGCCTGGATGGCCAACTGCACGACTGGCGCACCGAGCCGCAACGCCCACTTGACGTGCCGCTGTTTCACGCGCTGCTGGCGAGGCCGTGGCCGGCGGACGTGAGCGAGCTGGACGCTCCGTTCACGCAACTGGCGGAACTCGGCCAGGACGGGACGCTGCGCGCCGCTATGCCGACTATGTCGTCGCCAGTCGCATCCTCGGCACGCCGGCGGAGCCGATGCGGACGCTGGGCGATACGGTTGCTTGGGTCGCCACGCGCGCCGACGCAGGGACCGGCGCTGTCCAGCGGCTGCTTGCCGAGGCGGCGCAGGTCGAACTGGCCGACGATCGGACGCCGCCACCGCGCGCCGGGCGCAACGGATCGAACCTCAACGCGGCGTTCGACGATCGGGGCGCAGGCGTCTGGACACAAGCGCCGCTGCCATCCACTCCTGTCAATTCCCATCTGCTGTACTTCGTCGTCTCACTACGCAACCGTCTGCAGGTGCCACTGACCGCGGCGCGTTTCTACCTCGTTCTGGAAGACACGCAGGGCACGCAGGCCGCGCTGCCGTGGCCCGAGCGCAGTTACCTGCTGTGCGACGATGACAACTTCGCCGGCGCAGCGATCGCCCTTGCGCCAGGCGCCACCGGGAACCTTCTGTGCGAGGCCCGGATCGCGGGAGTGGAGGCGTTCGCGCCCGAGGTGTTCGGCCATATCCTCGCGCAGGTACGGGCAGGCTCGCTGCAGCCAGTGGCGTGGTTCCGTGAGCTGTCGCTGAAGGTATCCGGCTACCGCGACTACGACGGGTTTTCGCTGATCGACCACGGCGTCGATGCGGAGCATGGTCATCCACCCTCCGCGAACGTACATGCCGGACTGGTACGCCGCGCCTCGCAAGCAAATGGCCCACCACGACGGCCCGTGCGCCAGACGTCGTGCGAACAGCGGGCGGATTGCCTGAAAATCCGACTGGCGCCGCTCGAGGGGGTCATCGGACTGCTGCTGGTGCTGCTCGGAGGAGCGCTGCCCGGCGCAATCGTTGCGGGGCTGGTACGCGCGATCTGTCCCGACCGGGAAGCACGCGCCACGGCGCTACGGCTACTGGTCGTGCTGAGTGTCATCGCGCTACCGGTCGGGTACGCGCACGGCGGCGGCGGCTGGGGACCGCTCGCCGCGATTATGCTGCTGGGCTACGTTGAGATCGGCTTTTGGCTCGGCATGTTCGTCGCCGGCTGGGTACTCGGCAGGCCGGCAGCGCCACTCGTCGATACGCCTGCCTGACGGCGACGTCAGCCTTGCTTTACACATCGTATCGTCCAACGCGCACGACTGACGCGATCCAACCGACATTGCTACAGTCGGGGCGCTGCGCCATTGGAGCCAACAGCGCTTTCTGGGTCAGATGCTCGCCGCCGAGCACACACTACAAATAAAACGGATCTTTAAAGGGGGCTTCATGATCAACAAGTGGACTGCGGAATTCCTCGGAACCTTCTGGCTCGTGCTTGGCGGCTGCGGTAGCGCAGTTCTCGCTGCGGCCTTTCCCGGCGTCGGCATTGGCCTGCTTGGCGTATCGCTCGCATTCGGCCTCACGGTGCTGACGATGGCCTACGCGGTGGGCCACATCTCGGGTGGGCACTTCAACCCGGCGGTCACACTCGGGCTTGTCTCGGCAGGCCGTTTCAAAGCCATCGACGCGCTCGGCTACGTGGCGGTGCAAGTCGCCGGCGCCATCGCGGCGGCCGCGGTGCTCGCCTACATCGCCAGCGGCAAGCCCGGCTTCGACGTCGTCAGCAGCGGTCTCGCGAGCAACGGCTACGCCGAGCACTCGCCGGGCGGCTACTCGCTCGGTGCGGCGCTGGTGACCGAGTTCGTGATGACCTTCTTTTTCCTGATGATCATCCTGGGCTCGACCGGCAAGCGTGCGCCGGCAGGATTCGCGCCGATCGCCATTGGCCTTGGTTTGACGCTGATCCACCTGATCAGCATCCCCGTCACCAATACCTCGGTGAATCCGGCGCGCAGCACCGGACCTGCGCTGCTGGTCGGCGGCTGGGCGCTGTCGCAGCTGTGGCTGTTCTGGGTAGCCCCGATCGCAGGTGCGATGGTAGCGGGCGTCACCCACCGCGCCCTGATCGAGAAGGACTGACGGCTCGCGGGCGGCACGGCGATGGCGTCCGTGTCGCCTGTCCCTTGCGGGCATCTTAAGTCGGTGCCGCCTCGACCCGACTCTGTCTAGGTCAGACCTGAAGTGTTAGTTGGGTGATGGCTGCGTGCGCCGCAGCTGGCAGAGGCCGTTGGCGATCGCCACGACGTCACGCTCGATCACCCGCGCACGGAACCAGATGCACTCGTCTTTCCGCCAGAGATCGACCGCGAGCGTCTCGCTGGGATAGATCGGCGCGCTGAAGCGGGCCTCGTGGGACGCCACCATGCACGGATGCAGGTCAGGGTATGCCATCAGCACCGCTCGGCATGTCATGCCGAAGCCACAGAGCCCATGCAGGATCGGCCGAGGGAAGCCGGCGGCGCGCGCCACGGTCGGATCGACGTGCAGCGGATTGTCGTCGCCGGTCAGCCGGTAAAGCAGCGCGGCATCGGACAGCGTCTCCATCGTGTAGGTTCGCTCAGGCGGCGTCGTCGGTGCCGGCGCCGTCGGCACGGCGTCAGGTCCTGCGTCGCCGCAGCCACCTTCGCGACGACCGAAGCACGTAGTCGTCAAGGTCGCGACGCGTTCCCCATCGGCGAGATCGGAGATGATCTGGCGCAACGTAATTGCCGCGCCGCGCGCCACACCCTTGCCCCGGACCCTGATGACCGTGGCCGAGACGCACACCGACAGCGGGCCGCGGACCGGCCGATGAATCTCAATACGCTGTTCACCATGCAGGGCGTGCACGGCGTCAATGCCCAGCGAGGGAAACGTAGGCGGCGTGACCCACGCGATGACGGTGGGAAACGTCGGCACGACCCGGAGGTCGCGCTCGTACACGAACGACAAGCCGTCCTCGCCAACCGCGCATCGCCCCAGGCCGAGGCTGACTGCGTAGAGCAGGAAATCACGCTCCGTCCACGTGTACTCGTGGACGCGCGCAGGCTGGTCGAGTAGTGCCCTGGCGCTATCGATCATGGTTGGTCGACTTCACGGCACGAGGATTTCGTTGAGAATCCCAACCAGAGTCTCTGGCTGGTCGATCATGATCGAATGTCCAGGCTGCGGCAGACCGATCACTCTGGCTCCCGGCGCGCCCCGACAATCGAATCGCCTGAGTGAAGCACGCCATCGGATGCGGAGTCGTTCTGGCGTCCATCCATGTCCAGTCATCGCTTGAGCGTGTATCGAACAAGGACGCCGGGCTCGGTGCGATGAATAGCCCGCCACCCTCGGCGGCCTTCGCCAGAAACTGCGAAAGATAGCTGGGCCGCAGCGAGAAGAGCGTGTCGCAATCGGCCGGGACGGCGCATCGAGGTAGACCAGGGACGCTATCCGCTCGGGCATGAGATCGGCGCCAGCGGTGACAACCATTCCTCCGTAGGAGTGCCCCAGCAGGATGATGTCGGACAGATCCTCCCAGATGACGGTGTTGGCAACGTCCGCAATATGGGTATCGAGATTCACCTGCATGTGCGCCAGACGCGATCGGTCACCCAGGCCGGTCAGCGTCGGCGTGTACACGCCATGACCAGTGTCCCGGAGCAGTCCGGCGACACGCCGATAAGCCCATCCGCCCTGAAAGCCTCCGTGCACCAGTACAAAGTTAGCCATGCTCGTGGAGTTCCCGTGCATGGGGGTCGCTCGCCCGATCGGATATTAAGACACAAAGATGGCCGCGGTCGCGAGCGCCGCCGGAATTCGCCGCCCAACGACACGGGCCCTCAGCACCGGATCGCTACGCCCGGCATGGCGGATGACTTCCGCCAGAACATCGCCCATGGCCAGGACAGGACGACAGGAACGTTGCGATCGGGCACCCCGCGGGGGCTCACGCAGGCTTCCAGCAAGAGCCCGGGCATCGGTTGGCAGGAGACGCCAGGGCCATCATTGTGCGACACACAGCAGCGGCGATACGCGCCGTTCCGTGCCGTACAATGTCACCGAACTCTCCATCGGACCCAACGTGCTCAACCGATTGCTCGCTACGACCACACTTATCGCGTGCCTCGCGCCCGCCGCGATCCACGCGCACGCGCGTCTTGTCGCCATCGCCCCTGTCGATGGCGCGACGCTGGCAAGCGCGCCGACACAGATGACGTTGCAGTTCGCAGCCCCGGTCAGGCTCGCGACACTCAAGCTTACTTCCAGCGTTCACGAGGTCGACGTGGCGGTGGACCGGTCTGCCGTGGCGGCAACGAACATCGTCGTGCCGCTACCTCGCCTGCCCGGTGGCCGATGGCAGGTGCGGTGGACGGCCGCCTCGCCCGATGACGGGCACGTCATGAAAGGCATCAGCCAGTTCACGATCCTGGCCCCCACGGCGCAGCACCGAGATTGAACTGGTGGACCTGAGCGTCTGGGATCTCGCTGCCGTCACCAGCAAGTCGGCAACTTATGCCGCGGCGCTGGTAGCGGCCGGGGGATTTGCATTTCTTTTCCGCGCCCGTGATCGCCTTTGCCCTGCCGACCAGGCGCGGGCTCGTCGCTGGCTCAGCGCCTGTACCGTCGTGGCCCTCATTGCGAGCGTGCTGAGGGTCGCGCTTCTCGCAGGATCGATGGGCGAAAGCCTCGCAAGCATGTTCGATACGAGCCTGACCGGGATGGTGCTCGACGCAGGCGAAGGCCGCGCGACAGGGCTGCGAATCGTCGGACTGGCGCTCATCGCGGCCGGACTCGCGCTCAACCGTCGCGGCAATGCGCTTGGCATCGCCGGTGCCATCATCGCCGCCGTGTCGTTTGCGTTTATCGGGCACGCCTGGGGCGCGTCGCCACGCATGGGCGGCGTCGTGCTGCTCTGCATGCATCTACTCGGCATCGCCTACTGGCTCGGCGCGCTCGTGATTCTGTGGATCGCGGCCGACGACGACGATGTGCTGCGGTTTGCCGCGCTCGTGCACGGGTTCGGCACAGACGCCACCTTCGTCGTGGCAACGCTTGCGCTGGCAGGTGCGCTGCTACTGTTGGCGACTCTGGCGAGCCTCTCGGACCTGTGGCAGACGGAGTATGGCCGTCTGGCGTTGCTAAAGCTCGGGACGGTCACCGTCCTCATGGGCGTAGCGGCCTACAACAAGTTGCGCCTGACGCCGCGTCTGCGAGCCGGCGACACGACGGCTAGGTCCTCGCTCCAGCGAACCGTACAGATCGAGCTTATGCTGGCAGCGACAATCCTGATGCTCACCGCGTCCCTGACAACGCTCGTCGGTCCGACCACACCCGGCTAGGTGCTCCGTCATGTGCCCTTGCGCGCCGCAGGATGCGGCATCGACGACCAGTGGATGTGGCTGATGCGCCAACCGTCGCCGGTGCGCACCAGCGCCAGCGTTTCGGTCGAGTCGAGGTCGACGGCCTTACCATGATGACGCCCGCGGGTGCGCGTTCGCGTGGCAACCCATATCGCGTCCTCGCCACCACCGCTTGCCCTCGAGATCACCTCGCGCTTCATGCCGCTCATGAACTCGATGTCGGCAGGTAGGTGCCGGGCCGCGTACTCGGCGGCCGAACCTTCTGCGCAGCCGGATTCGAAAATCACGACCTCCGGCAACAGTAGCGCGCGTGCCGCCGCTGCATTTCCTTGACCAATGGCCGCGATGAAAGAATCAGCCGTTGCCAGCGCTCCCGGCATGTCGGTCGCTTCGGCCCCGACACTTGTCACCGCCAGCAAGGTGAGTACCGCCGCGAACCCTCGCGACTGAGCCGAGAGACGAAAGAATATTCGATGCTGACTCATGGAACATGACTCCTCCACGCCCAGGTGACCTTCACTTCTACACGCGGGGCGGGCTGCGCACCTTGACGCCGGCCGGGTGGCTCAACACACTGACTTTGAACCACCCGCAGATATCTTTTGGAGCGAACCACCCTTGCTGCCGTCCACAACCGAATCAGTCCGCCCGAGCTCGTTCCGCGCATGGGTCGTCGCTGCCCGCCCGCGCAGCCTGTGGGTTGCCCTGAGCCCGGTGCTCGTCGGGGCGACGCTCGCTCTGGAGCGGGTCGGGACAGTCGCGCTAGCCCCGTCGCTGCTGGTGCTGGCGTGCGCGCTGCTCGTGCAGGTGATTACGAATTTGCAGAACGACGTCGGATACACAGTACGCGGCGGCGAGAGGCGCGGCGACCGCCGGGGCCTGCCACGCGCCACCGCGAATGGCTGGCTGGACATATCAACGGTCAGGATCGCGATCGTGATGCTCTGTGCGATCGCCACGGGGCTGGGGATCGGGTTGGTCGCGTTTCGCGGCTGGCCTGTCCTCGCGGTAGGCGCAGCGTCTCTGGCGGCGGCGCTCGCGTACATGGCAGGACCTCGGCCGATCGCCTACACGCCTTTCGGCGAGGCAACCGTGTTCGTGTTCTTCGGTCTCGTCGCGGTCACCGGAACCGACTGGGTCCTGACCGGCGAAGTGGGCCCCGCGAGCGTGCTCGCGGCGATCGCAATCGGCTGCCTGGCCGCTGCGGCTCTGGCCGTCAACAACCATCGCGACATCGACCACGATCGGTCGGCCGGGCGGCGCACGTTCGCGGTTCTGGCCGGCGCCGCGCGCTCGCTACGCCTCTATGCCATCCTGATGTTCACGCCATTCCTCCTTCTGCCTTTCATTGCGGTCGTGGCACGGGACCCTTGGCTACTGCTGCCTGCCGTTCTTTTCCCTGCGACCGTCCGCCTGCGCCGGGATTTCGCTACCTGCGTGCCGGGCCTCGCCTTCAATGGCATCCTCTTTAGGACCTTCGAAATGGAGCTGCGGTTCGCCGCAGCCATGGCGCTGGGCGCGAGCATCGGTTGGCTCCTGCGCTGACGGCCTGCGGGTTATCCGAACGCGCCGGGCGCCACAAGAGCCTATCCTTGGCGTTATTCCCGAGTGGCAGTGCGGTCTGCGCTTGCACGGGACCATCGCCCGGCCGACCGCAGGAGTGCGTGTCATGTCAGCCCAGAAAGGCGTCTACGTCGTTCCCACCGATCGCTGGTACATCGAGCGGACCGTTTGGCTGATCGCAGGCATCACGCTGCTGTCTGGCACGCTCCTCGCAACGCTCGTGCATCCACTGTGGATACTCCTGATCACCGCCACGGGTCTGGTGTCCATCAACGTCGCGCTGACCGGCTTCTGCCCTGTCGGCAACGTGCTCAAGCATCTCGGCTTTCCGGCCGCACTGGCATCCACGGCGCCCCACCGCTGGAGCCTCTATTTCATGCAGACGGACTCGTGGTACCTGGAACGGCGCATCTACATGACGGTCGGCATCAACGTCTCGCTCGCCTCAGTGTTGTTCCTGCTGCACTCACCGTGGTGGGCGGCGTTCACAGGCTTCGTCGGCGCGGCAATGGTGTGGTTCGCCAGTACCGGCTACTGCATCCTCGCCAATATCCTTTACTGGATCGGCGCCGAACCCCGTCTCAATCCGCGCAGCGGCCTCGCGGCGCGCAGCCCCACGGACACATCCGGAGAACCACCGCTGGGCGTCGCCCACTGACGCGCCGCTCCGGAATCTGCATCCCAGAGTGGCCGCCCGACGGCGGTTTGGCTTGCACGCTCGAAATACGGCGACCGCCCGGCGAAGGCCGCCGCCGTGTCGAGCAGCGCCGCGACCTTGCCGCAACCGGCGACTCACTGGGGATTCTGGCCAAAAGCAGGCACCGACTGCGCCGCTGGAGACGCACCCGCGTTGTGCAGCCACGAGCCGATCGACGCCTTGAGCACCGAAGTCGCCGGCCGGATCGTTCCGAATGTCGTGGTCGAGCATGTTCCTGGTTCGAGCCGCCCGGGCGCTTCCGCACGACTGTGCTCGCTGACCAACCGCCTGTCGACCAGCGCGGAAGCGAATGCGCGCCAACAGCGTCCGCGGGCTCTGGCAAATGCGACATGCCCGGGTTCCCCCCCGCGGCGACGGCTGGCCGTCATTGGATGCTGCGTCGCACAAGCGCGCCGGATCAGGTTGCCGCCCGCGATTGCGAGCGCGGGCCGGGATCGATCACTTCGGCGCCGCCCTGCGGGCCGCCGAGGTGGTCGCGGCGCGCGCCAGCGGGTTGAGAACCGGGGCTTCGAGACGCGTCAACATGTTTCGATCGGTGTGATGGAACGGCTCGAGGCGGCCGCGCACGAGGAGCACTGTATCCTCCTCGTAGGACCAACTGCCGTCGTCATGCAGCGTGATCTGGATCCGGTAGTCGGTGGTCGTAAACGCCTCGTCAAGGAAGGGGGCCGACACGATGCCGTTCGTCGTGGCGCCACGAACCGCCCGCACCTCAAAGGTTCTGGCGTCCTTTCCCGCGATCCCGGTCGCAAGCGCGATCCCGGTCGCAAGATAGTGTCTGGCCGCGCGGGATCGAGACCGTCTGCATCAGCAGGCCGGTCGCCGGCTCCCACAGCCAGTAGCCGATTTGGTCGTGGTAGGTCCCCAGCTCGCCCGGCTTCACCACGTGCTCGTGATAGCGCAGCCCGTAGAGCAGTTGTGGACCGTTTAGCTGCGGATCGAGCGGCACGAAGTCGTAGGTCCCCACGTAGCCCTGGGTGCGCGCTCCTTCGCGCTTCGGATTGACGTCGACACCCTTCACGCCGCGCCAACGACCGGCAAGCGCCGTGAGCGGCCCCAGATTGCGCAGCGCATCGACATCGACATTCGCCGGCTCGACATAGATGTCGTCGCCGTACAGCGCTGACCTCGTATTTTCCATCAATAGTCATCCGGTGGGCGTGAAAGCCCGATGCGGCTCTGCGGCAGGCAGCGTACGAGGGATCCGGCGGCGCGTCATCCGCAGTATCCGCTTATGTCTCAGGCTGCGGCAGCCCGCTCCGTGTTTGTACCAATGCCGCGTCAGCACGCGCTACTTACCATGACTGTCGGAATCGCGCGTACGAGCGGGCTGGCGCGGAGGGCGCACTGCGCGTCATGGCGCGCAGCGCGCCCTCCGTGCCAGATCCCTCCGGACCCCGGCGTCCCGCGACGCCCGAACGAGGTGGAGCGTGGGCGTGAACGAGCACCACATGCCGATCGAGGCTATTGCCGCCGGATCTCGGTATCCGGGCGCTCCGGGCCGTGGCAGGCGTTGACATCGTGGCCATCGAACCCCCCCGGTCGGCCCCGCCGGTAGCGAGCGTCCGCAACGTCGCCGATGCGATGCGCGACGTACTCGACGCCGAGCGCGACGCGGCGCAGCAGATGGCCCGCTGCCAGGCCCAGTGCCAGGCTATCGTCGAGGCGGCCCGGCTGGATGCCCGCCACATCGGCGAACGTGCGGAAACGATCGCACAAGCGATCCACGGCCGCATCGATCAGGTCGCCGCGCAGCGTGCCGAATGCCGTCGCGAAGGGCCGGGAGCGTCGACCACCGCGCCGGATGACGAGCATGTCGCCGCAGCCATTGCGAGACTTGCAGCCGCGTTGACCGGGGGCAACCCATGAGCGCTGCGCGGCAGGCCTATGCCCAGGCACGGGTGCAGGCGCGCTTCGGCAGGCGCCCGGCCGAGCACGACTTTCGGCTGCTCGATGCCAGCCGAAGCATCGCGCACCTGCAGGAGGCGCTGCGCCACGGGCCGCTGGCACAGTATGTCGCGGGACTCGATGCCGCGCCCGACTCCGACGCCTTCGAGGCGAGCCTGCGCACGACGTGGCGCGCCGCGTGCGCGGAGGTCGCTCGCTGGCATGCGCCGGAATGGAGGCTGGCCTTCGCCACGTTCTGCGCGCACGCAGACCTGCCGGCCCTGGAGCTGCTGCGAGCCGACGGCAGCGTGCCCGCCTGGCTGCACAGCGACGACCACCTGGGACCGCTCCTGCGCAGCGAGGGGGAGGCGCGCATGGAACTGCTGCGTCGCACCTGCGGCCCTGCGATCGCGGCTGCGTATGCGGCGGACGGCCCGCTGCAGGGCGGCTGGCTGGCGGCATGGCGCGCGAGTGCGCCGCGCGCACCCGCGCGCGTGGCAGCGCATCTGGCCGAAATCGGCTCCCTGCAGGGGGCCCTGTACGCAAACGACGAGCTGCGGATCGGCGTGCGCGTGGCGCGCTTGGAACGTCTGTTCCGCACGGCGGCCGGCACGCCCGTGGCGGGATTCGCCTACCTCGGACTGCTCGCGATCACACTGCAACGGATTCGCGGCGACCGCGCGGTGTTACTGGTCGCCGAGATCAGCCCGTCATGACGCTCAAGCCCGCCACGGCACGCTGGTTCGAGCTGCTGACCGACCGCGACAGCCTCGGCGTCTCGCTGAGCGTGCTTGCAGCGACCGGCAAGGTGGAACTGGAGACTCACAGCTCGCCCGAGCGACGCGTCGCGCTGCCTGACTACGCCGCGACGCTCGCCGAGTTCGGCGAGCTGGCCCGCCGCTATGGCCCGTACTGGCCGGAGCCGAAGATCGATCCGGCCTTCCCACCCCCTGAATCCATCGCCGGTGCAGAGGATGCGCTCGCCGAGTTGCGCACCTGGGCCGTCATGGCGGAGCCAGTGTTGACCGCGCTGCAACGTGCCACGACGGAACGCTCGAGCCTGCTGGAACTGTCGGAGCTGATCGATAGCTCGGTGGACGCCGCGCCGCTACTGGAACTTTCGCAGCGCACGCGACTGCTCGGCGCGCGACTGTATGCATTGACCGAACCGCTGCCGCCGCTGCCACCCGGGCTGCTCGCCGTGACCTTCGCCGGTCCTCGCGGCGAGTACATCGCGGCACTTGCGAGCAGCGAGGACTGCACGACGCTCGACCGGGAACTCGCGCCACGCCACGCCCGGCTTGTCCTGCTGCCCTCCGGACTGTCGCTGGACCCGCAGATGGCGCAGACGACGCTGCGCGAGCGCATCGCAAAACTGGACACCGACGCCGCCCACTGTCGCGGAATCCTCGACGAACTCGAGGCACGCTACCATCTCGCGGCGCGCCTCGCAGGCTTCCGGTTACTCGCATGGCTGGTCGCGAACGTGCCGCGGCTGCCCGCGACGGAGCACTTCGCCTGGGTAACCGGCTGGACCTCAGACCGGCACGGCGCGGTGCTCGAGGAGGCGCTGGCGCGCGCTGGCCTCCCGCACTTGCTGCACTACCCGGATCCTCCGCAGGACGCCGACGTCCCGGTGGTGTATGCCAATCCGTCCTGGCTGAAGCCATTCGAGCTGTTCGTACGGCTGATCGGCACGCCCCGCGCAGGCGAGCCAGATCCCACCGTGGTGGTCGCGGCGCTGGCGCCGCTGCTGTTCGGTCTCATGTTCGGCGACATCGCGCAGGGCTTGCTGCTTTTCGCGGCCGGCGTGGCCAGCTGGCGCAAGGCTCCCGCGCTGCGCCTGCTCGTCCCTGGTGGCCTGTGCGCCGCATTGTTCGGCTGGGTGTTTGGCAGCCTTGCGGCGCGCGAGGACCTGGTGTACCCGCTGTGGCTGCACCCGCTGCAGGCACCCCTGTCGGTGCTGGCGCTGAGCATCGTGGTCGGCGGGATCGTGATCGGCGGCGGGTTGCTGCTGGACGCGCTTACGCATGTGTGGCGCAGTGCCGGCGCCCACTGGCTGATCTACCGCGGCGGACTGGTCCTCGCCTACGCGGGACTGCTCGCCAGCCTGCTCTCATCCCGCTGGCTGGTGTTCGCCGCGAGCGGCATCGCGTGGGCCATTGTCGGGCCGCTGCTATCGAACCCGCGGGCCGCCGGTGGTGCGATCGGCGAGGCCATCGAGACGCTGATGCAGCTGGTGGTAAACACGATTTCCTTCGCTCGCGTCGGTGCCTTCGCACTCGCCCACGCGGGCCTGTCGGCCGCCATCGTAGGCATCGCCGAGGCGGCCGGCGGCCACGGCCCGGGATTCTGGACCGCGCTGGTGATCGGCAACCTGCTCATCGTCGTGATCGAGGGAGTCGTTGTCGGCATCCAGACGACGCGACTGGTGCTTTTCGAGTTCTTCATCCGCTTTCTGCATGCCGATGGCCGGCCACTGCGGCCGCTGGCGCCACCACCGGGTATGGCGGCGCACTAAGGAGATATCATGACCTTTGGAAAGAAGTACATTGCGGCCGCCACGCTGGTGACGCTGCTCGTGGTGACCGGCGCGTTGGTCACGTGGCTCGTCTCCTCGCCAGCACAGGCGCAGGGCGTAGCGGTCACGATGGACCCAAGCCTCGTGCGATGGGCTTTCGCATCGGCCGCTGCGGCCGCGGGACTTGCGACCCTTGCGGCCGGCTATGCGGTCGCGACGGTCGGCACCGCCGCAGTCGGTGCGCTGGCGGAGAAACCCGAGCTCTTCGGCCGCCTCCTGGTGCTGGTGGGCCTGGCCGAGGGCATCGCGATCTACGGCCTGATCGTCGCGGTACTGATCTTCAACCGGGTGTCGTGACGTGCCCGGTGGCGTGGTCGTCATCGGTACGCGGACCGTGAATCTGCCGTTCGCGCTTGCAGGCGCGCGCGTGCGCGCGCCTGCGGCGGGCGGCGTGACCGAGGCGTTCAAGGCCGCGCAGGCGGATGGTACGGAACTCGTGCTGCTCGCGCCCGAGTGCGCCTCCGAGCTTGCGCCATCGGTACTCGAGTCGGCACGCCGCGCCGGGCGACCGCTGGTGCTGCTGCTGCCAGGACCCGCGGCGGCCCAGTTCGACATCCGGCCAGGCATACGTCGCGCGCTGGGACTCGAGGCATGAGCGCCATTGCCGCTGCGCAGGCTCAGGTGCTGATCACGCGGGTCCGCGAGGAGGCAACTCGCGCGACCGACCAGATGCGCATGCAGGCCGCGACCGAGAGTCAGTCGCTGCGTCGGCAGGCCCGCGAGGCTGCGAGGATCCGGCTACGCATGGCGATCACCGAAAAGCGCCGGCGCATCGAGGAGCGCTGCCGGGCGGTGGACATCGAGTGCGAGCAGCAGCGCCGCACCGACCGGTTCAGCCTGGCAAGCCAACTCGCCGATCGCGCGCTCGCGCGCCTGCCCGACGCGCTCGCGGCGCGCTGGCAGTCCCCCGCTCCCCGCCAGGCCTGGTGCGACGCGGCGCTGGCGATCGCGGCGCGAGTACTGCGGGGCCGCGACTGGACGGTCGAGATCGCGACCGGAGTCACTGCTGGCGAACGAGGCCGGCTCGAGCAGCTCGCGGCGGGGCGCGGCGCCGCGATCCTGCAGTGGCGCGAGAGCACCGCCGCGCAGGGCCTTCGAATCGGCGACGCACGAACCGCGGTGGACGCGACCGGTGCCCGGCTGCTGGCCGACCGAGCCGCCCTGATCGCGCAGTTCCTCGCGCAGCTTGAGCATCACGCGGTGCCGCCATGAGCCAGGCAACCCTGACCTGGGCGTCCGGTCCGGTAATCCGTGCACGAATGCACGGGCCGTTCCAAATCTACGAGGCGCTCGCCGTCGGCGAGCGCGGGCTGCTGGGTGAGGTCGTACAGCTGAAGGGTGATGAACTGACTGCCCAGGTCTACGAGGACACCGGCGGACTCGAACCCGGCGCACCCCTGC
Organism: Pseudomonadota bacterium; assembly: GCA_025356815.1. Classification (GTDB taxonomy): domain Bacteria; phylum Pseudomonadota; class Gammaproteobacteria; order Steroidobacterales; family Steroidobacteraceae; genus CAIKZZ01. The sequence continues at coordinate 14,993 of JANXQL010000176.1, forward strand.
GCGGTACTGAAGGACCGCTGTCGGTGCTGCTGGGGCCCGGGCTGCTCGGTCAGATCTACGACGGCCTGCTGCGCCCGCTGACCGGCCTCGACGCGCCTTTCCTGGCTGCCGGCGAGCGCGTACGGGTACCGCGCGAGTATGCGTTCGAACCAGGCGTCACGGTCGGCGCGACTCTCTCAGCCGGACAACCGTGGGCGCGGGTACCCGACGGCGGCCGGCTCGCGCAGCTGCGCGTCCCCCCGGGCATTGGCGGCGTGGTCGCCTCGATCGCCAGCGCAGGCACGTATCCGGACGACAGGCCTTTGTGCACGATCGTCGACACCGCCGGCCACGAACACGCGATCGGCATGATGGAGCACTGGCCCGTGCGCGTTCCGCGCCCCTCCGCCGCGCGACTGCCCGCCTGTGCGCCGATGATCACCGGGCAGCGCATCCTCGATACCCTTTTTCCGATCGCGCGCGGCGGCCGCGCGGCGCTGCCCGGCGGATTCGGCACGGGCAAGACCGTGCTGCAGCAGGCGCTGGCAAAATGGTGTGACGCCGACGTCATCGTCTACGTCGGTTGCGGCGAGCGCGGCAACGAGATGGCCGAGGTGCTAAATGAACTGCCGGTGATCGAGGACCCCCGCACCGGCCGGCCACTGCTCGAACGCACGGTGATCATTGCCAATACGTCCAACATGCCGGTGGCGGCGCGCGAAGCGAGCATCTATACGGCGATCACAGTGGGCGAATACCTGCGCGACCAGGGCCTGAACGTCGCGCTGATGGCCGACTCCACCAGCCGCTGGGCGGAGGCGCTGCGGGAGATCTCCGGACGGCTCGGCGAACTGCCCAGCGAGGCAGGCTACCCGGCCTACCTGAGTTCGCGCCTAGCGAGCTTCTACGAACGCGCCGCGCGGGTTCTCACGCTCGGAGGCGACGAGGGTTCGGTCACCGTGATCGGCGCAATCAGTCCGCCGGGCGGCGACTTCTCCGAGCCGGTGACGATGCACACGCGACGTTTCGTGCGCTCGTTCTGGGCGCTCGACGCCAAGCGCGCCCGTGCGCGGTTCTATCCGGCCGTCAATCCACTGGCCTCCTACAGCGAAGATGCAGTCCGGGTCGCCGCCTGGTGGCAGGCTCATGGCAACAGCAACTGGGTCGAGCACCGGCGCCGGCTGCTTGACCTGCTCGGCCAGCAGGCGCGGCTCGAGCGCATGGCACGCATCGTTGGCAAGGATGCACTGCCGGCGGCCCAGCAGCTGACGCTGCTGCTGGCGGACCTCGCCAATGAGGCACTGCTGCAGCAGTCCTCGTTCTCGGCAGCGGACCGCTACTGCTCGCCTGCACGCCAGTCGGCGATGCTCCGGTTGCTGATGCGGTTCGTCGAGCTGGCGGAGGCCGCTCTCGCCCGCGGCGTTTCGGTCAGGGACATCACGGCGCTGCCGCACCTGGCGCGCCTGAAACGGCTCGGCGAGGAGCACGACGAGACGGATCTCGCCGGCATCGAGGCGCTCGGACGTGACGTCGAGGCGGCGGTGCTCTCTCTGGCGGCGACCCATGCGCCCTGAGATCAGCGTCACCGGCGCGGTCACGCGTATTGACGGCTCGCTGCTGTTTCTCGAGCGCACCGTCAATGTCGGCCTCAACACCGCCGTGGAGGTCGAAGGTCCCGACGGGTTGCTTCGGGTCGGCCGGATCGCCGCGGTGGAGACCGACCGGCTGGTCGTCGAGGTCCTGCAGTCCACGACCGGCCTGTCGCTGGGCGGTACGCGCGTGCGCTTCGCGGCGCGGCCGCTGACGCTTGCGGTGGGTCCGGGACTGCTCGGCCGCATCTTCGATGGACTCGGCCGCCCGATCGACGGCGGCCCGCCGGTGCCCGCGGTCACCCACCTGCCGATCGACGGCGCCGCGATCAACCCCGCACACCGTGAGCTGCCACGGGACTTCATCGAGACCGGCATCACTACGATCGACCTGATGAACAGTCTCGTGCGCGGGCAGAAACTGCCGATATTCTCCGGGGGCGGCCTGCCACACGACCGGCTCGCCGCGGAGATCGCGCTGCGTGCCCGTCTTCGAGGCGCCACTGCTGGCAAGTTTTCGGTCGTGTTTGCCGGCATCGGCGTCTCGGCTGATTCGGCGGAATACTTCCGCGCGACGATGGAGTCCAGCGGCGCGCTAGGCCATACGGTGATGTTCCTCAACCGCGCCGACCAGGCGAGCGCCGAGCGTCTGCTGACGCCCAGATACGCGCTAACCGCGGCGGAGTATCTCGCCTTTCACGAAGGCCATCACGTCCTGGTCGTACTGACCGACCTGACCAACTACTGCGAAGCGTTGCGCGAGGTGTCGGCAAGTCACGGCGAGGTCCCCAGCCGCAAAGGATACCCAGGCTACATGTACTCGGACCTCGCCTCGCTCTACGAGCGCGCCGGCTGCCTGCGCGGCGTCGCGGGGACCGTGACCCAGCTGCCGGTGCTGACGATGCCGGCCGACGACATCGGCCACCCGATCCCGGACCTCACCGGCTACATCACCGAGGGGCAGATCGTGCTCGATCGCGAGCTCGATCGGCAGGGAATCTATCCGCCGGTGCGTGTGCTGCCGAGCCTGTCACGTCTGATGTCCGCCGGCATCGGCAAGGGCTATACGCATCCGGACCACCCGGCTCTGGCGAATCAGTTGTTCGCCTCCTATGCGCGCGCCATCCACGTCCGTGTGCTGGCGAGCGTCATGGGGGCCGAGGCACTGACCGACGTCGACCGGCGCCACCTCGCGTTCGCAAGCGCGTTCGAGGCGAGCATCGTTTCCCAGACGCGCGGTCGGACCCTTGAGGAAAGCATGGCGATCGGTTGGCAGGTGCTGCAGCGATTGCCAACCGCCGAGCTCTCGCGCCTGTCGCAGGCACAGCTAGCCGCGCACTTCCACGGCGACGCGCATGCCTGAGCGCGAGATCGCACCGACCCGCATCGCGCTCTTGGAGTTGCTCGACGAGCGGCGACTGGTCCGGGAGGGCTACGAGCTGCTCGATGAGCGGCGGATGCTGCTCGCGGCAAGGATTCTTCGAGGACTCGAGGCGGCGGACCGGCAGCGCCGTCAGCTCACGACGACCTGGGACGCGCTCGTCCGGCACCTCGGTATGGCACTTGGCGCCCACGGGCTGAACGACCTGGAGGCCTGGCCGCCGCGTTGCCTTGGATTCCGTCTGTTGCGTCGCAGCGAAAACGTGCTCGGGATTGAACTGTCCACGGCGACCGCGGAGCTCGCCCTGGGCGCTGCGTCGTGGCCCGCGCCGGCGCCCGCGCCGACCGTCGATGCCTGCGTGCAATGGGTCGCGAGACTGCTTGAAGCAGCTGCGACCCTCGCAGCACTGGAGAGTGGCCTGCTGAAACTTGCCGACGAGTACCGACGCACGGAACGACGCACGCGCGCGATTGAAAACGTCCTGCTGCCGGAGCTCGAAGCCGACCTGTGCAACGTCGAGGCGGCGCTCGAGAGCCTGGATCAGGAGGAAGTCGTGCGCGTGCATTCGCTGCGGACCTCCGGGTGGGAGCAGTAGCGAACGGCGTCGATCAGCGGGCCCAGAGCCCCCTCCGGCAAGTCATCAGCTTCACTTGACACGCGGAACGGGCGGCTGAGAAAGTGCCGCGGTCGGAATGACGCGAAAGTTTGCGCGTTCGGCGCGTAGAGCACGATGGTCCCGGCTTCCGGTTGCCGCCGCACCCACGACGTCGAACGGCGCAGCCATGGAGGGTGGTGATGCTGAACGAAGTCCTGCGCACGGGCGTGGCCCGACTCGTCACGATGGTCGTCATGGCCGCCGGACTCGGCGCCTGCGGTGGTGGTGGCGGCGGCAGTTCCGGCGGCGGGGGCGGCGGCAGCGGCGGCTTCACTCTAAGCAAGTCCAGCATCACATTCTCGGCCAAGCGCGGCGGCCCTCCACCGCCGCCGCAGACCGTCGCGGTCCACCTCAGCGATACCTCCGCCGCATCCCTCGCCGCCGGCTACCGCGCCGGCGTCGCGGCCGCGCCATGGCTTGCCGCCAGCGGCACGGGGTCGGGTTTCGACTACACGTTCACTCTGCTCGCGACCGACACGACGCTCGCCGCGGGCACCTACACGACCACGCTGACGATCGCCTCGCGCGACTCCTCCGGTCACGACCTGCAGGGCAAGGACATCGCCGTCACCTATACGTTGCGCGACGGCGTTCTGATCACGAGCGCTCCGGCAACCATCACCGGCATCGCCGGCAGCCCGCTGCCACCGCGGACGGTCTCACTCACCGTCACCACGCCGAGTGGCGAGACCTGGACCGCGAGCAGCAACGCCGCCTGGGTCGTACCGCCGAGCGGGCCGCAGCAGGGCTCGATGACGCTGAACCTGACGGTCGATCCGAGCGCGCTGCCCGGCGGCACCTCGACTGCGATCGTGACGCTGACGAACACGGCCGATCCCACGGATACGGCGACGACTGCGATCACGGCGGACCTGACGGCGCCCATCATCTCGGTCGATGCCGGTAGCGTCGTACTCGGTGGTGTATCGGGCCAGGAACGCGGTCCGGCCGCTGTCAACGTGACGATCAATACAGGCACGAACGGCTACCTGCTCTCGCTCGTGCCATCGACCCTCAACGGCGGTAGCTGGCTGAGCGCCTCGACCTCGCCGGCATCGGTTTCCGGCGCCGGGTCTACCACGATCACCATCAACGCGGATCGCTCGGCGCTGGCGCCGGGCGCTTACACCGGCCAGCTTCTCGTCCAGGCCACCGTCAACGGGCAGGTGATCAGTACCCCGATCGCGGTCACCTGCAACCTCGATACCAATCGCCTGATCGTCGCAGCCACCGGGATCGCGTTCTCGAGCTTCCCGTCGCGCTCCGTGCTGACCCGATCAATCGCCGTCGGCAACGTACTCGACCTGCCGGGCGCGACCTGGCAGGCCAGCACGACCCAATCCTGGCTCAGCGTGACACCGAGCGGCACGATTGCGCAGTCGCTTGTCATCAACGCCAACCCCGCGGGGCTCGCCCCCGGACAGTACCTCGGCCAGGTACTCGTGACTTCCCCCAGCAGCGGCGTGAACAATGTCGAGGCGATTCGCGTCGGCCTCGTCGTTGATACGAGCGACCCGCCCGCCCTGATCCAGATTCCCAACGCCACTGCGGCCTTCATCGCGACGAGTCCCGTGGAGCCGTGGGCCGTCGTCAGTCGCGGCGCCTCGGTCGACGTGTACGACATGTACAGCGGCGCCCTGCTCAGGACGATCGCAACGCCAGCCCTCGCCCAGGGGCAACTGCTGATGAACGGGGATGGCACGAGGCTCTATGTCGTCGACTCGACGCCGACAGCCGTGAAGATCTACGAGATGGTCACCGCGACCGGCGCGCAGAGCAGAACGTTCATCTCATCGATGGGTAACGGGTCACGATTTACCTACACGCGCCCGGGGGGCATGGCTTTGGTGATGAACGGCCTCGGCGGCGAGGCGTTCGACCTGTTCAGTGGCAACACGATCGCAGCCGCAGGAGTCGGGGGCGGCCAGGTGGTCGTCGCGAGCCCGGATTCAAAATACCTGTACATTTCCGATGGCCCTTTCTCGTCGTCACGGACGTATTCCTATCGCCTGCGCTATGCCCAGAACGGCTCCCAGCTCACGGCTGTGCAGGTGGCCAACAACAGCGGCAATGAAGCGAACTACGGCCGGGCGAACGTGCAGGACATGGCGGTCTCGCCAGCCGGCGACCAGCTGTACGTCGCCGCGGGCGCGCCGTACCAGTTTGACGTCCTGGATGCGCCGTCGCTGACGCTGCATCCCCCGGCACTGACAGGCGCGCCGTATCCCGTCTCGATAGAGACGAGCTGGAACGGGCTGGTGGTGGGCGGCGCAATGACCGCGAACCCGGATATCTGGGTGTACAACACGAGTGGAACGTTCCTCGGTAACCTCGCGTCGTCCCTGAACGGCTCGAATTCGCTCGCGAGCGCGTCGCTGAACATCTCCGGCGACGGCACACGCCTGATCAGCGGCGGCCAGATCGTGCGGATCTTTGCGCTCCCCAGTCCCTAGTCAAATCCGCGACCGGGCGCGGTCGCCGGATCGCGCGCCGTTCGGGGGCGCACAGACACTGGCGCACCGGACTATCAAGAATGCGGCTTACCCTGATCGCATCCTGAACGCCTCCTGGAGCCCCCAATGACCCCTCCTCCTGCCAGTAGGCGTGCCGCAGATCGGCTCGGCGGCACCCCATGACACGACCGCCCGACCTGATGCGCCGCATCGACGCGTACTGGCGCGCCGCCAACTACCTGTCCGTGGGACAGCTGTACCTGCACGGGAATCCGCTGCTGCGCCGACCCCTCACGCCCGCCGACATCAAGCCGATGCTGCTGGGCCACTGGGGCACGACGCCGGGCCAGAACTTCATCTACGCCCACCTCAACCGAATCATCCTTGAGCATGACCAGTCGATGATCTATGTCTGCGGTCCGGGTCACGGCGGGCCGGCGATGGTCGCGAACGCCTACCTTGAAGGCACGTATAGCGACCTGTACCCGGACGTCGGCCGCGACGAAGCGGGGCTCCAGCGGCTGTTCAGGCAATTTTCGGCACCTGGGGGCATCCCCAGCCACGCCTCGCCGGAGTGCCCGGGCTCGATTCACGAAGGCGGCGAACTCGGCTACTCGCTCAGCCACGCCTTTGGCGCCGCCTTCGACAACCCGGATCTCGTCGTCGCCTGCATCGTCGGCGACGGCGAAGCAGAGACGGGCCCCCTCGCCACCGCCTGGCACTCGAACAAGTTCCTCAGTCCAGCCACCGATGGAACGGTGCTGCCGATCCTGCATCTCAACGGCTACAAGATCGCAAACCCGGCGCTGCTGGCCAGAATTCCGCGCACCGAACTCGAGCAGCTGCTGCGCGGCTACGGTTGGGCGCCGGCGTTCGTCGAGGGCAGTGACCCCACCCTGATGCACGAGGCCATGGCCGACGCGCTGGACCGCGCCATGGAGCAGATCCATGCCATCCGGCGCGCGGCACGCGCCGAACCGAGCATGCCCCGTCCGAGCTGGCCGATGATCGTGCTCGCGTCCCCCAAGGGCTGGACCGGCCCCAAGGCCATCGACGGACGCGTGATCGAAGGGTCCTTCCGCTCGCACCAGATGCCGCTCTCGGACCCTGCCACGAACCCCGAGCATCTGGCGATCCTCGAGGCGTGGCTCAGGAGCTATCGGCCGTGGGAGCTATTCGACGATCAAGGCCGCCTGGTAGAAGAACTCGCATCTCTGGCCCCGCGTGGCGAACGGCGCATGGGCGCGAACCCGCATGCAAACGGCGGCTCGCTGCTGCGCGACCTGCGCATGCCGGACTTTCGTGCGCAAGCGGTGCAGGTCACGACCCGCGGCGCAGCGGGGATCGGCGACGCCCACGTGCTCGGTCAGCTACTTCGCGAGATCGCCGTCCTCAATGCCGAGCACCGCAACTTTCGCGTGTTTGGCCCTGACGAGACGCTTTCGAACGGACTCGAGGCACTTTTCGAAGTAACCAACCGCCAGTGGCAGGGCGAGTTGCTGCCGAACGACGAGTTCCTCGCCACCGATGGACGCGTGATCGAGATGTTGAGCGAGCACCAGTGCGAGGGCTGGCTCGAGGGGTACCTGCTGACCGGGCGCCACGGCATCTTCAACTGCTACGAGGCGTTCGTCCACATCATCGACTCGATGTTCAACCAGCACGCAAAGTGGCTCAAGGTATCCGCCGAGGTGCCGTGGCGTCGCAGCATCGCGTCGCTAAACTACCTGCTGGCGTCGCACGTCTGGCGCCAGGACCACAACGGATTCACACACCAGGATCCGGGCTTCATCGACCACGTCGTCAACAAGAAGGCGGAAGTCGTACGCGTGTACCTTCCGCCGGACGCCAACTGCCTGCTGTCGGTCATGGACCACTGCCTGCGCACTCGCAACTACGTCAACGTCGTGATCGCCGGCAAGCACCCCTCGCCGCAGTGGCTGCCGATGGAGGAAGCGATCCGGCACTGCACCCGCGGTATCGGTATTTGGCCGTGGGCGAGCAACGACCTCGAGCAGGAGCCCGACCTTGTGATGGCATGCGCGGGCGACGTGCCGACGCTGGAGGTTCTGGCCGCTGTCTCGATCCTGCGCGAGCACCTGCCACTGCTGCGCATACGCGTCGTCAACGTCGTCGACCTGATGAAGCTGCAGCCTCGATCGGAGCACCCGCACGGGCTGGACGACGCACAGTTCGACGGGCTGTTCACACCTGACAAGCCAGTGATCTTCGCGTTCCACGGCTACCCATGGCTGATCCACCGCCTGGCCTACCGCCGCACCAACCATGCCAACTTCCACGTTCGCGGATACAAGGAAGAGGGAACGGTGACGACCCCGTTCGACATGACCGTCCTAAACCAGCTCGATCGCTTCAGCCTGGTCATGGACAGCCTCGACCGGCTGCCACAGACGGGTACCGCGGGGATCTACCTGAAGCAAACACTGCGCGACAAGCTGATCGCGCACCGCCAGTACATCACCGAGCACGGCCGGGACCTCCCTGAGGTCCGCAACTGGCAGTGGAGCATCTCCGCCGCTGGCGCTGCCGACCGGGCGCCGCCGGGCGACTAGTACTTGCCGCCGGTGCGGTAGAGATAGTTCTCCATGTCTCGCATCTGCAGGCTCAAGCGTCGCTGGATATTGCGCGCTGCGCGCATGATGGCGCGCATCACCTTGTAGACCAGACGCGGCGAGCGCTCGATCAGTGTCTCGAAGTCGACGCGATCGAGTGCGAGAACTTCCGTGGGCCCGGAGGCGACCAGGGCCGCGTACCGCGGCGCGTCGTCCATGAAAGACAGCTCACCGACGAGATCGCCCGTCCCCAGCGCCTGCAGGACGTGCCGGCCATGCTCGGACTGGCGCACAACGTCGACCCGCCCCTTGATGACGACATACAGCTTGCTTTCGGTAGCGCCCTCCGGCACGAGCACCTCGCCATCGGCGAGCACACGCACGTGCACGAGCGTTGCGAGAGTATCGAGCTCGCCTGAGGTCAGTTCGCTGACCAGCGGACTCGCGCGCAGGGCATCGATGGAAGCGGTCATACGACTCTCCGGGGTAGGCGTCCACGGATTATCAACTTCGGCAGCAACCGCGTGATCCGGGGATGCCGCAGGCGGCTGCGCGACCGATGGCAGGTCCGCCGGTGGCTCAGATCGAAGGCGGGTCGTGGTCGAAGACGATCTCTCGCTCGGGCCAGCGCAGCGAGGCGCCCGTGGAACCCACCAGCCCTCCCCTCCTGCCGTTCCTTGAAGCGAGCACCCACGCTGTAGTCGACGCAACACGCGAATTCCCGTCCCCACGCGTTGTTGTGCCAGCCGCACGCGGCCGTGTCGATGAAGAGGTTCGGCTCCCCCTTGTTATACGACGCGTGCGAGGCTGGGTGCCACCAGCGCCAATAGTGGCCGAACACCACCGTCTGCGGCGCATCGTAGTCACGCCACCACGGCACCCGCTCGACAAACCGCCACCTGCCACCGGCGTGGAACACCGCGCGGGTCGCCTGTTCGAGCCCCGACGTCAGCACGCGCACAGGATTGCCGGTCTGGTAGTACGCTTCGTACGCTGCGATATCGGCGAGGAGCGGTGGCGTGTCGATACTGCGCAGCACCCCCTGCTGCTGCACCCTCTGCGCGTCGTGCGCCGCCTTGAGCCGGGCACCCTCCTCCGACCGGGAGAGCGCCGCCTCGAAGTGCCGGTAGGCGGCAAGTACGTCGCCCGAAGCGTCCCTACAGCGCTCCACCGACGGCTCGTGCCAGGCCGCGTGCACGACACGCAGGTCCGACCGCTCGAGGGCGAGCGGAAGGCTCGCGAAGAAGTCGAGAAACGCCTCCTGCTGGCCCCGCGTCGCCATCACGCAGGGCCCGAATCGTTGCAGGTGCTCGGCATCGTCGTCACGATAGAACCAGTGATTGCCGTGCTTGCGCTCCCCGCGCAACAGATTCAGTTCGTGGTTGCCCACGACGCACTGCGCCCGTCCTGCCGTCACCAGCGAGCGGACCAGATCGATGACCGCGGCGCTGTCGGGCCCGCGATCACACAGGTCCCCGACAAAGATCAGGCGACGCCCGGCAGCGTGCCCACCGTCGCGGTAGTAGCCCAACCGCGCGAGCAGGTCGTGCAGGGCGTCTATTTCACCGTGCACGTCGCCGACGATATCCAGCGGACCTTCGTACAGCGGCCGAATCAGACCGTCGGTCGTCGCCACGATCGCCTCGTTCATCGCCATCCCCCCAGGCCCGGCCGGGTCTGTCGGCCATCCGCGATTCGCGATTCGCGATTCGCGCGTTTTGAATTCCTGGAAGTCCCGTCATCGCGCGAGGCGAATGTCGGCGCCAGGAGCGGAATCAGCCCCTTGCACCGGCTCCTATTTAGTATACTATATTCGATATCAAAAGGAGTCCTCCGATGTCGACCCACTGGAAAGGTGTATTCCCAGCCGTCACAACACAGCTTGATGCGGACTTCAAGATTGACCTTGCGATGACGCAGCGTACGGTCGACAACCTGGTCCGCGACGGCATCAATGGCGTGATCGCACTTGGCACGGTGGGCGAGAACAACTCTTTCGAGTTCGAGGAGAAGGTCTCGGTCCTGTCAGCGATCGTCGAAGCCGTCGATGGGCGGGTACCGGTCCTCACTGGCGTCTCCGAATACGACACGCGTCGTGCGATTCGCTACACGCAGGCGGCCGAGAAGACCGGCGCTGACGGACTCATGCTGCTGCCGCCGATGGTGTACGTGCCCAAGGCGCACGAACTCACCGCGCACTTTCTCGGCGTCGCGCAGAACACGTCGCTGCCGATCATGCTGTACAACAACCCGCCGGCGTACCGCACGGTCATTAGCAACGACGTTCTGACGGCGCTCGCGCCGATCGGGAATATCGTCGCGCTGAAGGAGTCGGCCCCCGACACCCGGCGCTTCACGGACCTGCGCAACGCTTTCGGCGATCGTTACACCCTGTTCGCGGGCCTGGACGACGTGGCGCTCGAGGGTCTGTATCTCGGCGCGAGCGGCTGGGTGTCGGGACTCACCAACGCGTTCCCGCAGGAATCAGTCGAGCTCGTCGCGGCCATCGGGCGCGGCGATCACGCCAAAGCCCTGGAGATTTACCGCTGGTTCATGCCGCTGCTGCACCTCGACGCCGAGCACGACCTGGTGCAGGCGATCAAGCTCGCCGAGCAGGTCATGGGCCGTGGCTCGGAACGCGTGCTGCCGCCGCGCTTCCCGCTCGTCGGCGAACGCCGCGCCGAAGTCATTGCGATGGTGGAGAAGGCCGCCGCCACCCGGCCGTCGCTGAGCGCGAACAAAGGCGCCTGATTCACCCGCATGAGCATCGTTGTCCGCACGCTCGCCGAGCAGGTGTTCGAGATCGTCCGAGAGAAGATCGTCAAGGGCGAGCTGGCCGGTGACGAGCCCATCCGCCAG
>JANXQL010000193.1 GCA_025356815.1 Pseudomonadota bacterium
CCCTTCTTCGACACCGCGCCCTGGTCGGGGAACCCTGCCGACGACGTTGCGACCGGGACCCGGGTGCAGGCCACCGCGCCGGATTGCCTCGCCAATCCGCGGGGTGGGCAGCGAGTGCTCGCGGGCGACGAATGCGGTCCAGGCTCCCGTGTGCCCGGCGTGCCGCTCGCGGGCGGGCCAATGCCATTCGAGGGTGGACAGGCCGAGGTCGTGTTGCCCGGGCAGTAGTTGCGATGCGGGCGTCTTATACTCGCGCTTTGTCGTGGCCGGACCCCGCCGTGAAAGACCCGCAGTTCCCCGTGTCGAGCGCCGCGCCGCGTGGCGATCTTGATTTCATGCGGCTCGCCCTCGGTCTTGCGCGGCGGGCAGAGGCGGCGGGCGAGGTGCCGGTCGGCGCGGTCGTGGTCGTCGATGGCGTTGTGGTGGGCGAGGGCTACAACCAGCCGGTGAGCACCCATGACCCGACGGCGCACGCCGAGATGCTCGCGCTGCGCGCCGCGGGGGCGACCCTCGGTCGTTACCGGCTCGGCGGCGCGACGCTGTACGCGACGCTCGAGCCGTGTCCGATGTGTGCGGCGGCCATGGTCCACGCGCGCGTCACGCGGCTGGTGTTCGGGGCCTGGGATCCGCGCCAGGGCGCAGCCGGTAGTGCCTTCGACTTGACCCGCTCGCGCGCGCTGAACCACAGCCTGGATGCCTTCGGCGGCGTGCTGTCGGACGAGTGCGGCGCACTGCTGAAGGACTTCTTCGGTCGCCGCCGCGCGGCCGGCAGCTAACCCGCGCGCCGAGCCCGGCGCGACGGCGGGCGTGCAGCGGGGCGCTGCGGTGCCCTGACCTTCGGCGGCGGCGTCGCCTGCGGCGCGATCTGGTTGAGCACGTCGAGATAGCTGCGCACGTTGTCGACGAAGCGGGCGGCCTCCCAGCCGCGCGCGTAGCCGCGCTTGGCGCGCGAGTAGTACGGCTCCTGCGCCAGTCGCTGCAGGAATTCTCGCACGTCCTGCCAGGAGTCCGGGTCCTTGCCCGCCGTCTCGGCCAGCACGCGCGCGTCCTCGACGTGGCCGTAACCGATGTTGTAGGCGGCGAGCGCAAGCCAGGTCCGGTCCGGCTCGGGGATGCGCGCGGGGATGGTCTGGCGGATCGCGGCGAGGAAGCGCGCGCCGCCGCGGATGCTCTGCGTCGGGTCGCTGCGATCGGCCACACCGTAGGTCGCGGCGGTGTCCGCGGTGAGCATCATGATGCCGCGCACGCCGGTGGCGGAGATCACCGCGGGCTGCCAGCGGGACTCCTGGTAACCGATCGCGGCGAGCAGCCGCCAGTCCTCGCCGGACTCGCGGGCGCTGGACTCGAAGTCCTCGCGCAGCGCCGGCAACCGGTCTTGCGCGTCGCGCACCAGCGTGCGGGCACCGGCGTTGTCGAAGCGCTCGTCTGGCGTGTAGTAGCGCCTGATCAGGGCGGCCATGTCGTTTTCGATCCAGGCGAGAAACCCGTTCGCGCGCGCAGCGATCGCCGGGTCGCCGCGTGGCAGCGCCCAGGCGAGTTCGTCCATCCCCGGGAAGTCGAACGCGACGCGCAGCTCCGGATGGTAGCTGTGCGTCAACGCCAGCTCGTTGCGGTCAGCGACGGTCGCGTCGAGCTCACCGTCCCAGACGCGGTCGAGCAGGTCGAGCGTGTCGACGCTCGGTACCTCGGCATAGTACAGGTCCGGCACGCCGCCGCTGAGCGCGCGCAGCGCCAGCGCATGCGCGGTTCCCGACACGACCGCGACGCGTCGGCCCGCGAGCGCCGCGAGTGCCGCCGGGCGCGGCGACTTCTGGTGGTAGACCACGTGCAGCGGCACGCGCTGGTATGGACGCGAGAACGCGACCGTGCGCTGCCACTGCGGCGTGATCACAAGCCCTGCTGCGCCCAGGTGTGCCCGTCCGGTCGCCACGGCGTCGAGGACCGCCTCGGCGCTCGGCAGCAGCACGAAGCGCACCGGCACGCCGATCGCCTTGCCGAAACGCGTGGCGAGATCGCACTCCGGGCCTTCGGGGCCGTTGGCGCCGAGGAAGTAGGCCGTCGGGCTGTTGCGGGTGGCGACAATCAGCGCGCCGAGCTGGCGTGCCTGGGTGAGCGCCCCTGGACGGTCGCTGCAGGTCCCGAGCAGGCCGAGCGCCAGCAGCGCAAGGACCGCCCGGCCGAGCAGGGCGAACGCCCGCGGGGCGGGCGGCAGGGTCGGGCTGGTCGGTGCCATGATCCGGCAAGAATACGCGACCCGTATAGGTCGGTTGGCCACCGCCGCTGCCTGAGCGCCTGGTCGGCGCCGAGCGAGCCTATGCCGAAGCGTCTCGTCCGGCGAGATTCGGCACCGATGCAGGCGGATTCCCGGGCGAACCGCGCCGGGTTGTCCGGCTAAGCGGGTTCAAGCGCACGGGTGCAATCGCAGGCCGAGGTGTGTAAAATGGCGGGCTGCCGGAGAGGTGGCAGAGTGGTCGAATGTACCTGACTCGAAATCAGGCGTGGGCTCACGCCCACCGTGGGTTCGAATCCCACCCTCTCCGCCAACTATCAATTTCACGAGATCTCGGACGGTCTCGGAATGCCCGAAAAACCCGGGATGCTCGGGTTTCAAGTATCAGAGCGGATCTTTGAAGATCAGCATGATGCGCCAGAGATGTGGACCCCACGCTCTCGCCACTTTTGCCCACCAGGCCCGCTCTTGCCGGCCTGGTGCGCTTTGCGGGGCAGGCCCGCGGAATCCCCCTGGCCTGCGGGCCGGGTCGCGCGCCGCTGGTGTACGCAAGGCAGAGCCGGTCGGGGAAGTTCCATGCGCGATCCTGCGTCGAGGCGTCGCCCATGGATCGGAATCGCCTCGCCAGGCTGACCCGGGACAGCGAGCAGACGCTGGCACTTTGAAAGCTCGCGGCGGGTAATCAGGCCCGGATTCCGGGGCGGTCTGCGTTTCGCGCCAGCCGCGATGCCCCTGACGCCCGCACATCAGCGGCCGAGCATGGCCGCCGAGGGCCTGCCTCCGCCAGCCAAGACTCCAAGGCGACGAACGTCCCGGTGGCCCGCCCCTAATGGGAGGGCCCGCGCCGGCCGCTGGCCCGCCTCAGGGCAGCGTCTCCAGGAACGCCGCGACCGAGCGCATCTCCTCGACCTTCAGCGCCTGTGCGACGCCGTGCATGACGGCGACGTTGCGCATGTTGTTCTGGAACGAGGCGAGCTGCTTCATGACGTACTGGGCGTGCTGGCCGGCGAGGCGGGGGAAGTCGGCGATGCCATGCGCATCCGGGCCATGGCAGGCGCTGCATGCCGGAACCCCGGCCGATTCGACGCCCTTCTCGTAGATCTCCCGGCCGCGAGCGACCATTGCCGCGTCATGGTTGGTGCTGGGCGTGGGCGCCGGCTGCGCCGCGTAATAGGCAGCCAGCGCGTCGATCGTACCGTCCTCCAGCGACGCCGACATGCCCCACATGTAGCCGATCGCGTCGGGATCGCCGCGCTGCTGGCCGCGGAAGGCGCGCAGCTGCGCGGCGAGATAGGTGGGGTTCTGGCCCGCCAGTCGCGGGTACTTCGGCTGCTGGCTGATGCCGCGCACCCCGTGGCAGGTCCCGCAAGTGCCGACCGCGAGCCGTTCGGCGTGCGCCGTCACGGTGGGGTCCGCGGCCTCGTCGGCCCGCGCGCTCGCGGCACCGAGGGTCATGAGCAGGCCCGCGCCGAGAATGATGACATTACGCATTTGAAGTTCTCCTCGAGCGTGCGGCTCAGTACGACAGCCAGGCGAGTATGTAGAGTGTGTTGTTGTCGCTCGCGTTCCGCCCGGCACCGTCGTAGTTGCTGCTCAGGCCCTGATACTTGTTGTAGGCGGTGTACTGCACCGAGAACTTGGTATTGAGCCACGGTACGTAGTTGAGTTCGGCGATCCAGCCCTTCGTGTCCGGCGAGACCGCGCCGCCGAGGTAAGTCATATCAGAGGAGCCGGTGGTCGAGAAGTATCCGACCGTGCCACCGAGCTTGCGCTTCCAGTAGTAGGTCGCGAACGCTCTGCTGGTGGTGAGGTCGTTCGAGAGGTTGTCGGCGCCCTCCAACACAGTGTAGGTCGCATCGAGCGTCTGCTTCTCGTGGATGCGTGTCGCGGTCAGGCTGAACAGGTTCTTGTCGCCCATGTATTGGTACTGCAGGTCCTCGGCGACGTCCTGGAACTTGTCGCTTGGTCCGTGCAGGACCTGGCCTTCCGGGAACACCTTGATCGTCAT
>JANXQL010000027.1 GCA_025356815.1 Pseudomonadota bacterium
GGCAACAACTGACCGACAGCAACCCGGAGATTTTCTTCGAGCGTGGTACGCAGCGCTCGCGCAGGCAGAACGACGGTCAGCAATGAACGTTCGCTCGTGGCGAGAACGCATTGTCGGGGTCCGAGGCGAACCAGATGCACATACCAATTGCCAAGGCGAGTCGTCGGTTCGCACGCGAGTGGCTGAATCTTCTCCACGCCCAGCCGGCTGCGAATGGCCCGGGAACAACAGAGAGTGATCACGAACTTCCGCGCGCAGCCAATATCGCTCGCAGATCGGGCAGCGGGCTAATTGCCACCCAGCAGCCGGCGCGCCAGCAGGGTCTGCATGTCCCGCCGCCCGTCGGCGATCAGGTAAATGACGACCCGTTCCTCGACGACTCGATAGATCAGCCGGTAGGGCTTGAAGAAGACCTGCCGGTACTCCTGATCACCCAGGCCGCGCAGTTCCTTCGGCTGCGACCCGCGGGTGGGCGCAGCCGAAAGACTTTCAGCGATCTCAAGGATCCGACCCAGGACATGCTCGGCGTTCTGGGACGAGTCGTGCTTAGCAATATGGCTGACGATGTCTTTCAGGTCCCGCTCGGCATCCTCGGTGAGGACGACTTCAAAGCGCATCAGTCTTCCGTCGCCGATCTGGCGCGCAACCGCTTGGCGACGTCGGCGACCGGCTTGACCCGACCGTGCGCGACCTGCTGGTTGCCCAGTGCCAGGATCTTCAGCAGCGCCAGCGTCTCCTGCGTTTGCTCGTAGGTCGCCACGTCCTGGATGACGGCCTTCGCCTCACCATTCTGTGTGATAACCATCGGCTGTCGCTGATCCGTCAGCTCCTGCAGTACCTCTGCGGCGTTCGCTTTCAAGTAGCTGATCGGCCTGATTTGGGTTGAATACCGCACGGCGACTCCTGGACAATGCGAGGACCTAATATAGTCCTTTATCAGTCCGCCCTCAATGGCCTGCTTCGCGTGGATCTTATGGATAAGAACCTATCCGGATCTCTGAAAGTGGCGCCAGTTTTATCCGTTGGGGCAAAAAACGCCCTGCCGCCGCCCATCAGGACAGCCGCGGTACCGGAGCGCGCAGTCGACCTGCCAATCGCAGTCCATCGCGCACATTGAGAGCCACGAGCGTGACGTTGGTCGCGCCAGCCACCAACTCCAATGCTTGAACGGCGTAGAAAGTCGTATCGAAAGACCCAGCCGATGCCCACCTGTCAAGGAGGATGGCGCATGGCACCAGGACAAATAGCCCGTTGGCGGTTATGAACGGCATACGCTTCTTCTTGTTCTCGAGGAGACGCCCTTTGCGAGACTTGCCGAGGAACATGCCACTGGCTCCCGTAGAGGCCAGACAAGGCAGCAGAACCCACAATCCGGGCGTGACGATCAGAGACTTGAGCTGGGTGATGGCGGCATGCGTGCCGAAGAGTTCGACCAGCACTGTCGCCGTGAAGAAGATGGCAATGCACAGCGGAGCAAGAATCCCCGCAATGAGGTGGACGCGGCGCGGCATGATAGGACTCCGTAAATAAATTAGGCGGCGCAGAGATTCGGCACGGCGACTTTCGCGAACAGATGAGGCTGCGCAATCGTGCTTGACGGATACGCACGCAGCGCGCTGACGAAGTCCGGATTTGTAAATGCAGAGCGGAAGTGCCCAACGGACTCCCAGACCGCGTAGTTCATGAAAACGCAGCTGCCGCCGACAGCGCGATGCAGTTGCGTCGAGATGAATCCGTCCCGGCGCTTCATCCAGTTGGCATCCTTCTCCCATGCGGCCATCAGCGCCGGAATGTCGCTTTCGGCAACGGTGAAGAGATTGACCAGGACGATCGGGGTAGCCTCGGCTTGAAGTTGCTTCTCGATTGGAAACGACGGATCCAGAGGGCGCAGGGACAGCGTGGTGACTCCTTGTAGTTTGGTTGCATCATGACAATGTGGTGCCATGTGTAGATAACGTACCGATTTGACACTGTGATGTCAATTAGGCAGTATGGACGCTATGACCAAAGCCAAACCCACCCCCGCCGGCAGGGTCCTGACTGACGTGGTCCTAGAGCTCTTCCGGCTCAACAACCGCATGCTGTCAGCCGGCGATCGCCTGGTCGCGAACCTGGGGCTGACGAGCGCGCGCTGGCAGGTCTTGGGCACGATCGTCGCGGCAGAACGCCCTCAACCGGTTGCCTGGTTGGCGCGAGATATGGGTGGCAACCGTCAGAACGTGCAGCGCATCGTCAATGATTTGGCAGCGGACGGGCTGGTCGATTTCCGGCCGAATCCGCATCACCGACGCGCCCAACTGGTCGTGCTGACCGACAAGGGCAAGGACGCCTTCGACGCCGCCATGGACATTCAGACGCCGTGGATCAATCGCCTGGCTGGTAGCCTGCGAGTAGCCGACATCGAGACTACCCAGAAGGTGATTTCGACGCTGCGGCAAAGGCTGGAAGACAACGGGGACGTCGAAGACTAGGCCGAGCTGATCGATCGGCTCGTTCCTGATTGACGCGGCCCGCGAAGCGCTCGCCAAGTCCCGAGTCGACGGGCGTTCACGGCCGCGTAGTGATGCACTTGTATCTCACAGCCGAGTGATCGCTATGGGTAGGACTTCACTGTCCTGCGGCGTCCGCTCCGCCGGCCGATCACGAATCCAATTCACATTTTGCTCCAGGGTGTCCGATACCGGCCGACCCTGCCCTGGGCCCCGATCGAAGCCAACCTGCGGCGCGCACGCGAAAATCTCATCGGCATCAAAGCCCGCATCGTCACCTGCACTTTCTCGTTCGCCGAAGAGTTCCCGAACTACACCCGCTTGAGCAAGGTTCCGCTGGCAGGATCACCGCGCACCTGCAATCAGGCCTTCGACGACTTCCTCGTGCACTGTACCGCCCGGGTGAGGCGGCATGACATGGCGGTGGTAACGCTGAACTGCTACCGCCGGATACTGGAGGGAAGCTGGCGCCCCAAACTCGGCCACCTTCGGTTCCTCGACGTCAAATACTCAGAACTGGTGCGCATCGCAGACGATCCGGTCTGGTGCAAGCAGACCTACAACAATGCGATCAGCGTCGTGCGCCGCGCGTTCAAGTTTGCATACCGCGATTTTCCGGAGCGCCACGACCCGACGCGGGAGCTCAGAGGCTCGCGCATCCAGCAGAAGGATCGGCCAACGATCGACCCGTTCACGCTGGACAAAGCCGAGACCCTGATCCAGGCCCTACGCCGCGACTGGGGCGACGTCCAGCCCAATTACGACGAGTTCCGGTTCTTCACCGGCCTGCGCCCCTCAGAGCAGATCGCGTTGGTCGTCCGCGACTACGACTTCGCACATGGCACGCTCGATGTCACGAGGGCTCGGGTCGACGGCGTCAACAAGGATTCCACCAAGACGCGTGACGATCGGCGCATCGTCCTGTGTCCGCGCGCCATCGCCGTGCTGCGCCGACAGTTCGCGCTCCGGGAAGAGCTCGTGCGCGCCGGGCGCATCGAACACGAGCATTTATTCTTCAAAGCCAATGGCCAACCGATCCAGAACCTGCAGTATCCGGGCACTCGCTGGCAGCGCACGCTGAAGCAGCTGAACCGCATCCGGGAGCGGCGGCCTTACACGGCCCGGCACACCTCGGTCAGCTGGGACCTGATGATCGGCCGAAGTGCCCTCTGGGTTGCACGCCAACATGGCCACAGCATCTCAACGATGCTGCGCTTCTACGCAGCGTGGGCGGACGGTGCCCCGGAGGCCGACGTCGATCGAATCCGCGCGACGCTCAACTCGGAGCGCCCGCTGCCTCGCCTCCGATCCGTGCGTCGAGGAAAGCCAGCCCGCATGATCGCTAGGCCGTTCGAGATGGAATTAGCCCCGGCCGGCAGCAAGGCCGTTGCGCGATCTGCCACTGGATATGCCACTGGGCCAGCTTCGCCAGCGGCTAAGCCTTTGAAGGAGATTGGGAAAACTGGCGGAGCGAGAGGCATTTATAACCGATTCCTAGCTTATTGATTTTCTTTGATATTGCCGGGCGTCTGAATTTCGGTACCAACAACTGGTACCAAAAAATGCTGAGGTGAGGTGAGCCATGGCGGCCCTGTACTGCGGAGATAAACCGGCATATACCGCTCATTCTACGACCCTAATGTGAGCGATAAAGTGATAGTTTGTCGCTCATGCTCTGGAATTGGCAGCAACCGGACTGGCCCCACTTCCGCTTTCGCCAGGACTTGCTGGCGGAACGGGAATCCCTCTTCCTGCGCCAGGGCGGGGTGGTCGTCGGCACCGTCCGCCACATCCCGGACGAAGAAAGGCTTTCGCTGGTCATCGAGCTGATCAGTACGGAAGCCCTCAAGACCTCCGAGATCGAAGGAGAAATCCTCGACCGCGACAGCGTCCAGTCTTCGCTGCGTCGCCAATTCGGATTGCAGGGAGACGGGCGCCGCGCTGCGCCCGCCGAGCAGGGCATTTCCGAGATGCTTGCCGATCTCTACAGGCGCTGGAATGACGCGCTCGACGACGCGACGCTGTTCAAGTGGCACGAGTGGCTGATGGGCGGGCGCACGGAGCTGCGCGCAATCGGCGGATACCGCAGGCACGAGGAACCCATGCAAGTGGTGTCTGGCCGATTGGACCGGCCGAAGGTCCACTTCGAGGCTCCGCCCTCATCTGCTGTCGTCCCGGAGATGGCCCGATTCAGCCGCTGGTTCAATGACACGAGTCCCGCAGGCCCGACACCACTTCCGACGCTCGCTCGTGCGGGTCTTGCGCACCTGTACTTCGAATCCATTCATCCGTTCGAAGATGGAAACGGCCGCATCGGCCGGGCAATTTCAGAGAAAGCGCTCGCCCAGGGCACCGGGCAACCGAGCCTCACCGCACTGTCACTATTGATACATCGCCGCCGCAGGGAGTACTACGCGCGGCTTGAGGTCGCGAACAAGGCGCTGGATGTCGGACCTTGGCTCGACTGGTTTGCGGATCTCGTCCTCGCAGCACAATCGCACACGCTTGAGGGACTAGATTTCCTGTTGGCGAACACCCGACTGTGGGATCGACTGCGCGGCCAGATCAACCCGCGGCAAGAGAAGGCGCTGTCGCGGTTGACGCGAGCTGGTGTCGACGGATTCGTCGGCGGTCTGTCCGCGGGCAAGTACATGACGCTCACTGGCGCGCCGGCGGCCACCGCCCGACGTGATCTTAGTCATCTGGTGGAGCTCGGAGCTCTTCGGCGTACCGGGCAACTCAAGGGGACACGGTACTGGCTCGCCCACGCCCCGAATGCGGTCGACGAAGGCAAGGGTATCGAGGAGCAGGATTCATGATCTTGCTTGCCGGAACCCGGTCGGAGGCGACCAAACGTAGATGCAAGGCAGTGCTGGGTCACTTCACGTCGATTCCGTTCTGGATAATGGCGTTGACGAATGTCGCTGTCGCCGCGACTGATCAAGCTCCGGAAATCGAATCCAAGGTCATCGCTCACCTGACGGATCACGGATTCAGCGAGCCGAAGATCATCAGCCGCATGGATCTGGCAACCCCGTTCGCGACGACGGCGGCGTGGACGCTTGTGATAGCGCAGGATAATTCTCCTCCGCCTGAGCTGTCCGATATCGAAGACCGCGGCCCCATTGCCATTTGCTTCGTTAAGGACCCCGCGCCTGATTGTTCGGAGAAGCTCTATCAAGATATTCCAGCAGAACAGCTCTGGTTTGGAACGCCCTTCTATATCCGCGACAGTCGCGTCGTTTACGCCGGTCCTGCCGGGTCGAGACCTCTGCTCTTATTGAAGACCTGCGGAGCCAGAAGCGGTGACGGCAACTGCGGCATTGCCACCGGTCTGTTCGACTACGATCGAGGAGCAGACCCCCGGCGGCCACCCAACTTCCCCCACCTGTGGCCACTTCAAATTCCTCCACCTGACGAGTCGCTGATGATGTGAGGCGCCGGTATT
>JANXQL010000046.1 GCA_025356815.1 Pseudomonadota bacterium
GCGCTGCTCGCCGACGGCGTCCCGGTCATCGTCAGTGCGGGCCCGGAGCAGGGTTACAAGATCACCCCTGCCCAGCTCGCGGCCGCGATCACGCCGCGCACCCGCCTGTTCATCCTCAACAGCCCGTCCAATCCGACCGGAGCGGCGTACACGCGCGCCGAGCTGACCGCGCTCGGTGCCGTGCTGGCGCGCCATCGGTCGGTGGTCATCGCGACCGACGACATGTACGAGCACATCTGGTGGGGCCCGGAGCCGTTCTGCAGCCTCGTGACCGCCTGCCCTGCCCTGTACGACCGGACGCTGACGATCAACGGCGTGTCCAAGGGCTACGCGATGACCGGCTGGCGCATCGGCTACTGCGGCGGCCCGCAGGAGTTGGTCAAGGCCATGGCCACGATCCAGGGCCAGTCGACCTCGAACGCCACCTCGATCAGCCAGAAGGCCGCGGTCGCGGCGCTCGACGGCCCCCAGGGTTGCGTCGCCGAGATGAACAAGGCGTTCAAGGCCCGCCACGACTACGTCGTCGACGGCCTGAACGCGATCCGCGGCGTGTCGTGCCTGCCCGGCTTCGGCACGTTCTACGCGTTCGCGAACGTCGAACAGGCGATGCACAACCTCGGCTGCACGGACGACAATGCGTTCGCCGAAAGGCTGATCACCGAGGCGCTGGTCGCGGTGGTGCCGGGGTCGGGGTTCGGCGCCCCGAACCACATGCGTCTGTCGTTCGCCTGCTCAATGCAGACCCTGGAGGAGGCACTGTCACGGATCCGGGCGGTCCTCGGCTGACTGGAGCCCGCCTCTCGGGCAACCCCGGGCAGCAGATCGGCAAGCACCCCGAGCGTCTCTTGCCGGAGGCCCCCTCAGGTCCTCGTCGCGGCCGATCCCGAAGACCGCATCGGATGCCTTGACTTGACCCCTATGGCCCGCGAGAATGCGCGGCCCCGAGGGGGGCCTCTTTAGAGAGAAGTACCGTTCCCCGGTAGCTCAGTCGGTAGAGCAAACGACTGTTAATCGTTGGGTCGTAGGTTCGAGTCCTACCCGGGGAGCCAACTTATAATAATAAGATCAGAGGCTTGGCCCGCAAGCTCGTCGCGCTGGCGACAACTACATTTCGGGTTCAACCAGATCTGCTACTCGCAGCCATGCCAATTGGCGGGAGCGCCAGTCGCTTTCGCCGGGCAAGTGCCGACGGGGACGCACGTCCACCAGCGCGAGGTCACCCAGAACGCGTGACGCGACCTTATTCGGGTTCTCTACCTCGACCTGGTCAGTCGTTCAGCCATGCGCGTCTGCCATCCCGGGCCCGTGGCTTTCCAGCGCTCGATGACGTCTGTCGGCAGCCGAATCGATATCAACTTTCGCGGATTGGCAGAAATCGGACGCCCACCTTTGTTGAGCTTCGCCCGGCTGAGCATTTCCGTCGTGAGCTGAGGCAGATCCTCATACTCTTTGGAACTCACGACGTGCGCGTCTACTTGGGTAAGATTAGATTTCAAGGAGCGGCGCGACCCGGGCTTGTTCCCGTTCATTTGCTTTCCTCATGCTGAAGACGTGTCGGGTGGCACCACGCGGCGTATACCCGACAACCACAATTCGACCCTTCAATCGACCGAAGCAAAGAATCCGCTCCTCGCCGTAGTCCTTCCGGATGTCTTGGATTTCCAGAGTGACGCCCGCGAATACGAATGCGGCGTCCGCAAAGTCGAGCCCTCGTTCAGCAAGCGTCTTCGCTCGCTTCGCAGAATCGCACGTGATTCGCATAGGTTATTGTATCTACAAAAACATAGAGTAACAAGGCTGCTGTACGACGGGCCCGCCCGAACCCCGACGGGTACGCAACACGTCCGCGCCGCTGCCCCATCGTTCAATGTTCGGTGCAAATTCTGTGCAGTGACTTGCTCCAGACGGCACAACGCGACGCACCGGGACGCCGTGTTCGTTCCGACCATCGGGCCGACAATCAGTGACTTGCGCCCTCGCCCCATGCGTCGTGGTGCGCCGTAGCAGGCAAGAAGCCCGTCTGTTAATCGGTGGGTCGTAGGTTCGAGTCCTACCCGGGGAGCCAACTTAAACAACGAGCTAGAAGCGCCGGCGCCACCGCCGAACCGCTCTGCAGGGCTCGTTGCCACCGAACTGCGGCGTCCTTCGTCGGGTACCGGAATTTGGGTGTCGGCGGCGAGGTTGAAAACCCTATCCGCCACGCCATTCGCCTACTTCAAGCACGACGATCTGGGCGAAACCGAATGGATCCGCGTCACCCTGATCAATGAAGTGGTCAATGCCGGCCTGCGCGTCGCGTTCAATCAGACGAGCGTGGGAACGCGACCCGACGGCTCGGCCTACGGCTTTCCGTCAGGCCATGCGGGCTTCGTGTTCTCGCAGGCGGCCTTCCTGCAGCAGCGCTACGGCGTGCCCGCGCTGGCTGTTGCCTCAGCCATCAGCTACATCCGCGTACGCGAGGACAAGCACCATTGGCGCGACGTCATCGCACGCGCAGGCATCACCTACGGCACCGCCCTGTTGACCGTCACCCCGCTGGGCGCCGCCAACCTCGCACCGGTGGTCGGCCCCGGCTATCTGGGCATCCGCTTCCAGCGGTCGTTCTAGCTCACCCAGCGAGCGAGGAAATGCCACGCAAAAGGCGGGCACGCCATCCTGCCGGCGCGCCCGCCTCGACTCGTGCGCAGACCTCCGGGCCGCGCCTCAGGCCGCCGCAGCGGACCTGTGCGGCGTCTCCACGGCCGCCGGCTTTGCCGGCAGCGGCACCGCTGCTGCCGGCTGAGTCGCGACGTCGACCTTTACCGGCAGCCGCGCGGCGGCTTCGGCCTTTGCGGCCACGATGCTCAGCAGGCCATTTCGAAACGTCGCCGTCACCTGGTCGACGTCGATGTCCTCGGGCAGCGCGACCCTGCGGTAGAGGTCATTGCTGCGAAACTCCGACCAGCGGACCGTGCCATCGTGGCCGCCCGGCTCCGACTTCGCCTCGTTGCTCGAGCACGCACGCACGATCAGCTCGCGGGGTGTCGCGGTCACCGCGACCTCCTTCGCCGCGAAGCCGGCCAGTGCGACATTCAGCAGGAACTCACTGTCGCGCTCGACGAGCTCGCCGGCGGCGCCGCACAACTCGCGCTCCGCCGCCAGCCAGTCGTCAATCGCATGGCCTTGCGCCCGGTCCCGACCCGAGAAGATGTCGAAGGCGCGCGCGCGGATCCTCTGCAGAAACTGATCCAGCTCGCTGAAGACGGGCAGCGAACGGTCCTCGGTCTGCGCTACCTTTTGGATCTTAACTTCTGACATGACACTCTCCTTGCGCGCCGACCCGCGCGTCGGAGGATGCGCTGGCCATCCTCGGAACCGCGGCACCGGCACACGGCGCGATGCTCGACGTCACCCAGGCGTTGGGGCCCGCGACAAGGGCCGATGACCCGCGATCCGCCACGACTAAGGACGATAGCGCGACTGATGGCGTCCGCCAGTCGTGGTCGATGCCGCCTCGTTTCGGGAGTGCACGCCACCGTTCAGGGTCCGCACCAGGCGTGCGGTTGGGTCGGTGGGCCAGGAGCAGACCTGCATCGGCCAGGCGGTGGCGGCTCGCTGCCCGGACAGGCTGGCGCTCACCGGCCGCGGAGCACAGCGGCGCAGGTGCGCTCCTTTGCCATTTGCGCCCGCGAGGTCGAGGGAACAAGTCCGAGCGCACAGGTGCGCGCTTACCGGATGTGACGGCCTGCACGTCGAAAGGCGGGCACCAGAACGGTCCGGCCGGCGCCAGTGCGCAGTCTTTCGCGGCCCGCCCCTAAGTGGATTGAGCGATAATCGCCACCCGAACACGACTCACCCGAAGCTGGACCCCATCGCCGTGACCCCATCAAGCACCGAAGCCCGCAACGCCGCACAGATCGAGTATTGGAACGCCAGCGCCGGGCGGACGTGGGCGCGCTATCACGAGGCCCTCGACCGCCAGATCACGCCGCTGGGACTCGAGGCGATCCGGCGATTCGCCCCACGCACCGGCGAGCGCTTGCTGGACATCGGTTGCGGGTGCGGCCAAACGACCCTGGAACTGGCGAGCCGTGTGGGCGAGCTCGGATCCGTGCTGGGCGTTGATATCTCCGCTCCCATGCTGGAGATCGCCACGGCCCGCCAGGCTCACGGCGGGGTTGGTGGGGTCGAGTTCCGGCAGGCGGATGCGCAAGTTGCCGACCTCGGCCGAGCCTCGTTCGATGGCGTCTTCTCACGCTTCGGCGTGATGTTCTTCGGCGATCCGGTCGAGGCGTTCTGCAATGTGCGCCGCGCCTTGAAGCCAGGCGGCCGGCTTGCGTTCGTGTGCTGGCGCCCTTTGGACGCCAATGCGTGGATGGCGGAGCCGCTAAGCGCCGCGCGTGCCTATCTTCCCCCGGCGCAACCGACGGATCCCACGGCACCGGGCCCCTTTGCATTCGCGGACGCCACTCTGGTTCAGGGCATTCTCGGCCAGGCCGGTTTCAATGCGATCACCGTCTCGCGGTTCGATGCCGACATCGGTGGCGGAACGCTCGACGAGGCGCTTGATCTCGCCCTGCGTATTGGTCCGCTCGGCGCCGCCATTCGGGAAGCCCCCGAGTTGATGCCGCAGGTCGCGGGGCCGGTCCGGGAGGTCCTGTCGCGCTACGAGACGCCACACGGCGTGCTGATGCCGGCTTCGGTTTGGATCGTCACGGCCGTGGCCAGAGATCCATAGGCCGACGGCGCTCCCAGCCCCGCCATCCGTCGGCTCGGCAAAGCCCTTGGCCCTGCCATGGTCGTGCTCATCGTGCGCTCCGGCCCCACCTGCCGCGACCGCGCAGGCTACAGCTCACCCAACGCCCGCTTGAGTCGGTATTCAGTGATGATGAGATCGAACGACGCCGAATCCCGGTTCGTCAACGCCATCACCCGCAAGGACTCGGCGTCCAGCACCTGCGTGTTGGTTGCAAGCCCGGCACCATAGAGCTCCCTGCCAAGGCGCAGGTTCTCCTCGGACTGGGCCACCGCCTCACCAGCGACATGCAGGCGGGCACCCGCGTCCTCCCGATCCAGCGTCGCGCTCTCGACCTCAAGCGCCACCTGGGAGCGGAGGTCATCAAGCTGCTGAGCGGCGGCTCGGCCGCGGCTGCGCAGCGCTGCAACCCGCGCACTGACCTGCCCGCTGTCAAACAGGCGCCACTGGAACCCGACACCGATGGACGCGAAGTCCTGGCGGTCGAGGATCTGGTTATCCAGGTGAGCCACACCCGCCCGCAGCGCGATCTGCGGCAACAGCTGGGCCCGCTCCGACCGCGCCGCCGCTTCGTAGGCCTCACTCTGGGCGGCCAGCGCTGCAAGTTCCGGCCGTTGCGCCACGGCGGTCTTCACCAGATCGGCTAGAGGCACCTGCGCGGACCGGGCGACCGGGACCTGCGGCGGATCGAGATCGGGCGCCCGATCCAGCGACTGCCCTACGTGGCGGTTGTAGGCGGCCGTCGCGATCCGCAGCGCATTCGCCGCCCTCAGTCGCTGCTGCAACGCGTTTGCCAGCGCCACCTTCGCAGCAAGAAGGTCGGACTGGGGGATCGCTTCCTTGTCGAACATCACCTGCAGGTCAGCGGCATGCGCCTGCAGGCTCGCGACGTTGGACTGCGCGACCTCGAGCGCCGCACGGGCTCTGAATACCGCGACGTACGCCTCCGCGACCGCCATCTTCAGATCAGCAACGCCGCGGCTCTCCTGCGCGCCCGCACCGCGGACATTGGCGCTCGCCGCGCCCACCGCCCCACTGATGCGACCCGACGTCCACAGCGGAATAGAAACCTCTGCGCTACCCATCGCGTAGGCGTCGTGGGCCCAGATCTTGGGCGACTGGAGTCGCCCAGCGGGCGTCCCGATGTCCAGAAACGGCGATGCCTGCATCTGCGTGTAGCTGCCACTGACGTCCACGACCGGCCAGCGCATTCTCGCGGCGGCACGACGATCGTCCTGCGCCGCCTCACGGGTACTGCGAACCGCCGCCAGTGACCCATCACTCGCCAGCGCCATGCGCCAGGCGTCCGTCAGCGACTCGGCGTGCAGCGGGCCCGCCGCGGCAAGCGCAAGCAGGCATCCCGAAATGCGTCGCACGGCTGCAGACATGGCCAGACTCCGCGCCGGATGCCGAGGCGTCCGGTTCATCCGATACGATCCTTCAACGAAACGATGCCCAGCGCCTTGAGCACGTAGGTCTCGTAGATCGGCGTCAGCGAGCCGGTCCGGACCTTGCGCAGGAAGTACTTCTCGAAGGCGATCTTGGCAAGGTGCACCCACTTGCCCTTCTTCGACCACGTGACGTTGCGCGGCGGGATCTGCGGCAGTGCGACGAACGCCGCGCCAGTGTCGCCGAAATCCGCAAGGCAGATGGCGTTCCAGCTCGCCTCGGCCTCGACCGCCTTGCCGGCCAACGCAGAAACGATGTTGGCGGCCGTCGCCGACACCATCGACTCGATCATGTAGCCGGTCTTCGGCGCCCCGGTCGGCACGGGTGTTGCCTCGACCGGCGGAATCGCGACGCAGACGCCGACGGAGTAGATGTTCGGGTATTTCGGGCTGCGTTGATGCTTGTCGATCAGCACGAACCCTCGCGGATTGCACAGCCCCGGCACGGCGGCCACCGCATCGACGCCCTTGAAGGCCGGAATGACCGCGCTGTAGCTGAAGGGAATCCGGTGCTCCTTCTTGAGCACGCCGCCGTCGTCCATCTCATGAACCGTCATCTCGGTTTGGGTGACCGACATGATCTTCGCATTCGTGATCCACTTGATGTGCCGCTCACGCAGCTCCGATTCCATGAGACCCTTGCTGTCGCCGACGCCGCCAAGGCCCATGTGACCGATGTACGGCTCGCAGGTGACGTACGTCATCGGCACCTTGTCGCGCAGCTTGCGTTTGCGCAGGTCGGCATCGAGGATCATCGCCGTCTCGTACGCGGGACCAAAGCAACTTGCGCCCGCGGCCGCACCCACGACAATCGGACCCGGGCTCTTCAGGAACTCCTGATAGCGGCTGTAGGCCTTGGCCGAGTGGTCCTGACTGCAGACGGATTGCGTGAAGCCATCCGGGCCGAGCCCTGCGGCTTCGTCGAAAGCCAGCTTCGGGCCCGTTGCGATCACGAGATAGTCGTACTGGACATGACCGCCATCATCGAGGGTCAGCGTCGATGTGTCGGCATCGATCTTGGTGACTTTGTTCACCAACCACTGGATGCCCTTGTTCTCAAGCGGGTCGTGCATCATGACGCGCGTGTCTTCGGGCTTGCGCCAGCCCACGATGACCCATGGGTTCGACGGCGTGAACTCAAAGTACGCTCGCTCGCCGATCAATGTCACACGATGCGTCTTGGGCAAGTGCTTGCGAAGGTCAAATGCAGCTGGAATGCCGCCGAGGCCCGCGCCGATGATCACTACGTGAGCCATGAAGTTCCCCCAGCTTAGAGTGCAGCGCTCTTTCGGGAGCGCGAGATGTACCCGAAGTAAAGCAATGGAATCAACAGCAGCGTCAGCACCGTCGACACCAGAATGCCGAAGATCAGCGAAATCGCGAGGCCGTTGAAGATAGGATCGTCGAGGATGAAGAACGCACCGATCATCGCCGCAAGCCCGGTGAGCACGATCGGTCTGGCGCGGATCGACGCCGCGCGAACGACGGCCTCGGCGAGCGGCTGTCCCGCGGCGATCTCGGCATTGATGAAGTCGACAAGCAGAATCGAGTTACGGACGATGATGCCGGCAAGCGCGATCATCCCGATCATCGAGGTCGCCGTGAAGTTGGCGCCCAGCAGCGCATGCCCGGGCATCACACCGATGATCGTCAGCGGAATCGGCGCCATGATGATCAGCGGGACCCCGTAGGAGCGGAACTGGGCGACGACCAGCAGATAGATGCACAACAGGCCCACGCCGTAGGCCGCGCCCATGTCGCGGAAGGTCTCGTAGGTGATCGTCCACTCGCCGTCCCACTTGACCGTGAACTCGCCCGGATCATCCGGCGTTCCGACGAAGCTCTGCCTGATGCTCTGCCCAGCCAGTGGCGCCTGCCTGATCTGGCCGACCAGGTCGAACATCCCGTACAGCGGGCTGTCGAGCCGACCTGCCATGTCACCGGTCACGAACACGACGGGCAGCAGGTCCTTGTGGTAGATCGTCGAGTCCCAAGGTTTTCTCGTGACCGTGACCACCTCGGACAGCGGCAGCAGCGCTCCGCTTGCGGACCGAATCGGCAGCGCGAGCGCCTGATCCAGGCCCTGCTTGTCGGCCATTGGCAGTTCGAGCCGAACGGCGATCGGGTCGCGCTCGCGGCCGGCGTGGATATACGTGGCGTCGTAGCCGCCAAGTCCGGTCGCGAGCGCCTCGGCGACGCTTGCCTGCGGTACGCCCACGAGCGCCGCCTTAGCACGGTCCGTGCCGATCTCGTAGCGCGGGTTCGGCGCCGGCAGCGTGTCGTCCATATCGACGATGTCCTTGGTCGAATCAAACAGCTTGCGCAACGCCCGTCCGACCTCCTGCTGGGCGGAATACAGCGGCCCGTAGATCTCGGCAACCAGCGGCGCCTGCACCGGAGGCCCCGGCGGCACTTCGACGACCTGCACGGAGGCAGCGCCCAGACGCTTGCCTTCGGCGACCAGCGCGGATCTCACCTCGCGCGCGATCTCGTGGCTCTTGCGGCTACGGTGGCTCTTGTCGACCAGGTTGACCTGCAGATCGCCCTGGTTGCCGTCCGAACGCAGGTAGTACTGACGGACCAGCCCGTTGAAGTTGATCGGCGCTGCGGTACCGGCATACGCCTGGTAGTCCGAGACTTCCGGGATCCTGCGGACGATGCCGCCGAGCGCGCTCAGGACCCGGGCGGTCCCCTCGACCGGCGTCCCCTCCGGCATGTTGACGACGACCTGGAACTCGCTCTTGTTGTCGAACGGCAGCATCTTCAGGACGACCAGCTGCACGACCGCGAGCAGTACCGCGACACCGATCGCGCCGGCGGTTCCCCAGTAGAGCTTGTGGCGGTGTTTCTGGGCGTTCGCACCGCTCAGGAACGGCGACATCAGCCGCTCAAACCAGCCGTGCAGCCTGCCTTCGGCCGCCGACTCCTTCGCCTCGTCGTGCTTGTGTGACGCGAACAGCCTTCTGGACAGCCAGGGCGTGAAGATCAGGGCAATCCCGAGGGAGATCAGCATGCCCATGCTGGCGTTGATCGGGATCGGGCTCATGTACGGGCCCATCAGTCCCGACACGAACGCCATCGGCAGCAATGCCGCGATCACCGTGAAGGTCGCGAGGATCGTGGGACCGCCCACCTCGTCGACCGCAATTGGAATGACCTCCGTCAGGGGGCGCTTGTCGATCGCCATGTGGCGATGAATGTTCTCGACGATGACGATGGCGTCGTCGACCAGGATGCCGATGGAGAAGATCAGCGCGAACAGCGATACCCGGTTGATCGTGAAGCCGTAGGCCCACGAGGCGAACAGCGTAGCGGCGAGCGTCACGATGACCGCCGCGCCGACGACGGCGGCCTCACGCTTGCCGACAGCCACCAGCACCAAGAGCACTACCGACGTCGTCGCGAACAGCAGCTTTTCGATCAGCTTCGTCGCCTTGTCGTTCGCGGTCACGCCATAGTTGCGGGTGACCGTGACTTCGACGCCGGCCGGAATCGTCACGCCCTTGAGCTGGTCGACGCGGCGGATGACCGCGGTGGCAACGTCGATCGCGTTCGTGCCGGACTTCTTCGCGATCGCGATGGTCACGGCCGGGGCCTGGGTGACCGGGGCGACGCCATGGCTGGCCGCCGCAGGCCCGGTGCCGAACCAGGCGTACTGCTTCGGCGTCCGCGGCAGGTCGGTCACGGTGGCGACATCATCGAGGTACACAGGCTTGCCGTCTCGCGCCGAGACGATCAGCCCGCCGACGTCGTCCCGGCTGGCCAGGAACGTCCCGGCCTGGACGGGGGCCAGTCGGCCGTCCACGTCCACGGCGTCGGCCTGGCGCACCAGATTGGCGGCCTGCAGCGAGCCTGCGATGTCGCTCGCCGTGAGCCCTGCCGCCATCAGCCGACCCGGGTCGAGCTCGACGTGGATCGCAGGCTCGCTGTCGCCGATGGCGTAGACGTTGCGAGTGCCGGGGACGCGCTTGATCTCGCTCTGGATCGAGCGGGCGATCTGCCCGAGTTCATGGCCACCGAGAGCCGGGTTTCGACTCCACAGCGTGAGCGTCACGATCGGCACGTCATCGATGCCCTTGGGCTTGATCAGCGGCTGCAGGATGCCGGCCCCCGCCGGACGCCAGTCCTGGTTTGAATAGACCGCGTTGTAGAGCCGTACGATCGCATCGTTGCGGTGGACGCCCACCTCGTACTGAACCGTCAGGACCGCCATGCCCGGCCGAGACACCGAGTAGATGTGCTTGACCCCGGAAATCTCGCCGAGAACCTTCTCCATCGGCGTCGCGACCAGGCTCTCCACCTGCCCGGCGCTCGCGCCCGGGAATGGCACGAAGATGTTCGCGAACGTCACGTCGATCTGCGGCTCTTCCTCGCGGGGGGTCACCAGAACGGCGAACGCGCCCAGCAGCAGCGCGGTCAGGGCGAGCAGCGGCGTCAGCTGGTTCTGCAGGAACGCCCTCGCCAGCCGGCCGCTGATGCCGAGCTTCTCGTTCACGGCTGGGCCGCCACGACGCTGGCGCCGGCCGCGATCGGGTCGAGCGCGATCCGCTCGCCCGGGGCCAGGCCCGCCAGGATCTCGATGCTCTCGCCCAGCGGGTGCCCCTTGCGGACGTACCGCAGCTCGGCCCTGCCCTGCGGGTCGATCACGTAGACCCCACTGACCTCGCTGCGCTCGACGACGGCCGACACCGGGATGACGAGCCGATCGGCCTCGCCGATCATGAGGCCCACCTTCACGTACATCCCGGGCGCCACCTCGAGGGAGCCTGATGGCAGGTCGACGCGGGCGCGGAACGAACTCGACGGCGTCGCAGCCTCGGGGAAGATGGTGATCTTGTCGGACTCGACGCGCCTGCCGCCCACGTACACGGCCGCCTTCTTGAACTGCCGCACCTGCGCGACGATGCTTTGCGGGATGTTGAAGTTGACGCGCAGATCCTTGAGCGACAGGCCCGTCATCAGCGGAGTCCCGGGAACGACGGTCTCCCCCACCTGAACGAGCCGCTTGGTCACGACGCCGCCGTACGGGGCACGCACTTCCGTGTAGCCGACCCCTTCATGCGCGCCCGTCTCGCCGGCCTCGGCCGCGGCGAGGCGGGCCGCGGCGGCATCCTTGTTCGAAGCCGCCTGGTCAAACTGGGACTTCGAAACGACGCGCCGCTGGTACATGTCAGCGATCCGCTGGTACTGGGCCGCCGCCTCCGTGTTGCGTGCCCGCGCCTCGGTCACCGATGCCTGCGCGGCCTGCAGGCCCGCCCGCTGCTCCGTCCCCTTCAAGCGGATGATGACGGCACCCGCCGGCACGACGTCGTTCACATCGTAGAGGATCTCGGCGATGCGCCCCGACGTCTGGGCAGACACCGTCGCCTGGTTGACGGCCTCGATCGTCCCGTCGACCGAGCGCTCGAGCGGCGTCCGGACGGGCTGGACGACCATGCTCTTGAGCGCAGGCCCCGCCGGGCCCGCAGCGGGCGGTGCCTTGCCACCGCAGGCGGCGGTGATCAGGGCGACTGTCACGACGATGACGTTGGCGCAGGCGCGCTGGACTCGACGCATGGGGCGACTCCGGCTCAGGTGAACGCGCAGCCGGGCTTCATCCCAAGCTTCCTGAGGATGATCGCGAGCGGGCAGAAGCCGGTGAAGGACGCCTGGAAGAGGTTGGCGCCGACGAAGGCCGTGAACCACAGCCAGTGGGGGCTGAGGTAGTGCGCAAGCAGCAGGCTTGCGAGGATGAAAAGACCGGCGAAGCGCATCACCCATCCGTCGATATTCATGTCGATCTCCTCAAGATAGGATCCAAGGCAGTTGCCAGACTCTATCACTTTTTGCTAAAGTAGCAACTACCGAATTGTATCGATTGCCTACAACGCTCAGGAGTTCGTGGAATGGCTGCCAGTGCTGCATTGCAGAGTCGGCCGTCGCCGGAAATGGCGGCCATCCGGGAACATGCTGGCGAGGCCGGCGCGCTCCTGAAGGCGCTGGCCAACGACCAGCGCCTGCTGGTGTTGTGCTCATTGCTCGACGGACCGCTATCGGTCGGTGAAATCAACGAGCGCGTGCAACTTAGCCAGTCTGCGCTTTCCCAGCATCTGGCTGTGTTGCGTACCGCACTGATCGTGACGACCCGCCGCGAGTCCCAGACGATTTACTACGCGCTCGCGCCAGGGCCGGCGCTAAAGGTCATGGAAGTGTTATACGAAGCCTTCTGCGCCCCCAAGACCCGCGGCCGCAAGCCGGCGGCTCGGGTGCCGCGACGCTGCTGATCCCGGGAATAATTTGCATCTCTGCGGCTGAATCCACCGCAGCCAACCTCGAAGATCCGTACAGGGAGAACTGCCGATGAATGCCAACGTGGGCTCGATCGATCGCGTCATCCGTATCGTCATTGGACTGGCGCTGCTGAGCGCCGTATTCCTGGTCGAGGGCCCGAATCGCTGGTTCGGCCTGATCGGCATCGTGCCGCTGCTGACCGCGACGATGCGCTTCTGCCCGCTCTACACGGTGATTGGGCTGAGCACGTGCGCGACTGACAAGAAGGCCTGACCGCGCGGCCGGCTCCGCGCCCGCGCACCCTCGGGTGCCGGGCCGGGCTGGCGGGTCGCGATTGTCGGCGGCCGCTCGGGCGCCGGCAGCTCCCGGCCGGGAATCCAACCTGAACGACCGCGCTGGGAACCTCAGCGCTGGATCGTGGAGCGTGGCGAGCCGGACTCAGCCTAGATTCCGCCAGGAGCCGGCATTGACGACCTGCCGGAATCCCTTCCTGCGCAGGATTCTCAACGCAATGCCGCTGCGCGTCCCGGACCCGCAGCAGACGACGACCGGGCGGGTCGGATCGAGCGCCTGCAGTGCGTCGCCGAGAGCATCGAGCGGCATGTTGCGGCTGCCGACGAAGTGGCCACCGGCAAATTCCGCGGGCGAGCGGACATCGATGAGTTGGGCACCTGCGGCGATCAGCGCCGGCAGGCGCCTGCGCACCAGCAGCGCGGATCCGAATCGCCAGCCCAGGAATGCGACGACGAGCGCGGGGATCAGATACTGGGTCGGCAGAGTATCCATGGGGCTCACAGCGACTTGCGCGCCACGATCTGCACCACGGCACTCAGGCCTTCGTGGCCGTTGCCCTCGTGAATCACCCGCTCCTTCTCGAGTGCATGCACGAATTCGAGTCCCGCCAGTTCGCGGCTCAGTTGGGCCAGCGTCGGCATCAGATCCGGCACCTTGGGCCCACCCGTCTGGTGCTTGAGCTGATCCGGCGTATAGGCCTCTAGGATGAACACGCCACCCGGTCGCAGCGCCTCGATCGCCTGTCGATGCACCGCCTGGCGCAGCACGGATGGCAGGTGGCACCAGATCGAGACGATCCCGTCCCATTGCCGCGGCTCGAGCCGGTAGTCGACGAGGTCCGCCACGACCGTCTCGATCGCGACGCCCAGTTCCGCCGCGAGCCGCGACGCCTTGGCAAGTCCCACCGCCGACTGATCCAGTGCAGTGACGTGCCAGCCGTGGCCGGCAAGGTACACGGCGTTGCGCCCCTCGCCCTCGCCCAGGCACAGCACGTCGCCGCCACGTGGGATCGCCGCGCCACGCGCTACGAGGAAGTCGTTGGGCTCGGTCCCGTAGTAGAACGCCTCGTTCCGATATCGGTCATCCCAACTCGCGGACATGAAACCTCCGTCGCTCAAGCGGTCGTGCGGGCTAAGCCGCCACTTCCACCAGTTCGACCTCCAGATGCCGCTCGCCGTTCAATGAATTGGTGATCAGGCAGACCTTCTCGGCGCGCTCGAGCAGGGCCGTGGCCTTGGCGCGATCGGTGCCAGCCTTCACGGTGAGCCGGGCATGGGTCGTGTAGCGGGTGAATCGCGTGACGCCGTCCGCGCGCTCCAGAATTCCGTCGACGTGACACTCGAGTCGTTCCCAGGCGAACGAGGACGCCCGCGACACGCCCCGGAAGGTGAGGATGAAGCAGTTGGCAACCGACGCCACGAGCAGGGATTCCGGGGACCAGACATCGCCCGGGCCGTCGAACTCGGCGGGCGGCGCCGTCTGCAGTACGGGCAGTCCCGCGGACGAGAGCGGCACCAGGCCCGTGGCAGTCGCGTCGGCCATCACGGTGTAGGTGTGGGGGTACGGTTTCATCGTGGCACCTCTACAGCAGAAGCAAACCCGCACGCCGTCAGAGCGTGCCCGAGCCGACAATCGGCAGCTTGGCGAGCTTCCAGGCCACGAGCCCGCCGCCCATGTGCGCGCAAGGGCCGTGGCCGGCGGCGAGTCGCCGCTCCGCGGCGACGAGCGAGCGCTTGGCCGTTCCGCAGTGAAAGACGACCCGTCGCGGGCCATCGGGCGGCAGAACGCTCGCATCGAACGTGGACAGCGGGTAGAGCAACGCCCCCTGGATCCGCTCCGCCTCGAACTCCGACGGCTCCCGTACATCGATCAGGAGGATCTTGCCTGCCTTCAGCAGTCGCGCGACCTCCGCCGGCTCCAGGGTCTCGATCGGGTGCTGGTGTGCGGTCATTTGGATTTTCCTCGTGCCATTGGACGCCGGCGTAACCTTCTACCGCCGGCGGCCGTCCGGAAAGTTTGTGGAGCAGCGCGGTCAGTGCCTCGAACTGAGTCATCACGAGGTGACAGACCCGGCAGCGCGCCTTGCGACGCTGTCCGATCAGCTCCTTTGCGTTGCGAATCGCGAACGTGCACGCGCGCCCGGACTCCTGCCGAAACACGACGGGAGGAACCTCAGCAACTCATCTGGCGGCTGGCGTCGATATAGACACCGGCCAGGGGATTGCGCAATACGCGCTAAACCCAATGCGTGCAGGCAGGGCTGGCCGGCCCGACGAAGATCGTGGCGATAGGCAGGCTGCAGCGGGATGTGGCACATCGAGGTCCCCGCCCGCTGCTCCGCGACGAAACGGCGGGGTTGAGCACGTGCAGGGCGGACTGTGCTCGATGCTGCAAGCCGGGCGACGCGATAGCCGACGCTGCGAATCCTCGAAAGTCCGCAATAGACCTGCACACGCGGCAGGTCCACGATAGCGGACGACGGCGAGCGCGTCGGTGGAGATGCAACGCCGCTCGAGCCTGCAGCGAGCAACGATTATTCAGGTCGACCGGGAGGGTCGTGTCATGGAAGCGCTAAAGCTCCTCTTCACTTCTGCTGCCGGGCTATACAGCCTGGGGATCATCCTGTTCATGGTCGCCATGGGCATCTACCTCACCCTCAAGGTCCGCTCGCTGATGAACGCGCGGCCCGGCAAGGAAGGCTGGGATTAGTCACGGCTTGGCGCACGGGCGCGATCTTCGGTCGAACGCGAAGAGGTTTGCCGAAGCACATCGGTAGGAATTTCGAGGGGATTGACCCACGCGTCCCGACGCTTGTGCATGGCGGCTGCCTGCGCGGCAAGCGCCGGCGCCCAACGGTCGTTCGCGGATACTCCCGAACGTTCCGGTCGGCTGGCGGCGCGCCGTCAGCGCACCCGACCTTCTTTCCAGGCCTGCAGCAGCGTGTCGTAGGCCACCGTCTCGCCGCGCGGCCGCTCGTCGGCGAGCTTCGCCCAGGGCGCGGCGCTCTTGCCGAGCCACTTGGCCGGCGACTCCTTCGGGTTCAGCCGTGGCGCACAGTGGCTCATGCCGGCGCGCTGCAGCCTCGCCATCACCTGGTCCATCTGCGCTGCGAGGTTGTCCATGGCCGCCTGCGGCGTGCGCTCGCCCGTCACGGCGGTCGCGACGTTCTGCCACCACAACTGCGCAAGCTTCGGATAATCGGGAACGTTCGTACCGGTTGGCGTCCATGCCACGCGCGCCGGGCTGCGGTAGAACTCGATGAGCCCGCCGTAGCGCGCCGCGTTGCGCGTGAAGTACTCGCTGCGGATGTCCGAGTCGCGGATGAACGTCAGGCCTACGATCGACTTCTTCAACGACACCGTCTTCGAGGTGATGAACTGCGCGTACAGCCAGGCGGCGGCGAGCCGGTCCGGCGGCGTGGACTTGAAGAACGTCCACGAGCCGACGTCCTGATAGCCGTTCTGCATGCCCTCCTGCCAGTAGGGGCCGTGGGCCCCGGGCGCCATGCGCCACTTGGGCGTGCCGTCGGCATTCACCACCGGCAGACCGGGCCGGGTCATGTCCGCTGTGAACGCGGTGTACCAGAACAGCTGCTGCGCGACCTGGCCCTGGGCCGGCACCGGACCGGCCTCGGAGAACGTCATGCCGAGCGCGGCAGGCGGCGCGAAGCGCTTCATCCAGTCGATGTACTTGGTCAGGGCGAACACCGCCGCCGGCGAGTTGGTCGCCCCGCCCCGCTCAACCGACGCGCCGACCGGCGTACAGCGGTCGGCCGCGACGCGAATGCCCCATTCGTCGACGGGCAACCCGTTCGGCAGGCCCTTGTCGGCGGCGCCCGCCATCGACAGCCAGGCGTCGGTGAAGCGCCAGCCCAGTGACGGGTCCTTCTTGCCGTAGTCCATGTGGCCGTAGACTGGCTTGCCGTCGAGGATCTTGACGTCGTTGGTGAAGAAGTTCGCGATGTCCTCGTAGGCGGTCCAGTTCAGCGGCACGCCGAGCGGGTAGCCGTACTTTGCGCTGAACTTCTGCTGCAGGTCCGTGCGCGCGAACCAGTCGGCGCGGAACCAGTAGAGATTGGCGAATTGCTGGTCCGGCAACTGGTAGAGCTTGCCGTCCGGTGCGGTCGTGAACTTCGTGCCGATGAAGTCCTTCAGGTCCAGACCGGGATTGGTATAGGCGCGACCCGCGCCCTGCATGTAGTCGGACAGCGGCAGGATCACGCCGTAGCGATAGTGGGTACCGATCAGGTCGGAGTCCGAGATCCAGCCGTCATAGATGCTGCGGCCCGACTGCATCGAGGTCTGCAGTTTCTCGACGACATCACCCTCCTGGATGATGTCATGGTGCACCTTGATGCCGGTGATCTCGCCGAATGCCGCCGCGAGCTGCTTGGACTCGTAGCTGTGCGTCGTGATCGTCTCCGACACGACATTGATCTGGCTGATGCCGCGGGCCCGCAGGGTCGCGGCGGCCTGGATGAACCATTTCATCTCGGCCAGCTGCTGCTCCTTGCTGAGCGTGGATGGCTGGAACTCGTCAGCGATCCACTTGCGCGCCGCAGCCTCGTCGGCACGCGCCACGGTGCTGCCGACGGCCAGGACCGCGAGCGTCACGAGGAGGCCCCTGCTCAGTGTGCTGTTCAACTTCGCCCCCTGAATGTGCCTGAGGTGCGTCCGCCGCCGGGCGATCCCGCCAGGCCCCGGACCGCACCGGCCTTGAAGTTATCCGAACCTCATCACGAGCACGACGACCACCGCACCCAGCACCAGCGCCGACCACTGGCTCCAATCGGTGAGCCCGGCCCACGCCAGATTCACCCAGGCCATCAGCAGCAGGCCGATGAACAGGCGGTCGCCACGGGTGGTGACGTACCGCAGGAGGCCGCGACGCGGCACGGTCGGCGAGCGCAGCTCCCACGCCGTCATCACGACCAGCAACAGCGCGATGCCCGAGAAGAACACCGCCACCGGCATCGTCCACGCCATCCAGGCGAACAACGAGCGCGCGCCATCGTCCATCAGACCCGCCCCATCGCGAAGCCCTTCGCGATGTAGTGTCGCACAAAGTAGATCACCAGCGCTCCGGGCAGCAGGGTGAGAACGCCGGCGGCGGCGAGCGTACCCCAGTCCATGCCGGAGGCAGACACCGTGCGCGTCATGACCGCGGCGATGGGCTTGGCATTGACGCTGGTCAGGGTGCGTGCAAGCAGCAGCTCGACCCAGCTGAACATGAAGCAGAAGAATGCCGTGACGCCGACGCCAGCCTTGATCAACGGCAGGAACAGCCGCAGGAAGAAGCGCGGGAACGAGTAGCCGTCGATCCACGCTGTCTCGTCGATCTCGCGCGGGACACCCGCC
>JANXQL010000049.1 GCA_025356815.1 Pseudomonadota bacterium
TTGACGAACGTGTGCGGGATGTCGCCTGCGAAGAGGAACGCCTGCAGCAGCAGCCACTCCGATACGAACCCGTTCAGCGGCGGCAGTCCCGCAATCGCGAGTGCCCCAACCAGGGTAAGCCAGGCTACCCACGGCATCCGATGGATCAGGCCACCGAGCCGCCCGAGGTTGCGCTCGCCGGTCGCATGCAGCACCGAGCCCGTGCCGAGGAACAGCAGGCTCTTCATGAATGCGTGATTGAGGCAGTGATAGAGCGTCGCGATCAGCGCAAGCGCGGCCAGTGGCGCGAGCGCGGCACCCTTGAACACGATCGTGAGGCCAACGCCGGTGAAGACGATGCCGATGTTCTCGATCGATGACCAGGCCAGCAATCGCTTCATGTCGGTCTGCACGGCGGCGAAGATCACACCATAGAACGCCGATGCCAGCCCAACGCCGAGCGCCACCAGCCCCCACCACCACTGCTGCGTGGCGAACAGGTCGAAGGTGACGCGCAGTACGCCGTAGACGGCGGTCTTGATCATCACGCCGCTCATCAGAGCCGAGACCGGCGAGGGAGCGGCCGGGTGCGCTTCGGGCAACCAGACGTGCAGCGGCACCAGACCCGCCTTCGCGCCGAAGCCGAACAGCGCGAGGAAGAAGGCGATGCTCGCCCAGGTCGAATCGAGGTGCGCCGCGCGCATTGCGTCGAATGTGAACTGCCACGAGCCGCCCTGCAGCACGCCGAAGCTGAGCAGGATTCCCAGGGCACCGACGTGTGCGATCAGCAGGTACAGGAAGCCGGCGGCGCGGATTTCCGGGATGCGGTGCTGCGTCGTCACCAGGAAGTACGAAGACAGGGCCATCGTCTCCCAGGCGACCATGAACGAGTAGGCGTCATCGGCGAGCAGCACGAGGCCCATGCTGGCCAGAAACAGGTGGTATTCGAGGCAAAGCAGCCCCGGCGAGGCGCCTTCGCCCTGACGGAAGTATCCGGCCGAGAACACCGAAATCGCGGCTGAGACAGCGCCGAGCAGGAAGAGAAACACCGACGACAGCGCATCGAGCCGCACGTGGAAAGGCATCCCCGGCAGGCCCAGTGGCAGAACGGCGCTTTCGGGAGGCATGCCCAGGTGGGTTGCGGCCACCACCGCGAGCGCGATGCCGCACAGGGCGCCGAGCGGGAACAACGTGCGGCCCGCGAACCGCAAGCTGCCAGGCCGCAGCAGTCCCGCCAGCCCGAGACTTCCCCACGCCGCGAGCAGCGCGAGACAGGCATCGAGGTGCGAGTACGACAAGCTCACTTGAGCTCCACTCTGCGCGGAACGACCGGCGGTGGACGCTGCGGACAGCGCCTCACCAAGGCTATTGTGGTTGAATTATCATCCTGTTTGAGTTCGATGTAAACTCGACGCACATAAAACTGGAGTGTCTCGCGGTGGCGACCCAAGAAGAGCGGACGGCCCGGCTGACGATCCTCATCGATCCGCGCAAGAAGGCGGCGTTTGAACGGCTGTGCGAGGCGGAAGACATGACCCCCTCGCAGGTCGTCCGGCGCATGATTCGCGAGTACGTGGAGTCCCGCATCGGCGCAAGTTGGCGCGATGCGCCGAGCACCGCCCGCACTCCGCGACAGAACCTTCGTCGCTGACCTGCCGCTATTCAGCGCGGCATGCTTGTCGCGACTGCGCGTGCTAGCGTCGTCGTCATTTACCTACCCGGAGGACGCCCGCATGCCCGCACAGACTCAGCCTACCCCTGCCCTGGGCCTCGACCTGCAGCCCCGCCTCTCGCGGCGCGGCCTGCTCGGTGCCGCGTTGCTCGTGCCGCTGGCCGCCGGAGCCGGAGGGATCTCAAGCGCGCTCGCCGCGACACCGCGGGCCCGCGTCGTCAGCACGCCGATTCGACTCGATAGCAATGAAAACCCCTATGGGCCCTCGCCCGCCGCCCGCCAGGCGATCCTCGCGTCTGTGACGGAAACGCCCCGCTACGCGGACGCCGCGCTGGTTGAGCTGGCCGCCGCGGTCGCGGCCAAGCACAGTGTCGCACCAAGCCAGATCATCATCGGCACCGGGTCGGGGGAGGTGCTCAAGATTGCAGGGCTGCTGGCTGCGGAAGGTGCCGGCGGCGAGCTCGTCGCAGCCCGTCCCACTTACGAGGAACTGCCGGTCTTCGCCGCGAAGATGGGCGTGCAGACGCGCTGGACGTCGCCCGACACGCAGCACCGGCACGACCTGCAGGCGATGCACGAGGCGATTGGCGAGCAGACACGCGCCGTGTACGTCTGCAACCCGAACAACCCGACCGGCACCGCGCTCAGCAAGGCGGCGCTCGAGCGATTCATCCGCTCCGTTCCCGCCTCGACGCTGGTGATCGTCGACGAGGCCTACATCGATCTCGCGGACGACCCGGAGGTCGGCTCCATGATCGACCTCGTGCGCGACTGTCCGAGCCTGGTAGTGCTGCGCACGTTCTCGAAGATCCACGGACTGGCCGGGCTGAGAATCGGGTACGGAGTCGCCGGACCTGCACTCGC
This sequence comes from Pseudomonadota bacterium, assembly GCA_025356815.1. GTDB lineage: Bacteria > Pseudomonadota > Gammaproteobacteria > Steroidobacterales > Steroidobacteraceae > CAIKZZ01. The sequence goes on from JANXQL010000049.1 coordinate 2,516, forward strand.
CGCACGTATGAACAGCAAGCAGATATCGTTCCCGAACGTGGCGGGCATGCGTGCCGCAATCGCGAGCCTCGGCGATCACCACTTCCTCGCCGAGACGTACACGGCGCTGGTTACAGACCGCCGCCGCATACATTCAGCACTCGACGGGCTGGGCCGGCCGCGAACCCACTCGCAGGGCAACTTCGTATTCGTCGACACGGGTATGCCACATGCGACCTTCTCCGGCCGCATGCTCGCCCGGAACATCAAGGTCGGCCGCCACTTTGACGGCTACGACAGCTGGGCGCGCATCACGATCGGCACCAGACCGGAAGTGGATCGCCTACTCGAGGCGCTGCCCGGCGCACTCGGCGCGTAGCGCACCGCATGGCCCTCGGCGCGACAATCTACGCGTTTGATGTGACGCTCAACGACGCTGACCGTGGCGTCTACGAATCACTGTCGTTTCGCGTGGCACAGCACCCGTCGGAAAGCGCGGCGTTCCTCGCTACCCGGGTGCTCGCCTACTGCCTCGAATATGCCGAGGGCCTCGCTTTCTCGAAGGGCGTATCCGACACCGAGGTTCCTGCTCTCGCGATCCGCGACCTAACCGGCGCACTCAAGGCCTGGATCGAGGTGGGGCTGCCGGAGGCGGCTCGCCTGCACAAGGCCGCGAAGGCCGCGCCACGCGTCGTGATCTACCCGCACAAGGACATCCACCAGTTCATCACGCGGCTCGCGGCGGAACCACCGATCCATCGGGCGGCGGAAATCGAGATCTATGAGATCGACCCGGAACTTCTGGCCGGCTTCGTGGGCCTGCTCAACCGGCGCATGCAGCTGGATATAGCGATCAGCGACCGGCGGATCTACCTGACGATCGGCGAGCGCAGCCTGCACGGCGCGATCGCCCGGCACGCGCTGGCATGACATGTCCGTCTCTCGGCGCCATCAGGGCGCCGGACTGATCCCAACCGCGGCGTATAGCCTTGCGGGGTCGTATACCACGCCGCTCTTGAACACCAGCCGGCCCCGACGGATGTCGCTGATGTGCTCGAGCGGATTGCCCTCGACCAGCAGCAGGTCTGCGCGCTTACCGACCGCGACCGAGCCAACCTCGGCCTCCTGCTTAAGGATGCGCGCGGCGAGCAGCGTGGCGTCCTGCAGCACGGAGGCTGCAGGGATGCCTGCCTGGACCTGCAGCTCAAGCTCGCGGTGCAGCATCAGGCCTGCAATACCGTCCGTTCCTACGAGGACTGGAACGCCAGCATCGAAAAGCTGGCGGGTCATGCGCAGCATGGTCGCGAACGCCTCGCGATAGCGCTGGTCATTATCCGGCGTCACAGGCAGTCCGCCCAGGTAGGACTGCCGCCGCAACTGCGCTGGCAGGCGCTCGATGATCGGTGCGAAGTCGGGCGAGACGACGCCTGGACGCGCAGTGAACATCCCCTCAAACGCGCCCAGCGTCACGTCAACCGGCGTCGGCCGCGTCGCCAGTTGCGCGACGAAGTCCCGCACGGGCGTCGATGAAAGAACAATGGACCCGGCGCTCTCGCCGACGGCGGTGAAGCGCTCCGGAGTACGAGTGTCGCCAACGCGGCCCTTGAGAAAATTCAGCAGCACGAAGTTCATGTGCTGCAGCTCGTCGGCACCGAGCCGGACGAAGTCGGCGGCAAGCAGCCCTTCCGGCACGTGTCCACCGACCCGCATTCCATGGCGGTGCGCCGCTGCGACAATCGCCGGGACGAGTTCCGGCTTGAGCGAGCTGTAGAGCTTGATCTGCACGTAGCCGGCGCTCGCGTAGCGGACAACCGCGGCCTCAGCCTGCTCGACGGTTTCCACGTAAATCCCTGTCGGCGCCTTGTACTGACCACCGCCATCGGTCAGCCCTGCCTTCCAAACCCGCGGGCCAATCGCAACGCCACGATCCCAGCGGTCCTGCAAGTGCTGTAGGCCGTCGATGTCGTTGCCCAGGTCGCGAACGCTGGTGATGCCGCTCGCAACATGCAGGATGCCGTCGACAGGCGTGGCGTGCACATGCATGTCGAACAGTCCGGGCAGCAGCGTCCGGCCACGGCCTTCCACACGCTCGGCCCCCTTCGGGACGCGAACCATACCGCTGCCGCCAACGGCAACGATGCGCCCCGCCTCGATGACGACGGTTTGGTCAGCGACAGCGACCGCGTGCTCCGAATCGAACAGGCGCACATGCTCGATCGCGACCGGGTGGACGGGCTTGCGCGCGAGACTCCTCGCCAAACGCGCATAGCGCTCGTCCTCGGCTTTCAGCTGCAGCGCGTGCAGCGTCTCGTTGACCGACTCCCAGCCCTCACGGATGGTCGCCGACCAGCGGCCGGGGAAGGCAAAGAACGCCCCGTCGTCATCCACCCAGACGGGGGTCGGTGTCAGGTCGAGTCCGCTGATCAGAAATTGCCGAACGTGCAACTTCTGGCCATGGCTCTCAACATCCACGTCACCCGCGGTGTCAAGCACCGCTCTCCCGGTAGGCAGCAGCAACAGTGCCTGATCTTTGCGCAACTGCAGCGCGCGCACGAGTGCCGCGAGCTCTGGACCACCCACGCCCTCGTTGCTGAGGTAGAAGCCGGGTGCCGTCGAGCTGCCCCGTTCGCCGGCGCCAGACCATTCCAGCCCGGTCGCTCCGGAGACGAGCCGTTCGTTCACCGTGGCCTTGAGGTAGTTGACGCCTTTGATCGAAAGCCGCAACGGCAAGCCGTCTGAAGAATACTCGTAATGCGCATGGATCTTCGGGCCACGACCCCGATCATTGAATTCGAAATCGCTGTCCAGCGAGCCGTTCTCGTCAACGGAATCTACCTCGCTGCCGGTCGACTGGCCGTTCGCCAGCACCACGTAGCGCAGGGTACGGGCAGCTGCGACGGGAGCGACCATAACCAAGGCGGTCACGCCGATCAGGGCGTTCGCCCAGATGCCTGGAACGGACCGGGACGTACGGATATTCATGGGCTTCCCCTGAGCGCAATGCCCGAATGGAGATACGATGACCGCTCTGACCGGCCGCCGCAAGGCGCACTGCGGTGTGCGCCGATGCGCAGCCACCCGTCCATCGCTAGAATCACCTTGGCTCGCCCGCTTGCCATCGGAGCATCTCGCCATGGATCCGTTCACTCACAAGTCCAGCGCCAACGCTACGCCTTCCCTCCCGCCACATACGGCCGAATCCGATGCCGCCCGGACATCGCGTATTGTCGCGAGCCAGAGCTACCGACCAGCGGACCGCGACCTGGACTTCCTTGCCTCGGATTCGCTTCGCGGCGTCCGCCTGGCGCTAGATTACGAGAAGACGGAGCAGCAGCTGCAGGCACAGAACATCGCGCACGCAATTGTGGTGTTCGGCAGTGCGCGCCTGCGCGATCCGGCGAACGCAGCGCGCCAGCTCGAAGCGACGCGCGCAGCGGCCCGCAGCGCACCGGCGGACCCGGCGCTCGCGGCTGCCGTCCAGACGGCCGAGCTGCTCGTGGAGCGCAGCCGCTACTACGCCATCGCGCGCGAGTTCGGACGGCTCGTCGGCGCTTCGCCAGTCGGGCCGGGCGGTGAGCGCGTCGTCGTCATGACCGGTGGTGGTCCGGGCATTATGGAGGCTGCCAACCGGGGCGCCGAGGAAGGTGGAGCGAGCTCGGTCGGGCTGAACATCACGCTGCCACGCGAGCAGACACCGAACCCCTACGTGACGCCAGCACTGTGCTTCTCGTTTCACTACTTCGCGATACGCAAGCTTCACTTCCTGCGGCGTGCCCGTGCGCTGGTGGCGTTCCCTGGGGGCTTCGGAACGTTGGACGAGCTGTTCGAGATGCTCACCCTCGTGCAGACTGGCAAGGTGGCTGCCGTCCCCATCGTGCTGGTCGGAGGAGAGTTCTGGCAGCGCGCGTTCGACCTGGACTTTCTGATTGAAAGCGGCATGCTGGCGCCGGGGGACCGGGAACTGCTCACCTTCGCCGAGAGCGCCGTGGAGGCGTGGGAGCGCATCTGCGCATGGCATGTCGCGGCAGGCACGCCTGGGTTCCCGACATCACAGGGTTGCAGTTGAAACGCCCGGTGAACGTGGTCTTCGATTTCGGCGGAGTGCCCGTCGACTGGCAGCCTGATCAGCTATTCGCGCAGCAGTTTCCGAACACCCGACAGCGTGAACTCATCCGGCGCGAGACCCTCAGCCATCCCGACTGGATCGAGTTTGACCGCGGCATTCTGAGCGAGGAGGAAGCGGTGAAGCGCTTCGCCGCGCATACGGACGGCTCGGCCGATCAGTTCAAGGCGTTCTTCGTGGCCGTGCGAAACGCACTGCAGCCCAAGCTCGAGACCGTCGATATCCTGCGGGGCCTGGCGGCGCGCGGTACCCCGCTGTATGGACTGTCCAACATGTCGCAGTCCATCTACGAGTGACTGCGCGAACGGCACGACTTCTTCGAGCTGTTCGACGCGGTCGTCGTGTCCGGTGCCGTGCGTCTCGTCAAGCCGGAGCCCGGCATCTACCAGCACCTCGCCAAAGCCCACGGGCTGGTACCGCAACAGTGTCTGTTCATCGACGACATGCGGGCCAATATCGACGCCGCGCTGAACTGCGGCTTTCAGGCGATCCACTTCACCGACGCCTGGCGCTGCGCCGCCAGCTCGAGGCGCACGGCATCGAGATCGACTAGCCCGACGACGTGACCGTGCCTTCAGTGCAAGCCAACTTCGACCAGCAACACGCCGGTCGGCCCGGCATCCCGGATCTCGAGCCGACCACGAGTCTCGCCCAGATCGAGCGCGTCGAGCGCGTCGAGCTGCAGCGCCACGCCGTCGACCACCAGTACAGCGGCACCGGGGCCCGGAACGAGGACGAAGACTGCCGTCGCATCGCCGCCAGGAGCGACGCCTTCCCCCAAGAGTCGCCGAACCCGATGCCAGGCGCGGTCGCGTCGGGTCATCACGTTCAGGTCGGTGATCGGCCCGCCCAGCAGCGTCGCATCGGAGGGAAGATCGCCCACGAATGAGAACGGCTCGGATATCGTCGTCAGCTCCACCGCCGGTGCACCTGCCGGAGACAACCGCAGCCCCGCACCAGATACCACCGTCAGCGTTCGATCGACGCCGGCGAACGCGGAAAACGGGCCATCGGCGCCAACCTCCGCCATGCTGATGCGCCAGTCGAAGCCGCCGAGCGTTGCGCCTGGCGGGCCGACTGCGACTTCGGCAGTCTCGCCCTGGCCGTTCTTCCATCGCATACGGCGGTAGTCGGCCGCGCGAATAATGTGTGCGGACATGCGGGTTCCTGTATTGCGCTCCGGGAGCAGCGGTTTCAGCATCGTCAATTCAACTGCAAAATACCAGACTCCCTGATTGCGGTCGGAACGCCCGGCAGACAATATCAGGACAATGTCCATGATCCTCCTCCGACAAGCAGCACCCGCGCGCCTCGCTCTCCCGTGCGCGGCCCTCCTAAGCCTGCTGCTCTTGAGCTCCATCGTCCACGCGTCGTGCCTCACGCTACCGTCGACGGCGCTGGCTGAACTCGACCGCATGGCGGACCGCGACCCCGAGGCCGCCGCCGCGCAGGCATCGGCGAACATCGAGGAGCTGCGCAACCGGCCCGACGCCTTCCGCGAGGCGCAGCTGTACGCCGTGATCGCACAGGCGCGCTATTACCAGAGCCGCATCGCCGACACGAACGCTGCCGCCGCGCGCGCCGAGTCCCTGCTTGACACCCTGCCAGCTTCGTCGGATGTGGACCGGATCCGCCTGCGCGTGCGTACTACCGTAGCGGATACGTCCGAATCCGTTGCCATGTTCGAGTCAGCGGTCAAGTCGATGAACGGCCTCGTGGCCAGCACGCAGACCCAGTCAGCCGAGCACAGCTGTGCATTGAGCATTCGTGGACAAGCCCAGTCTGAACTAGGTTCGCTGGCTCTTGCGGCAGCGGATGCGTTCGAGGCCTATCGCATCGCTCAGGCCGGACACTGGCAGGAGGCGGAGGTCACTGCTGCCTACGTGATGGCGACGATCTACCGCCGCAGTGGGCTTCTGAGCGACGCCGAGCGATTGATTAATGAGGTGGTAGTGTTCGCCACCGCCGATGAACGCACGCCCCTGCTCTCCAACGCGAGCTACGTGCGCGGCCAAATACTCATCGACATGGGCAGGTTCAAGGAGGCGCGCGCGTCTCTCGAACTGTCGCAGCGGAGCGCGACGCTTATTGGCGACAGCTTCGGCAGCGCCGTCGCCAACGTGGCGCTGTGCCTGGCACTGATCGGCGAGAATGAGCTCGCTGCTGCGGAACGGGCCTGTGCCAGCGGCGAAGCTGAGTTCGAGGCTGCTGGAACGCCAGACTTCGTCGCACTGCTCACCACCTACCGCGCCCGCCTGGACCTCGCCCACCACCAACCGATGGCGGCGCTCGCGAAGCTCAACGTCGTCCTCCGGGCGCAGCAGAACGGCGGTCTCATGCGGCTGCAGGTGCAGACGCTGCGCGACCGCTCGCGCGTCTACGAGTCGCTCGGACGCCACCGGGAAGCCTACAAGGATCTTCGGGATTCCCTCGACCTCGAAAGCAAGGTGGACGTAGATCGTCAGTCGCTAACAGTAGCTGTCCTCAGCGCCACTGCATCCTCCGAAAAGCTGCTCGCGTCGAACCACGACCTCGAGGAGCGAATGCAGCACCAGCAGCAGGAACTCGCGCAGCGTATGGCAACGCAGGAACACTGGTTCGTGCTGGCGATCGCGGCCCTGGTACTGAGCATAGTCTTCGGGTGGCTATTCGCCGTGGCGCGCCGCCTCGAGCGGCGGGCCGCGCGCCGGGAAATCATTATGCGGACCATGGCCATCCACGCGCCGGATTCGCTGATGTTGCTGAACGTCGACCGGACTGTTCGTTCCTCCAACCGCAGCCTGCTAGGAACTGGCCCCCGGGTAGCGCCGGGTACAGCGCTCGTCGACGCTATCCCCGCAGACGCACGCGCAGCCGTCGACGCTGCGGTGGGAGAGATGGAGATGAACCGCCAACCGATTTCGTTCCCTGTCGCGGTTCGCGACGACGCGGGGCAGGTCCGTCACTTCGAGCTGCGCGGCGTTCCGATCGTCGAGAAGAGCCGCCTGATCGGCATCACTCTGCGCGCGACGGATGTCACGGAGTTCCATCGCCTCGAGCGCGAGGTTATTGAGGTAGCCAGTCGTGAGCGCCAGCGCCTAAGCAGTGACCTTCACGAAGGCCTGGGTCAGGAACTGACGGGGATTTCGCTGCTGCTGGCGAGTCTGTCGACTTCGGTGGAACGCGGCCGTCGCGACGTCGGGGACCTGATCTTGGAAGTCCGTGATCACATCGACCGCTGCATCGACATGACGCGCGAACTCGCGCGCGGCCTTTCACCGGTCCAGATTGAGCGTGGCTCGCTTGGGACAGCACTTGACCGCCTGGCCGCCGATGCGTCGCGGCGACTGCGTCTGCAGATCACCTCGCACTCGGATATTGGCGATCTCCCAGTTTCCGACGTCGCTTCAGATCACCTGTACCGGATCGCCTACGAGGCACTTACCAACGCGGCTCGCCATAGCGGCTGCACGAGGGTCATGGTCGATCTTCGCACGGTGGATAATATGTTACAGCTGTCGATCAGCGACGATGGTCGCGGCATCACCAGCCCTGGGGCCCCGTCATCGGGGCTCGGGGTCAAGATGATGCGTTACCGGATGCGCCTCCTGGGCGGCCGCCTTCACGTGGGCGCCGGGCCTAACGGCGGGACGCAGCTGGTGGTTTCGGTGCCGGTCGCGTCAATCGCCCCGGCGGAGGGCGATGATCTGGGACGGTCCGGATTAGCGTCTACTGGCCAGCAGAATGACGACGCCGACGAGAACCACCCCGGCTGACAGCCACTCCCAGCCGCTCACGTGCTCGCCGCCGAGAGTCACGCCAAGCAGCATCGCAATGATCGGATTGACGTATGTGTAACTGGTTGCAAGGCCGCCGGATGCGCGACCGAGCAACAGCATGTACGCATTGAACGCGATCAACGAACCGAACACGACGAGGTAGGTCCACGCAGCCCATGCCTGCAGTGAGACGTGTAACGTAGCGTGCTCGCCGTACAGCGCGGAAATGACGAGCAGCACGGCACCACCGCACAACATCTCGCTGGCGAAGCCCACAGGCCCTGGTGCCAGCGGCAGCTTACGCTGGCTGAGGACGCTCCCCAGTGTCCATCCAGAGCAGGCGAGCACCATCGTGGCCAATCCGATTGGCGAGCTGCGAAAGCCAGTGCCCTGCGTCAGCATCAGCACGCCCACAAGACCCGCGAGGATGCCGACGAACTCACCACGACCCGGCCGTACGCCGAACGGCAGGCTCAAGAGTGCGACCAGCAGCGGCGTGACGGCAATGAACGCAACCACGATGCCAGAGTCGACCGTCATCTCCGCAAGAGCCGTCCCGCCCATGCCGAAGCCGAGCATGAGTACTCCGATCACTAACGCATTGCGCCACTGATGGAGCGTTGGAATTGGCGTCCCGATCGCGCGTGTGTAGCCCAGCAGCAGTCCTCCCGCCACGACGAAGCGCGTACCCATCATGAAGAAGGGCGGAAACCCGCGGAGCGCGAACTTGATGACTAGATACGTCGAGCCCCATATGAACCAGGTTGACGCTAGGCACGCCCAGATCAGGGCGTCGATCGCAGGTGGACGGGCGGCGCGCATGGGTGGACGATACGCAAGTCGGTGCTCGGGAGCCAATCAAGCTATGCCCCCGCGTCGCGCCACCATATGTCATGGATCTCCCGTCGGCCACCGTGCCGTCGGCAACAGACCACCACATCGATTACACCCCTCGCCAGCCGATGAATATCGGCCAGCGACATGTCGCGCCCGGCGGGGCTCTCTTTCACCAGCAGCGCCAATTGCTCGAACGCCAGCGTCGCGTTGCCAGCATGAATGCTGGTGATCGAGCCGGGATGCCCGGAACTGACGTTGCGCAGAAAGTGGTACGCTTCCTCACCGCGGAGCTCCGCTAGCAGGATCCGGTCCGGGCGTAGTCGCAGGGCCGCTTCGAGCAATTGCTTCGGCGCGACCTGCGCCCGACCCTGGTTTTCTTTGGAGTAGAAGAGCCGGACGGAGTTCGGGTGCGAGGACAGCTCAAGCTCCGCTGCGTCCTCGATGCTGATCAATCGCTCCTCCGGTGGGATCTCGCGAATAAGCGCCTTTGTCAGAGTGGTCTTGCCGGAGCCAGTGGCGCCGGCAACCAGGATGTTCAGGCGGTGCCGGACAGCGCCGACTAGGAACTGTTCCAGGCCGCCATTCACGTACAGCGTCTGCAATCCCCGCTGCGCGTCTACGCCTTTTGCAGCCGGGTCGGCGAGCAAGCCGAAGACACCCTTGCCAGCGAGGTCGGAGAGCGACCAGACGACCGACGACGGCTTTCTGATCGCGATCACGACACCGTCGGGGCCGGCCGCCGGTGGTAGGACAACCTGAACCCGTTCGCCCCCTGGCAACCCTGCCGATAGCAGTGGCGCCTCTGCACTGACGCGCTGCGAGGTCGCAGTGGCGAGGAGGCGCGCGAAGTGCCATGCCCACTGGGGTGTCGCCCACGGCACGTCCGCGCGCTGCCAGGCCGAGCGCCTCTCAATGAAGAGCTCCGCGGGTCGCTGCAGGCAGATTTCGGTAACGTCCGGGTCTGCAAGGAACTCCTTCAACGGTCGCGTGAAGTGCTGTAGCGACGATGCCACTCCGGACGAGGCCGCGCGTGCGTCACGGAGCACGAGCGGAGAGCCGGTAGACATTGCGGAAATTGACGTCGCTGGCTACGATCACCTGTATTCGGGTTCCCGGGGCAACCCGAATCGTGGGCGGTATTCCGATCGAGCCGCGCAGGGCCTCGGTCGCGATATCCCGTGACCCTTGGGCGTTGTAGACGACTGCTCCGCGGCTTTGCTCTCGCGCCGTGAGTGCGCCCGCGGCGCCATCCACGAACGACAGCAGCACGGCTGCGCCGAACCGCTCGCCGAGATGTCGATCGACCACACCGGGAAGGCCTGTCCGACCCAACTGATCGGTCGCCATCGACTGGAAAATCAGGCGTACGCCGGCCGTAGTTCGCGCATCGCTCCATGTGACCGCGACACGGTTCTGTCCTGCGCGGACGTCGCCGCGCACGTCGCCGACAAGCCGTGTTCCTCGTTCCATCAGCACTACGCGCCCATCGGCACCGTAGACGTCCGTCGCGAGTACACAAGTAGCCAGCCCGGGCAGCGTTGAGTCAATTGCCGTCTCAAGGGTACAGTCAAGGAAGCTCCCCTTTTGCAGCAGCCAGCGCCGGTCCGGGAGCAGCGTCGCATCGGCGATCGCTGCTGCGCCGGAAGCCTCAGGCTCGCTACTCCCGATCGCTCCTCGTTCCAACGTTCGTGGCTCCGAACTGCCGACGTCGCCGTCTGCCCGAACCAGCACCGGCGCTGTAACCGACGAAGTTTGCGTCGGTGCATACGTCGGCGCTTCAGCATGGTCGACGTCAACCGCCCCTGCATGTCCGGAGACGGCGGCGAACGTTTCGGGGGTATGCGCCGGTGGAGCAGCGGGTACGACCGCCGATACCGGTGTGGGCCGGGCATGCGGGGCTTCGAGAGGGGGCAGACTCATCTCCGACGCCGCTGCGTGACGCGACGTCGCGACCGCCTTGATGTCATCTTCGACGTGGGCCGTTCGCAGGTGATAGGCATACCAGCCCATTAGCACGAGTCCGCCGGTCACTGCCGTCGCGGCAATGATCGTCCGGGCACCGTGTGGCAGTTGCGCCGGCACCGATAGCACTCGCGGCTCCGCCCGCTCGCCCTCTACCGCATTGCGTGATGTCACTGGTGTTCCTCCCGGATCGAGCGTGCCGTACCATCATCGACGGTACCGGCGACGGGGCGACGAGTATCGGCAGACGCCAGACGGTTGACCACGCAGCCCACCTCCGAACCGCGCCGTAGGATGAATCGCGCTGCGAGGTGGTGGATGTAGACGACGTCCTCCTCGATGTGGGTGTTTACCAATGACTCAGTCCCATCATTCGCCGCCTCGTAGATGGCAGGGAGCCTGACGCCGGGACCGAAGGTCAGCCGCAGCTGGATTCCGTCGTCCGCCGCGGAGCGCGGTTGTAGCGCATCGCTGCCGCAGTACCAGTAATCGACATTGCGGATGACGGGCCGGTCGGCGAGCCGAGCGTCGGCGCTCGGTGCATCGACGCCAAAGCGTGACTCAACGGCGTTGGCTGTCGGATAGGCGAATTCGATCGCGTACGTTGCCTCGTCCGGGCGCGGTTTGCGCGCGAGCGCACGATAGTCAAAGTAGTAGGTTCGCCGGTTGGTGATGACCGTGAGGTTCGTAGCTGCGACGGGAATCCGAGGTTTGATCAGAAGGTGATTTGCCTGCGCTCCAATATCAATCGCCGCCGTATTTCCTGCTCCCAGACTGACGAACCGTTCATCGGCTGCAAATTCCACATTTACGTGATATCCGACGAACGCGGTCAGCTCGACGACCCGATGCGGCCGGAACTCGACTGTTCTCAGTCGGCCGTCGACCGTTTCAGCATTCGATCCTTGACATAGCGCGCCAAGGAGCAGCACACACACCGCCCGCATGCTGCCGCTGGTCAGGTCGGGAGCCTGCCGGGCGCTCACGGTGTTCCCCCTTTCACCATCGGGGCCGTGCTGCCGATCTGCGCGGTGTCTGGCAACTCCGGTTCCGTCGCGTACTCCAGTACTTTGAAGCCGAGCGGATTCAGCGCCCGAATCCTCGCATCCGCTGAGGGCGGCGCGAACATGGTTGTTAGCGTTACGACCAGATGCTCTGCGCGCTCATCGCCGGCGTCACCGCGCGCGGTCCCTCGCGTCAGCCGGACCTGCAGCACATCGGGGTTGACGTGGTCATGGCGCAGGAAGGCGACGGACCGTATGCGCGAGTACACGTGCGTCCCATCCGCATAGAGGTTCAGCGGCGATGCCGGGTTGCCACGCGCCCACAAGGCAGCCCATTTCTGGTTCATGGCGGCGGACTGATAGGCCCCGACCTGTTCGTAGTCGGTCTCGGCGAGTGCCGGAACGTACCGCTCGCGCAACCCTACATACTCGGTGGCTAGATGGCGAAGCACCGAGTCGGGAAGGTCTGCCGTGCCGACATAGTTCGGGATCACGTCGGCGACGCCCGTCGCGGCATCTACCCGAACGAGGAATGGATCTACACGTTTCAGTGGCGCCAGTGCAACAACGGCAGTAGTTGAAAGCATGGCAGCGGCGCAGGCGGTCGAGGCGACGGTCCAGGCACGTCGCGTGCTCACGGCCATCGCCCTTTCGCGGTCGACGTCCCAACGAGCGGATTCCCGGAAGTACTCCGTTTCAGTGCTGCTCATGGTGCTGTTCCAGAGTCGGCGGGTTGATGGGTCGCAGCTTCCCATGACAGGCCGGTTCGGCGTGTGTGAGGGCACATCCGTATTGGGACAGAAGGATAAGTAGGATTGAAAGTCGTCTCATGGGAAAGGGTCCTCCAGTTCGGCTGAATGACGGTCACTCCGCAGCATCGTCGGTCTGTGATGAAAGGGCGGCTGCGCCGGCGAGTGTCATGGCGCCAAGCGCCGTCGCCCGCAGTCGCTGGGTCAGCTGCTCGACGGAGCCGAATGTCGAGAGCCCAAAGCCGCCGGCGAGGCGGGCCGCGATCGGCAGCACCTGGCGCAGTACCAAAGTCACCAGA
>JANXQL010000064.1 GCA_025356815.1 Pseudomonadota bacterium
ATCAACACCAATTCGCCGCTGCAGCTCGACATTCCGATGGCCGGTGGAATCCTCGACTACGCGGCCGCCGGGCAGGTGCTGATCATCACCCCGTTCACGCTCGCCGGCGCGATGGCGCCGGTGACCGTCGCCGGTGCGCTGACGCTGGCGCACGCCGAAGCGCTGGCCGGTCTTACGCTGGCCCAGATCGTGCGCAAGGGCGCGCCCATCCTGTACGGCAGCTTCACCTCAAACGTCGACATGAAGTCCGGTTCGCCCGCGTTCGGCACGCCCGAGTACGTCAAGTCATCATTCGGCGCCGGCCAGCTGGCGCGCTTCCTCGGCATTCCGTGGCGTTCCTCGAACGCGACTGCCTCGAACACTCCCGACGCACAGGCCGCGTACGAATCGCAGATGAGTCTGTGGGGCGCTCTGATGGGCGGCGCGAACTTCATGCTGCACGGCGCCGGCTGGCTCGAGAGCGGATTGACGACGTCGTACGAGAAATTCATCCTCGATGTCGAGATGCTGCAGATGTTTGCCGAGACCTTCCAGCCGGTCGGCGCGACCGCCGCCGACCTCGCGCTCGAGGCCGTGGCCGAGGTGGGACCGAGCGGACACTTCTTCGGCTGCGCCCACACGATGCAGCGCTATCGCTCGGCGTTCTACGCCCCGCTCGTGTCCGACTGGAACAACTTCGGCCAGTGGACCGAGGCCGGCAGCCTTACCGCGACCGAGCGCGCCTCCCGCATCTGGCAGGACACCCTGGCCCGCTATACGCCCCCGGCGCGCGACCCGGCCGTGGTCGAGGCGCTCGATGCCTACGTCGCTAGGCGCACCGAGGCTGGCGGCGCGCCGCCCGTCAGCTGAGCGCGCCCGCAACAGCTCTAGAAACGGACAGGCAGGAACGGGTATGCGCAAACATGTGCAGGTGGCAGTCATCGGTGGTGGCGTCGTGGGCGCGAGCGTCCTCTACCACCTGACCAAGGCGGGCTGGAAGGACGTGCTGCTGATCGAGCGCGCGGAACTCACCTCGGGGTCGACCTGGCACGCGGCCGGCGGCATGCACACCGTCAACGGCGACCCCAACGTCGCCAAGCTGCAGCAGTACACGATCGAGCTCTACAAGGAGATCGAGGCGATCTCGGGCCAGTCGTGCGGCGTGCATATCACCGGCGGCATCATGCTCGCCGGCACGCCCGAGCGGCTGGACTGGCTGAAGATGGCCAAGGCCCGTGGCCGCTACCTGGGCATGGACCTCGAGCTGATCTCGGTCAGCGAGGCCAAGAAGCAGTTCCCGCTGCTGGACGAGGCGCACTTCGTCGGCGCGATGTACGACCCGATCGAGGGCCATGTCGATCCGTACGGGGTGACCCACGCCTACGCGAAGTCTGCGCAGATCGGCGGTGCGGAGATCGTGCGCCAGACCCGGGTGGTCGACACCCGCCAGCGCCCCGACGGCAGCTGGGACGTCATCACCACCAGCGGCAACGTCCACGCCGAGCACATCGTCAACGCCGGCGGCCTGTGGGCGCGCGAAGTCGGCCGCATGGTCGGCATCGAACTGCCGATCCTAGCCATGGAGCACCAGTACCTGATCACCGAGGACATCCCCGAGTTCAAGGGCCAGAAGGAGCAACTGCACTGCATCGACTTCGAAGGCGAGATCTACATGCGCCAGGAGCGCGGTGGCGTGCTGATGGGCACCTATGAGCGCGCGGGCGTGCCGTGGTCGGCGCATACCACTCCGTGGGACTTCGGCCAGGATCTGCTGCCGAACGACCTGGAGCGCATCGCACCGAGCCTCGAGGTCGGCTTCCAGCACTTCCCGCGCCTGGAGAGCGCCGGCATCAAGAAGATCGTCAACGGCCCGTTCACCTTTGCCCCCGACGGCAACCCGCTGATCGGTCCGGTCCGCGGCTTGAAGAACTACTGGGTAGCCTGCGGTGTCATGGCCGGCTTCAGCCAGGGGGGTGGCGTCGGACTCGCCCTGTCGCAGTGGATGGTCAACGGCGACCCTGGCGCGGACATCTGGGGGATGGACGTCGCCCGCTACGGCGACTGGGCGACGCTTGCCTACACCAACGCGAAAGTGCGAGAGAACTACTCGCGGCGCTTTCGGATCCGCTTCCCCAACGAGGAGCTCACCGCCGCGCGGCCGCTGCGCACGACGCCGATCTACGACCGGCTCGCGGCCCAGAACGCCGTCTTCGGCGACTACTGCGGCCTCGAGCACGCGCTGTGGTTCGCACCCTCGGCCGCCGAGGCGCGGGAGGACATCACCTTTCGCCGCTCGAATGCCCACGCCCACGTCGGCGCCGAGTGCCGCGCCGTGCGAGATTCGGTCGGCCTGCTAGAGATCTCCAACTACGGCAAGTTCGAGGTCACCGGCCCCGCGGCCGCCGAGTGGCTGGGCAAGGTCATGGCGAACCGGGTGCCTGCGATCGGTCGCATGGTGCTCTCGCCGATGCTCAACGACGCCGGTCGCCTGATCGGCGACTTCACCATCGCACGCCTGGCCGAGGACCGCTTCTTCGTGGTCGGCACTTATGCCGCCGAAGTGTTCTACCTGCGTTGGTTCGAGCGCTCGCTGCCGCCGTCAGGCGTCACGGTGCGCCCCTGCGCGATGGAGTACACGGGCCTGTCGGTCGCCGGTCCCCAGTCGCGCGAGCTGTTGCAGTCGCTGGTCGCGGACGACCTGTCGACCGCGGCGTTCCCGTTCATGTCGTTCAGGAAGATCGACGTGGGCATGGTGCCGGCGCTCATCGGTCGCGTGTCCTTCACCGGCGACATCGGCTACGAGATGTGGGTGACGGGCGACTACCAGCGCGCCCTGTACGACCTGCTGGTGAAGGCGGGCGCGAAGTTCGGCCTCAGGCACCTCGGCGGCCGGGCGCTCAACGCCCTGCGGCTGGAAAAGAGCTTCGGCACCTGGGCGCGCGAGTACCGGCCGATCTACGGGCCGTACGAGGCGGGACTGGGACGCTTCGTCGACCTCAAGAAGGCGCAGTTCACCGGCCGCGCCGCGGCCGAGGCCGAGAAGGCCTCCGGTGGGGTCCGCCGGCTGATCACGCTCGACGTCGACGCCCGCGACGCGGACGCGATCGGCGACGAGCCGATCACCCACGCCGGCAAGGTCGTCGGCTGGGTCACCTCCGGCGGCTATGGGCACAGCGTGTCCAAGTCGCTCGCGATGGGCTACGTCAACAACGACGTCGCCGATGCGACGACCGACTTTGGCGTCGAACTGATGGGCGAAGTGCGCGGCGCGGTGCGCCTTGCCGAGCCGGCGTTCGACCCGGCGGGCGGCCGGATGCGCGCCTGATCGAGCCAATGGGCGACCGCCGCGGCCGGTGCTTTGACGCCGGCCGCGGCCAGCCGCCAGAATGAAGGCCCAGACAGTCGCAAGAGCGCTGCATGCGCCTGCCCGCCGACCAGATCGAAGCCCTCACCCGCATCGTCGGGCCCGCCTACGTGCGCGACACGCGCGAGCTCGCCTCGCTCGATCCCGGCATCGATCCGCACAACTTCCACGCAGACCTGCTGCTGCAGCCCGCCTCGACCGCCGAAGTGGCGGCAGTGCTCGCCTACTGCCACGCGCAGCGCATCCCCGTCGTGCCGCAGGGCGGTCGCACGGGACTCTCCGGGGGTGCCGCGACCCGCGCCGGCCAGATCGCGCTGTCGCTCGGCCGCTTCGACCGGATCGAGTCGTTCGACGCCTTAAGCCGCACGGCCGTCGTCGGCGCCGGCGTCACGCTCGGCGCCCTGGCGGCGCGGGCGGCCCTCGATGGACTGTCGCCGGGCATCGACCTTGGCGCGCGCGACTCGGCCACCCTCGGCGGCATGGTGTCCACCAATGCCGGTGGCGTCGCGGCGTTCCGCCACGGCACGATGCGCGAGCGGGTGCTCGGACTTGAGGCCGTGCTTGCCGACGGCCGCGTGCTTGCGGAACTCGGGCAGGTCAGGAAGCGCAACGAAGGACTCGCCGTCGAGCGGCTCTTGATCGGCGCGGAGGGGACACTCGGCGTCATCACCCGCCTCGCGCTCGCGCTCGTGCCGGCCGATGGACCGGTCGCGACCGCGCTGGTGGCGCTCGCCGACCTCGTGGCCGCTGCAACGCTCTGTGACCGCGCCCAGGCCACCGGCGCCGCCACCCCGACCGCGATCGAGGTGATGTCCGGCAACCATGCAGCGGCCGTCTGTCGGGCGCTCGCGCTCACCGACTTCGCGACGCTTGCGGCCGCGCCGTACCTGGTGCTGCTCGAACTCGCCGCCGCCGACGCGGCCGGGGCCGAAGCGGCGCTGATCGAGCTGTTGGGACCTGCGGTCGAATCGGGCCTCGTGCTCGATGCCGTCGTGGCACAGAACGAGGCGCAGCGGCACACGATGTGGCGCGTCCGCGAGGACTGGGCGATCGACCGGGAGCGGCCGGGCGGCCTGTGGTACGACATCTCGGTTCCCCTGTCGGTGCTGCCAGACTACGTACTGGAGCTAGAGCAGCGGCTCGCCGCCCACGACCCGGCACTTGGACTGGTGCTGATCGGGCACCTCGCCGATGGCAACCTGCACGTCACGGTCAACGCGACACAGCCCATCACCGACCGCTACGAGGAGATCGCGCCGCTGGTCACCGACGGACTTGCCGGCGTCGGTGGCTCGTTCTCGGCCGAGCACGGCATCGGACTTGAGAAGAAGGCGACGCTCGCCCGCCTCGGCGGGGCGCCCAAGCAGGCGTTGATGCGCGGCCTCAAGGCCCTCTACGACCCGCGCGGCATCCTGAACCCGGGCAAGGTTATCCCGGACTGAACGCGCCCCGGCTCAGCGCGTGGGCGCGTCGCGCGACCAGTCGATCGGCTCGATCTTCGGCAGGATCACGCCCCAGCCGAGGATCCCGAGCAGGTTGACGAGGCAGACGACGCCGAAGGCGTACTTGTAGTCGCCCCCGTTCCAGTGGATCAACAGGCCGCCCAGCGCCGGCGAGATGATGCCGGACATGTTGGCGAGGCAGTTCTGGACGCCGATCCAGCGGCCCGTCGCGAGCGGCCCGGCCAGGATCTGGCCGATGCCGAACACCCCTGGCGAGGAGAGCCCGAGGAACACCTGGTACGCGTACAGGCACGCAAGCGAGGCCTGCAGCGGCAGCAGCACCATGCCCGCCATCGCGACGATCGACACCACGTGGTTGGTCACCGTGAAGAACTTGTAGATCACCGTCGGCGAACGCCCGAGGCGGATCCAGCGGTCGGTGTAGAGCCCCGCCGCAACCGATCCCAGTGAGTTGAGCCCGTAGGCCCAGAAGGCCACGTTGCCCATTTCGATCATCGACATGCCGCGCTTGTTGACGAGGTAGAGCGGCAGGAACGTCAGGATGAAGTACCAGTTGTAGTTGCTGGAGAAGTGCCCGAGCGCGGCCCCCCAGAGGCCGCGTTCGCGCAGGATCCGCGCCGAACTCGGCGCTCCCTCGACCAGCGCCGGTGGCGGTGCATTGGCGAGCGTGCGGCGGGCGTAGCGCATCCACGGCACGAGCCAGACCAGCGACAGGGCGCCGAACAGGATGAACACCGGCCGCCAGCCGACGTAGCTCATCAGCATCGCGCCGACCCAGGTGCCGATCGCCGGCCCGATCAGGTAGCCAAAGCTGATGATGCCGTTGGCCCCACCGAGGCGGTCGCGCGGCAGGTTCGCGGCCAGCAGGTTCGAACTCGCCGGAAACACCGGGCTCTCGCCCGCGCCGAGCAGCAGGCGCAGCAGCAGGATCGTCGCGGCGCTCGCCACGAACCCGGTCAGCAGCGTCGCGAGCGCCCAGATGGCGACGCCGACCGAGAGCACCCGATGCGCGCCGAAGCGCTCGGTCGCCCAGCCGGCCGGGAACATCATGATGACGTAGGTCAGGTAAAACGCCGAGGCAAGCCGGCCGAACTGCACTTCGTCGAAGCCCAGCTCCTTCTGGATCAACGGACCTGCCGTCGCCAGATTGCCGCGATCGACGTAGCTGATCATCAGCACGACGGTCAGCAGCGTGATCAGCTGCCAATGCGACGTCGCCGGACGTGGAGAGGCTGTTTGCACCGAATTCCCCTGTAGGCTCAGCGGATGCTAGCGGACAGGGGCTGTCGCCGTCACGAAATCGGCGGCGCGGCCCGCGGGCGGCTGCGCCGCGGGCCTGTTCAGCCGCCGAGCGGCCGCAGCAGGCTGCGCGAGATGATGTGTCGCTGGATCTCGCTGGTGCCTTCCCAGATGCGCTCGATGCGCGCATCACGCCAGATCCGCTCCAGCGGCAGGTCGGACATCAGGCCCATGCCGCCGTGGATCTGCAGCGCTTCGTCGGCCACCATGGCGAGCGTCTCGCTGGCCTTGAGCTTGGCCATCGCCATGTCCATGTCGGCGGCCATCTTCTGGTCGAACTTCCAGGCGGCATCGAGCGTCAGCAGCTCCGCGGCCTTGAGCTCCATCGCCATGTCCGCGAGCTTGAACGACACACCCTGGAACTTGCCGATCTGCTGGCCGAACTGCTTGCGCTCGACCGCCCACTGCATCGCCGCCTCCAGCGCCCGCTCGGCACGACCCAGGCAAGTCGCGGCGACCTGCAGCCGCGTCGCGCCGAGCCATGAGTTGGCGACCTCGAAGCCCTGGTGGAGCTGGCCAAGGATCGCGGACTTCGGCACCCGGCAGTCGTTGAACTCGAGGATGCAGTTGTTGTAGCCGCGGTGTGAGACGTTCTGGTAGCCGGGGCGGACCTCGAAGCCCGGCGTACCCATGTCGACCAGGAACGCGGTGATCAGCTTCTTGCTGCCGCGCGGGCCGGTCTCCTCGCCGGTGGCCGCAAACAGGATCACGAAGTCGGCGTGGTCGGCGTGGCTGATGAAGTGCTTGGTGCCATTGAGGAGGTAGTCCCCACCCTGCTCGACCGCAGTCGCCTTCATGCCGCGCACGTCGGAGCCTGCGCCCGGCTCGGTCATGGCGAGGCAGTCGACGCGCTCACCGCGCACCGACGGGAACAGGTACTGCTCGCGCTGGTCTCCCTCGCAGGCGCAGAGGATGTTCGACGGACGTCCCACGCAGTTGTAGTGCAGCGCATAGCCGGTTCGGCCCAGCTCCTTCTCGTAGAGCACCCAGGTGACGGTGTCGAGGCCGGCGCCGCCGACCTCGGCCGGCATGTTGGCGGCATACAGGCCCGCCTCGATCGCCTTGGCCTTGAGCTCGCGGTGCAGTTCGGGACGCAGCACGCCGGTCTGCTCGATCTCGGCCTCGTGCGGCATCAGCTCGCGGGTGACGAAGTCGCGGGTCGTCTTGATGATCATCCGCTGTTCGTCGGACAGTGAGAAATCCATGGCAGCCCCCTCGCAGGTATCGGTCTAGAGGCCCGGCGCGCGCGCCCGGGTGGGGCGGCGGACGGATTTGGTGATCGCAGGCTGCGCCGGCGCGAGCGCCTCGCGGGTCGCCCAGGCGCGCCACAGTCCCAGCTGCAGTTCGAGCTGCTCCAGCAGTCGCGCGGCAGGCCATTCGGCGGGGCTGATGACGGCGCCCGCCGTCAGTCCGTTCAGGAACGTCGCGATCGCGCGCAGCACCTGGTCGCGCACCGTCTGCGGCCAGCTGTGCCATTCGGGCCAGTGTTCGGCGAGGCAGCGCGTGTACAGGCGCATGTACTCCCGGTGCACCCAGGCGTTGAGGCGCTTGAGGCGCTTGTCGGTCGACATCTGCCCCCAGAAGGCCGTCCAGAACGCCGCTTCCGTCGTGCGCGGGGCGTCCAGCGGCAGCGACTCGCCCAGCACGTCCAGCAGCGTCGCGCCGGAGCCCGCCGGCACGGTCAGCCGCTGCTCCATGCGGCGCAGGATCATCCGCAGCGCCGCGAGGATGATCTCCTGCTTCGAGTCGAAGTAGTGGGCGATCATCCCGGTGGTGTAGCCCGCCTCGCGCGCGATGCGCACGACCGTCGCATGCTCGAAGCCGTGGCTCGCGACCACGCGGCAGGCGACGAGCGCGATCTCGTCCCGTCTGGCCGCATGGTCGACGATCTTCGGCATGGCCGGCTAGCGCTTGTCGAGCGACAGACCGCGGCCGGCGTCGGCCGGGCGCGCAAGCGTGGCATGGCGGTCGCGCAGCGCGAACAGCCTGGCCTGCACCTGCGGAGGCATCGGCACCGACTTCTTCGCCTGCGCATCCACGTGCAGCATGATGTGCTCGGCGGTGGCGACGAGCTGGTGGTCGCTGGTGCGGTGCATGCGGTGGTAGAGCCAGAAGCGCTTGGCGTCCGCGCCGAGCACCTGGGTCGTCACGTACAGCGCGTCGGACTGGCGCACCTCGGCAAGGTAGCTGACCTTCATCTCGACCGTGTACGGGGAGTGGCCGGCCGCACGGTAGGCACTGTCGATGCCGACGTGACGAAACAGCGTATCGACGGCGTCGCCGAAGATCTGCGGGTAGCGGAAGTCGCTCATGTGGTTGTTGTAGTCCACCCACTCGGCACGCACGGTCGTGTCGAACAGCCGCATCGGCTGGTTGGGGTCCACCGGCGTCTGGGCGGCGCGGGCCGCCGCCTCGTCGTACAGGCGCGTCTCGAGCGCCTTGAGGGTGGCGCCGGCGCCGATGTCGAACTGCTTGAGTACCTGCTGGATGGCGACGAGGTAGCCGTCGCGCAGCTTCTCCAGCTCGCGGATCGAGCGGCCGGCAGCCTGCTCGGCCGTCCCCTCGACCATGCGGTCGATCAGCTCCTCGGTCAGCTCCGGTGCCTCGAGCTTGGTCCACGGCCACTTCAGGCAGGGGCCGAACTGATGGAGCATGTGGCGCATGCCCGGCTCGCCGCCGGCCAGGTGGTAGATCTGGTTGGTGCCCATCGCGGCCCAGCGCAGGCCGGGGCCGTAGATGATCGACTCGTCGAGCTCGCGGGTCGTGGCCACGCCCTCGTTGACCATGTGCAGGATCTCGCGCCACAACGCTTCCTGCAGGCGATCGGTCAGGTGGCCCGGGACTTCCTTGCGGACCCGCAGCGCGTGCATGCCGATGAACGTGTAGAACCGAGCCGCCGCCTCGATGCTGGCAGGGGCGGTCCTGCTGCCTGCGACGAGTTCGACCAGCGGCAGCAGGTAGACCGGGTTAAAGGGGTGGCCGACGATCAGCCGCTCCGGATGGCGCATGTCCTTCTGCAGGTCGCTCGGCATCAGCCCCGAGGTGCTCGAGGCGATGATCACATCTGCCGCGGCGTGTTCGCTCACCTGCGCGAGGATCCGCTGCTTGAGCGGCAGCTGCTCGGGGATGTTCTCCTGGATGAAGTCGACCTGCGCCGCCATCGCGTTCAGGTCGGTCGTGAAGGTGAGCTTGCCCTTGGGCGGCAGCGGCGCCGTGGTGAGGCTTGCAAGCGCGGGCTCCGCGCTGGCGACCGAGCCGCGGATCCACGCCTCCATCTCGGGCTTGACGTCGGCTGCGACCACGTCGATGCCGAAGTGCAGCGCGCGCGCCGCCCAGCCGCCGCCGATCACTCCGGTGCCCAGCAGTCCCAGCGTCTTGACCTGTCTCATCCGTAGCTCCCGGCGGGGCGCTACGATTGCAGCGCCGCTTTTTTTAATGTGGTGACAATAATATAACACGCGCGTCCCGCGGCAAGGCCGGAACGCGGTTTTCAGCGGTTTTTTGAGGGAAGGGCGGGAGCGGGAGCCCCGGCCCACCCTGCCCGGCCGGACGGCCGGGAGGGGGTCTGGCGGACCGGACGGTCCGCCAGAATCATCATCGGGCCCTAGAACTTCTGGCCGAACTTCAGGCCGATCGTGCGTGGCTGCACCGGGATCCGGTACTGCTGGCCGCAGATCGTTTCCGTGCACTGCGTGAAACGCGTCAGATCCGCATCGGAGTCCAGTGCGTTGGTTACGAACAGCTCGACCGACGTGCCGTTCTTGGTGACGCCACCGGACAGGTCGAGCAGGCCGTAGGCCCCGATGGGGCCCAGGTGCGATGCGTCGATCAGGCGCAGCTTCTGGCTCGTCACGGTCTGGTACACGTACGCGGCCTGCAGGTTGCCCTCCCAGCCGGCCATGTCGAACGTGTACCGAGCCACGAGGTTGCCCTTGAACTTCGGCGACTGCGGCAGTCGCGTGCCGGATGGCGCATACGGGCCGTCCGTGACCGTGCCGTCCGCCCAGACCTTGTGCTGGTTCGGGCAGCTGGTGACACCTGCCGTGCCGCAGTAATCCTGCGTCAGATCATCCTTCGGCAGGAACGTCACCGCGCTCGACAGCGAGAGCGCCGGGGTGACCATCCACTCAAGCTCGCTCTCGATTCCACGGATCTGCGCCTGACCGCCGTTGACAATGATCGTCAGACTGTTCGGGCCGAGGAACGCGAACTGGAAGTCCTTCCAATCCTCCTGAAAGATCGCGCCGTTCCAACGCAGGCGATGGCCGAACCACTGCGTCTTCCAGCCCGCTTCGTAGTTAGTCAGGAAGTCTGCTTCGTACGGGCCGATGCCCGCCTGCGAGGTGCGATTCACGCCACCCGGACGGAAACCCTTCGAGTAGGTGGCAAAGAGCATCTTGTCCGGATCGATCTTGTAGGTGATGTTCACACGCGGCGTGTGGCCGCTCTGTGACACTTCCTTATCCAGGTTCGTGCACGGCGCGCCGTGCGACGGATGATAGGTCGGGTCATGGGGACCCCCGATCGGGCCACACTGCGAAACACCCGTATGCGAACTGAAGCCCGCCGAGTAGCCATAGAAGCCCTGCAGCGAGTTATCGAACTTGAAGAAGCGAGCGCCGACGGTCGTGGTCAGCTTGGAAGTGATGTCCCAGCTCACTTCGCCGAACACGGCCTGATCGCGGTCGACGCGCAGCTGCTGCGTCAGCCACAGCGTATCCGGCCAGCCGGGGATATGCAGAAAGTCAGCGAGATGCCCGCCGGTCAGGCCGGGCATGTTGCCGACGATGCCCGGCATGTAGTAGTTCTCGCTGATGTTGTGCAACTGGCGCTGCAGGAACACGCCGAACGTGCCACGCACCGGCTGGTCCTTCGGTGAGGTGACCCGCAGTTCGTGGCTCCACTTCTGGAACGTGGCGTTGCTGACGACCTGCTGGGCCGGGTCGATCAGTTCGTTGGCGTTCGTGTAGAAATAGTTACCCGAGCCATAGAGCTTGTCGTAGAAGAACGAGTAGTCACTGTAGTCTGCGACCGAATGTGTCTGGCGCTTCATCGTCGCGCCGGCGTAGACGAGGTCGAAGTTGCCGATCTTGCCCTCGATGGTCAGCGAGCCCTGCGCGAAGTCATTGCTCGATGTCTCCTGCGAGAAGTGCGTGACCTTGAGGAAGCCGACCGCCGGGTCGTAGCCGAAGAAGCCGTCGGCCTTGAGGTGCTGCGCCATGAAGCCCGGCGTAACCGTCCAGTCGTCGTTCAGGATGAAGCGCAGCGAGCCGCGACCACCCTTCGTGTCGGCCTTGTTGTAGTCGTTCTTCACCCACGCCGAATTGTTGATCGCGCCCGCGCCGATCGTGCCGTTGCCGCCGTTGGCAGCATCCCACGACGGGAAAGTACGCACACCGTTGACGATGCCTGACCCCGGTATGCTCGTGCCCGCGACGTTGTCGATGAAGCCCGCGGCGTGCTCGTCCCAGCCGACCAGTCGAATCGCCGCGATCGGCGACAGCGGCATGTTGACGAAGCCCTCGAGGACGTAGCCCGTCCCACCGTGGCTGACCTGGTTTACCTGCAGGTCGTAGCCCGCGGCAAATGCCTTCGGGTCGGCCTTGTTGGTGATGATACGGATCGTGCCGGCCTCGGAACTCGCGCCGTACAGCGTGCCCTGTGGGCCTGCGAGCACTTCGACGCGCGCGATGTCGTAGACGTGCACGTCGAGCGTGCCGTCGGCGGTCGTCATCGGCTCTTCGTCGAGGTAGGTGCCGACCGTCGGCTGCGAACCGGAGTGGTTACCGTCACCGCCGCTGTTCACGCCGCGCATGGAGACGTGCGAGGTGCCCGGCTGGCCGCTGTTGCCCTGACCGTTGCCGCGATTGATCGTCACGCTCGGCAGGTACTTCACGTACGTATCGAGGTTCGTGACATGCAGTTCTTCGAGCTTTTCCGTGCCGAGGGCCTGGATGCTGACCGGGACGTCCTGCAGGTTTTCGGACCGCTTGGTCGCGGTGACGACGACGTCCTCGAGGGCGCCGGTCTTTTCCTGGGCGTACGCGACCGGGACGCCGGCGAGGACCGCCGAGATCGCCGCAGCCAAGGGTACGTACCGCGAATGGCGCCGGCGCTCGATGGCGCTGACGTCGAGGGTTCCACTACGTTTCATTTACTCGCTCCCCTGTTCACAGAACACTTAGACAAACAAACGATATCAATCAGTTACCGGCGCTCGGCCCGAAATCGGGGACGGCCGGATACGACTCAAGCACTGCCCCGAGCGCCTCCTTGAGAGGGCCGAGCCAGGGCTCGTAATGCTTCCAGTGGTCGACGCCATCCTTGTAGATGGGTTGGCGGACCTGCTCCGAGCTCGCGGTTCGCACCGCACGCTCGTTCTCGTAAAACTTCAGGCACGCGGGCTCGAACGGCAGGCCGCAGTAGTCCAGCAGCCGGCGCACCTCACCTTCGGTGTCGCCGATCATCGCCTCGTAGTGAACGCGGTGCACCCGGCCGGGCAGCAGCGCGTCGAAGTGCGCCATCAGCTCGACATAGTCGCGGTAGAACCGACCGGTGTCGGTTAGCGAGTACGAGAAGTTCTGGCCGCGGGCGAAGTGCTGCTTGAAGCCGGAGAAGCAGCAGCCGAGCGGATGGCGGCGCGCGTCGATGATCTTCGCGTTCGGCAGAATCAGGTGCAGCAGGCCAACATGCATGAAGTTGTTCGGCATCTTGTCGATGAAGAACGGCGCCGACGTCTTGCGCTGCACCCGAGTCTGGGCAAGGTAGCGCTCGCCGAGCGCGCGCAGCTCGTCAGCCGAGAGCGTCGCAACCACGCCCGGATACTGGGCCTCGTCGTCACGGGAGCGTCGCGCGTTGAGCTCCCGGGCCATCGCCGGCACGTCCGGCAGCTCCATCGTGCCCTCGACCATCGAGTGGCTGGAAAGAATTTGCTCGATCAGTGTCGAACCCGCACGCGGCAGGCCGACCACGAAGATGGGATCCGGCGCGGTGCAGCCCGCGCCGTGGCGGGCAGCGAATAGCTCCGCCGTGTAGACCGCCTGCGAGCGGCGCACGTGCTCAGTCGTCTCGTCGGGATCGTAACCGACGAGACGGCGGCGGATTTTGGCACCCTTCGCATAGTGCTCGAAGGATTCCTCGAAGGAGGACTGGTCCTCGAGCGCCTTGCCGAGCGCGTACTCAAAATGAAGTCGATCGTCCGGCGTCAGGTCCTCGCCCTTGAGCGCCGTGCGTATGGTGGCAATATCGACGGCGGTGAATCGGTAGGTCTTCAGGTTGGCGAGACTCCAGTACGCCTCGCCAAGGCGCGGGGCCAGCCGGATCGCCCGGTGGTAGGCCGCGACACTGTCGTCGAACCGGCGCGCGGTCTTCAACGCATGGCCGTAGCTCAGCCAGACCTTGGCCTGGTCCGGGTACTCGCGCAGCACCGTCTCATAGACCTCGATGGAGTCGGAATAGTCGCCGAGCGTTGCGAGCACCGCCGCCTTCAGGTTGCGGTAGCTGGGGTTCTTCGGCTCGAGTTTGAGCAGCCGCTCGACCTCCGGCAGCGCCGCCTCCGCCTTGGCCTGCCGATACAGCACCATGGCGTAATTATGGCGCGCGGCGTGGAAGCTAGGCGCGAGTTCGAGACAGCGCTCGAGCAGCACTTCTGCGTCGGCGTAGCGTCGCAGTCGGGCGGCAACCTCGGCGAGCATCCGCAGCGCGGCGACATCGGTCTCGTGTTGCTTCAGGTGCTCGCGCAGCAGCGCCTCGGCGCGCGGGATGTCGTTCTCGACCAGCGCGGTGGCCGCCGCCATCAGCCGCGGATCCTGATTGGCCGCCTTGATGAAGCGCGCACGAGCCTGATCCGCCGCGGCGGGATCGCCGGCGAGGTCCAGATGGTCAGCCAGCTGACGCCAGGCGTCCGGGCGGTCGGGCTTCAACTGCACCGCGCGGCGCAGCGCGGCGACGGCCTCCGCCACTCGCCCGAGCTGACCGAGCACGATGCCAAGCTCGAGGTGTGTTGCGGCGGAGTTCGGTTGCTCGCGGGCAAGCTCGGTAAGCGTTGCGAGTGCCGCGGTTGAATCACCGTTCAATCGATGTGCGGCGCCCAGCAGCAGGCGGGCATGGGGGTGGCCGGGGACAGCGCGCAGGATTTCGGTTGCCTGTTGCGCCGCGAGCGCCGGCTGCGCGTCCAGCAGCCGCGTCGCGTGCGCGAGCGCAGTCTCAAGCGTCCCTACAGGCTCGGCGGCAGTGCTCAATAGACGGTCCTTGCGCGTAGCCGCGCATCCCCGGTGGGGATCAGAAACCCCGCGGTCCTTTTTGTCAATTAAGCGACGCCACTGAAGATCCGTTTAGGCGCTGAAACCAGCCCGGTTGTTGCAACTATACAACAGTTCTCCCCCAACAGCTTCGGTTCTCTGACCGTCGGGCGGCCTGTCCCCGGTACGTCTGCCGTATCCGCCCGACCCTATATTAGAGAGAGAGGACGGGCGCCGGACATGCCGTCGGGGCGAAATCCCTGGCGCCGCATAGGAGCCGACGCTGCCGTCGCCCACCGGCCGCGGGCTCGCCCGGCCCGATCCTGCCGGGGGTCGGGCGGGTCCGGCCGAACCCGGGTGCCGAGGTACCCGGCTGCATCGGCACTTCCAGGCCGACACTGCGGCGCCGCGGTCCCGCGGCCCCCGTCCGGGGTCAGTGGCGTTTCATTCGCGATCAGCCCTCGCGCTAAGATTGAGCCCACCTTCGCGAGCACCCTCCATGCCACTGCCCGTTCGCCGCCGCTCCATCCCCGTCACTGTCGGCCAGGTCACCGTCGGCGGCGATGCCCCGATCGTCGTGCAGTCGATGACCAACACCGACACGGCCGACATTGCAGGCACGATCGCCCAGGTCACCTCGCTCGCCCGCGCCGGCTCCGAGCTCGTCCGGGTGACGGTCAATGAGAAGGACGCCGCCGCCGCCGTGCCGCGCATCCGCGAGGCGCTCGATCGGGCCGGCATCCACGTGCCGCTGGTCGGTGACTTCCACTTCAACGGCCACAAGCTGCTCAAGGACGAACCCGCCTGTGCCGAGGCGCTGGCGAAACTGCGCATCAACCCCGGCAACGTCGGCCGCGGCTCCAAGCGCGATCCGCAGTTCGCCGAGATGATCGAAATCGCCTGCCGGCTCGGCAAGCCGGTGCGCATCGGCGTGAACTGGGGCAGCCTCGACCAGGACCTGCTGACCCGACTGATGGACGAGAACTCGCGGCGCGAGTCGCCCTGGGAGGCCATGGACGTCGTGCGCGAGGCGACCGTGGTGTCGGCGCTGCAAGCGGCCGCACGCGCCGAGACCCTCGGGCTTGCGCACGACCGGATCATCCTGTCGGCGAAGGTCAGCGGCGTGCAGGACCTGATCTCGATCTACCGCAACCTCGCCGAACGCTGCGACTATCCTTTGCACCTGGGCCTCACCGAGGCGGGCATGGGCACCAAGGGCGTGGTCGCCTCTACCGCCGCGATGGGCATCCTGCTGCAGCAGGGCATCGGCGACACGGTGCGCGTCTCGCTCACCCCGGAGCCTGGCGGCGATCGTACCCGCGAGGTCATCGTCGCCCAGGAGCTGCTGCAGACCATGGGCCTGCGCGCGTTCACGCCGATGGTCATCGCCTGCCCAGGCTGCGGCCGCACGACCAGCACCTACTTCCAGGAGCTCGCCCAGCGCATCCAGTCCCACATCCGCGAGCGGATGCCGGTCTGGCGCAAGGCGCACGAGGGCGTCGAGGAGATGACCGTCGCGGTGATGGGCTGCGTGGTCAACGGCCCCGGCGAGAGCAAGCACGCCAACATCGGCATCAGTCTGCCCGGCACCGGTGAGCGGCCGATCGCGCCGGTGTACGAGGACGGCGAGAAGACGGTGACGCTCAAGGGCGAGCAGATCGCCGAGGAGTTCCAGGCGATGGTGGAAGCCTACGTCGCGCGCCGCTACGCGCGGCGGGTGCCGGCGTGAGCGCGCCGCTGGCCGAGCGTCGCTGCGTGCCGTGCGAGGGCGGCGTGGAGCCGCTCACCGAGGCCGAAGCCCGCCGCAGCCTGATCGAACTCGACGAGCTGTGGCGCCTGGACGCGCCCGCGCGCCACCTGTCGCGCGAGTTCCGCTTCCCGAACTTCTTCCGGGTGATGAGCTTCGTCAATGCGATCGCGCATATCGCCAACGAGGAGGACCACCATCCGGACCTCGAGCTCGGCTACAACTACTGCCGGGTGCGGTACACGACCCACGCGATCCGCGGCCTGTCGGAAAACGACTTCATCTGCGCGGCGAAGATCGACCGGCTCTAGCGGGCGACGCGGCGTGCGGCGGATGCGGCCAGCCGCTGGGCCACGCGCCAGCGGAACGTCGAGTAGCCACCGACCACCAGCGAGAAGAACAGCGGCGTCCCGGCCCCGGACAGCGCCTGGTAGCCGGGATCGAGTTGCTGCGCCCGCCGCGCCGCGAGATCGGCGAGCATGGCGGCGGCACGCGCCGCATCGCCGCGCTGCGCCACCTCGGCCAGCAGCAGGGCGTAGCGCGCGCCCAGCAGGCCCGGGCGCCAGACGGCATAAAGCTGGTGGAGCGCGACGCCAAGCACGGTCGCCGCGACGAGCGCAGCGACGGCCGCCGACCCAAGTCGCAGCTGGAAACTCGCGCTCGGTAGCCTTCGCATCGCGGCGGCGAGCCCGAGGTGCGTTGCGACCAGCAGCACCAGCATCGCCTCGTACTCGGCCATCCGCGTATCGCCCGTGCCCATGAGCGCGGGGACGACCGCGGCGAGCGCCGCCAGCCCGCCGCTGAGCAGTCCCGCAAGCGTCGCGCGCGTCAGTAGCGGCGCGGACGTCATCAGCCCAGCGCCCGCTCGACCAGCAGGCGCTTGAGCGGACCTGCCCGGTTGGCAAGCCCCAATCCCAGCTGCCGTCCCTGCATCAGCAACGGCCGCTGTGAGGTGAACAGGCGATAGATGCCGTCGAGCGCCGCGCCCATCAGCGCGTTTTCGGCCCGACGCGCCCGGGCATAGCGGGTGAGCGGCTGTGGATCCCCGGGGTCACCGCCGTGCGCAAGCGCGGCGCCCAGTTCCGTCGCCAGCGCGACGGCATCGAGGAACCCCTGGTTCACGCCCTGGCCCGCCAGTGGATGGACGGTGTGGGCCGCATCGCCGACCAGCGCGAGGCGCGTCGCGGCGTAGCCGGCTGCATTAAAGCGGCGCAGCGGAAAGCGCACGCGCCGTCCGACGGGGGTGAGTGCACCGAGCACGCCGTCGCTCGCGCGGGTGACCTCGGCCGCGAACGCGCTGTCATCCAGAGCGGCTAGGCGCGCAGCATCGGCCGGCGTCGTCGACCAGACCAGTGACACACCGCCGTCCGAAAGGGGCAGCAGGGCGAGCGGGCCCTGCGGCAGGAACCGCTGGTGCGCCGTGCCGCGGTGCGGCTGCTCGGGCGAGAGGGGCGCCACGACCGCTTCCTGCGGATACGCGGTCGGCTCGCCGCCGAGGCCCGCCAGGTGTCGCAGCGGCGAGTCGGCACCATCGGCGGCGACGACGAGGCCGACCGCGAGCGCGCGCTCACCGACCGTGACGGTCGCGACATCGGCCGTCAGCGCCAGGGCGCTGACCGAGCCGCGCAGGAGCGTGACACCGGCCACGATGGCGCGCTCGACGAGCGCCGCAGCCACCGCGCGGTTCTCGACAATGTGACCCAGATTCGGCTCGCCGACCTCGGCTGCGTCGAAGACGAGCGTGTCGCGACCGCCGACGGCCGCGCCACTGTCCCAGATCACCATGCGCTGGTACGCGCACGGATGACGGGCCTGCAGCAGCGGCCAGGCGCCGCTCTGGCGCAGCACGCGCTCGCCGGTGCGCGACAGGGCCGAGACGCGCACGTCCAGCGGCTCGGTCGGCAGCGGCGCCAGCGCAGGCGAAGGATCCACCAACGCGATGCGCAGACCGCGCGTCGCCTCGGCGCTCGACAGCAGCGCCGCGAGCCCCGCACCGACCATGCCGGCGCCGGCAATCAGCACGTCGAAGTCGCGCCGCGCGCTCATGGGCGCTCGCCGGTCGCAGGTACTGCCAGTGGCAGACCGCGCGCCAGACGCGGCTGTCGCCCGGCGAACCCCAGCGACAGCTTCGCCATGGCGGACTTCGCCGGCGGGCTCAGATCGAACAGCACCAAGCCCACGTTGCGGGCGATCTGCACGGGCAGCAGCGGGCTGCCGAACAGCCGCACCAGTCCGTCGGTGAATGCGATCAGCGCGCGCCGATCCGTGTGTCGCCACTGGGCGTAGCGCGCCAGCAGCGGCTCGGCGCCCGGGTCCTCGCCGGGCGCGTCGGCCAGCACCTCGGCCAGTGTCGCCGCGTCACGCAGGCCGAGGTTGAAGCCCTGGCCCGCGATCGGATGCAAACCCTGCGCGGCGGCACCGATGATCGCCGTGCGCGGCGCGTGCGCGGCATCGGCGCGCGTCAGCGCGAGCGGGTACGCAACGCGACGCGTCACCGCCTTCAGGCGCCCCAGTCGCCAGCCGAAGCTCTGCTGCAGCTCGGCGAGGAACGCCTCGTCCGGCAGGGCCATCACGCGCGCGGCCTCCTCGGGCGTCAGCGTCCAGACAGCACCCACGCGGCCGGCCGGTGCCGGCAGCACGGCGATCGGGCCGGCCGGCGTGAAGCGCTCGTAGGCGACGTGGTCGTGGAACCGCTCCGGCGTCAGCTGGCAGATGACCGCCGTCTGGCCATAGTCCCAGCGCTCGGCGCCGACGCCTGCGCAGGTACGCACCAGCGAGCCTGCGCCGTCGGCCGCGACGATCAGGCGTGCACCGACACCTCCCGCCGCGGCGCCGTCAAGATCCAGATGCACGCCGGCGGCACTGCCGCGGGCCTGGGTCACGGTCGCAGGCGCGATGAGCCGCGTGCGGGGGCTCAGCCGCAGGCGCCGCCACAAGGCGCGCCCGATCACGCGGTTCTCGACCACGTAGCCGAGCGCGGCGACCTGCTGTTCGGCGGCGTCGATGACCGCCGACCCGAACCGTCCGCGGTCGGAGACGTGGATGCGCCGGATCGGCGTCGCCTCGCGGGCGATCTCGTCCCAGACGCCGAGCCCCTCGAACACGCGCCGGGTCCCGTTGGACAGCGCCGTGGTGCGCGTGTCGAAACTCGGCTGGCTGTCGTCCTCGGGCGGGGTCGCCTCCACGACGACGACCTCGAGCGGCAGCGCCGACAGCGCCAGCGCGAGACTCGCGCCGACCATGCCGCCACCGACGATCGCGACATCGCACTCGAGTGCAGCGGACGGCATCAGGCGCGCGTCATGCGCGGCGCGGAAGAGCGCGCCGCGGCCATGAACGCCTCGATGTCGTCGGGGTCGCGGACCAGCGCGTCGGTGAGGACCTCCGGGGCGCCGCGGGTGATGGCGACATCGTCCTCGATGCGGATGCCGATGCCGCGGAACTCCTTGGGCACGCCCTTGTGCGCGGGCGGCAGGTAGATGCCAGGCTCTACGGTGAGCACCATGCCAGGCTCCAGCACCCGCCAGGCGTCGCCGACCTTGTAGTCGCCGACGTCATGCACGTCCAGGCCCAGCCAATGGCCGGTGCGGTGCATGAAGAACGGGCGAAAGGCGCCGTCCTTGATCAGCTTGGGCACCTTGCCCTTGAGCAGGCCCAGCGAGACCAGTCCCTGGGTGATCGTGCGCACGGCCGCATCGTGCGGGTCGTTCCAGTGGTTGCCGGCGACACACTGGGCGAGCGCCGCGCCGTGGGCCTCGAGCACGATGTCATAGACCGCCCGCTGGGCCGGGCTGTAGCGGCCGCTCACCGGGAAGGTGCGGGTGATGTCCGAGGCGTAGTAGTCGAACTCGCAGCCGGCGTCGATCAGCACCAGGTCGCCGTCCTTCAGCACCGCGGCGTTGGCCCGGTAATGCAGAACGCAGCCGTTGGCGCCCCCGCCGACGATCGGCTCGTAGGCAATCTCGGCATGGTGGCGGTGGAACTCGTGCATGAACTCGGCGGCGAGCTCGTATTCCATGACTCCCGGGGCCGCGAGCCGCATGGCCCGCTGGTGCGCCGTCACGGCAATGGCCGCCGAGCGGCGCATCGTGTCGAGCTCCGCCCGGCTCTTGTAGAGGCGCATGTCGTGCAGCAGGTGATCGAGCGCCACGAACTCCTGCGGCGTGTGCAGGCCGTGCTTGGCCTGGGCACGCAGCCCGTTGACCCAGCCGATGACCCGCTGGTCGAACTCGGGATTGAGACCCATCGTGTGGTAGACCCGGGCGCGGCTCTCGAGCAGCCCGGGCAGGATCTCGTCGATGTCGCCGATCGGGAAAGCGTCGGCCGCGCCGAAGTGCTCGATCGCCCCATCGGTGCCGGCACGGGCTCCATCCCACATCTCGCGCAACGGGTCGCGATCACGACAGAACAGGACGTAGTCGCCCTCCGCACGCTGCGGGATCAGCACGGCGACGGCCTCGGGTTCGGCAAAGCCGGTCAGGAAGTGGAAGTCACTGTCCTGGCGGTAGGGATACTCGGTATCCGCGTTGCGGCGGCGGACCGGCGCTGCGGGCAGGATCGCGATCGCGTCCTTGCCCATCATCCGCATCAGCTGGCGCCGACGGCGCTCGAACTCGTCCCGCTTCATGCAGCGCCACCTCCGGACCTGTGCTCGCCGAGTTCATCATAGGCCAGCTGCGCGCTGACCCGCAGGAACTCCACCAGTTCGACGTAGGCCGTCTCGTTGGTCTCCTCGGTCTCCTCCTCGCCGACCGAGGCGCGGCCGATCTCGGTGAAGTCGCGCACGATGTCCTGCACGGCCTCGGGCCAGTGGCCGGCCTGCGGCAGACCGCCGCCGAGACCGAACAGAAAGCCGCCGCACCACTCGGCGAGCGCAATCACGCGCAGGGCCAGCGGGGTGGCGTCATCCGGCAGCAGCAGCTCGAATTCCATCTGGCCCGCCTGCAGCGCGCTGTGCGTCTCCTCGTAAAGGGTCTCGAGCAGGTGGCGCGCGCGCAACTCGTCTTCCCCCTCGGCACCGGCCACCAGTTCCTCGATCCAATCGCCGGCGCCATAGCCGGGGACGGCGGCGAGCGCACCGCACAAGGTCCCATGGGCCTCGGCGGCGGATACCGGCGCATTGCCATCGCCGAGGGCGGACTCCAGTTCGTCAAAGGTCACGGTCTGCATAGGTGGCTGCGATTCTAGCGCGTTGACCCATGGGACGGGCCGCGCCTATAGTGCGCGCATGACTGAAATGACGTCACGTTCCGCGGTCGAGCTGGAGCTCAAGAGGCTGGAAAAGCGCCTCGAGGAGCTGATGGTGACCGTCGACCACCTGAAGGAAGAGAACCGCGCGCTGCGCACCCGCCAGGACAGCCTGTCCGCGGAGCGCTCGGCCCTGCTGCAGAAAAACGAGCAGGTCCGTGCCCGGGTAGAGGCCATGATCGGCCGCCTGAAGTCGATGGAGCATGGCGCATGAGTGACATCCCCGTCTCCCGCGTCAGCGTCCGCATCCTCGAGAAGGAATACCAGTTCTCGTGCGCGGTCGACGAACGGGCGGCACTGCTCGACTCAGCCGAATACCTCAACGGCGAGATGAAGAAGATCCGCGACAGCGGCAAGGTCATCGGCCTGGACCGGATCGCGGTGATGGCCGCCCTGAACATGGCCAACGAGCTGCTTAAGTTCCGTGCGCGGGACGCCACCCTCGAGACCGACGTCGTGCAGCGCATCCGCGTGCTGCGCGAGCGCGTCGAGTCGTCGCTGGAGCGCGGGCAGCAACTCGAGCTGTGAGCTCGGCGGCGCCGGCTG
>JANXQL010000078.1 GCA_025356815.1 Pseudomonadota bacterium
GCCGCGATGTGCGAGGCGCTGCGCCTCGGCCAGGAGCTGCTCGGCTTCGCCGGGCTTGAGCGCAAGCGCCTCGAGTTCCTTGACCTGGTAGCGCAGCAGCTCGAGGCGCGAGTCGCGCTCGGTAGCCGCCGCGCGCAGCGCGCCGAGTTCCTGGTCCACCGCGCGGCAGGCGCGGGCCAGCGTCGCCACCGGCGCGCACAACGCCTCGTGGCCGCCGTGCGCGTCGACCAGCGTGCGCTGCGTCTCGCGCCGGATCAGCGTCAGGAATTCCTGCTGGCCATGGATGTCCAGCAGCAGCTCGCCGAGCGCGCGCACCTGGTTGAGCGGCTGCGCCTGGCCGTTGATGTAGGCGCGCGAGCGACCGTCGGCGCCGACCACGCGGCGCAGCATCACCTCGCCGTCCGCCTCGATATCCTGGGTGACGAGCCATTCGCGTGCGGCGGCCTGGTCCTTGAGCTCGAAGGTCGCGGTGATCTCGGCCCGCTCGGCGCCGTGGCGGACGACGCCGGCGTCGGCGCGGCCGCCGATCGCGAGCAGGACCGCATCGACCAGGATCGACTTGCCGGCGCCGGTTTCGCCGGTCAATGCGGTGAGGCCGGTGGCGAATTCCAGTTCGGCGGCGTCGATGATCGCGAAGTCGCGTATCTGCAGGTGGGTCAGCATGGCTACGGATCCGGGTGGCCGAGGCGTGCGCCGCGGCCCCAGTGGAGCTTCGAGCGCAGGATGCGGTAGTAATCGTAGCCGGGCGGGTGCAGCAGCGTCACGACACTGTCGGTGGGCTCGACCACCAGCCGGCCATCGACCAGCAGCTCGCCGACCACGACGCCGTCGCAGGTGACCTCGGCGCGCACCGGGGCGTGCGCAATCAGGCGGATCTCGATGGTCGACCGGCGGCTGACCACGATCGGCCGGTCGGAGAGCGTGTGCGGGCAGACCGGCGCGAGCACCAGCGCATCGAGCGTCGGCGTCACGATCGGCCCGCCGCAGGACAGCGCGTAGGCGGTCGAGCCGGTGGCGGTCGCGATCACCAGTCCGTCGCCGCCGTGGGCGTTGACGAAGTGGCCGTCGATGCTGCTCTCGAAGTCGAGCATGCGGCCGGTCTCGCGCTTCTGCAGCACGACATCGTTGAGCGCCAGGGCGCGTCGCTCGGGCTGGCCGGGATTGACCAGGCGGGCCTGCAGGCGGTGGCGCACATCGCGGCTGTAGCGGCCGTCGAGGACGTCGTCGAAGCGCTCCAGCATCTCGGTGGCGCTGATGTCCGCGAGGAACCCGAGCTTGCCGCGGTTGATGCCCAGCAGCGGCACGTCGCGTCCCTCGGCCAGCCGTGCGGTGTACAGCAGCGTGCCGTCGCCGCCGACCGAGACGAGCAGCTGCGCCTCGGCGGCGAGGGCGTGCTCCGGCAGGCGCTCGACCTCGGCCGCGAAGGGCAGCGGCACGTCGGCGTCGACCAGCACCCGCACGCCACGGCCGAGACCGTGGCTGGCGAGCGCGAGCATGGCGTCGGCGACCGTGGGGTCGGCGTAGCGTCCGATCAGCGCGATGGTCTTGAAGGTCGGGTGCATGCGGCGAGGGCAACTTATCATGAGCGCTTCGCCCCTCGCCCGCCGGCGTGGGGTTTTGGCGCGAACGGGGCCATTTAGCGCCTCGGGGCGTCCGTACCGGTGTAGCCTCGGGCGTTGGCGATGGCCCGCCGGGGGTGTCGCCTTGACACTCGCGTTCGGCGCTCGCTAGATTTAGCGCAGGTCTGGAAAGTCTTTACTTACAGGGGCTTAAGTCGATGAGCGGGGACGTGCTGGAGCTTTCTGGCGCTGATCGTGGCGGTGCGCTGCTGACCGAGCGTGCGCAGCGACTGCTGACCGCGCTGGTCGGCGCCTACATCCGCGACGGCCAGCCAGTGGGCTCGCGCAGCCTGACGCGCGAGTCCGGACTCACCGTGAGCGCCGCCACCGTCCGCAACGTCATGGCCGACCTCGAGGACTGCGGCTTCGTCACCTCGCCGCACACCTCCGCCGGACGCATTCCGACCGACAAGGGCTATCGCTTCTTCGTCGATGCGCTGATGAAGCTGCGGCCGGCGATGGACCTCGAGGGCGACCTGTTCCGCACGCTCGAACAGCGCTTCGGCGAGCGTCCCGACGACCCGCGCCAGCTGATCGCGTCCGCCTCGCAGTTCCTGTCCAGCTTCACCCGCCTTGCAGGCGTGGTCACGGTGCCGCGCCAGCCGCATGCCGCGGTCTCGCAGATCGAATTCGTGGGCCTGAGCGAGAACCGCGTGCTCGCGATCCTGGTGGTCAACGGGCGCGAGGTGCAGAACCGCATCCTGCAGCTGGCCCGGCCCTATAGCGGAGACGAGCTGCGCCGAGCCGCAAACTTCCTGAACGAGGAGTTCTGTGGCCGGGAGCTGCACGATGTGCGCGGCCAGTTGCTCAAGCAGTTGCAGGACACGCGCGCGCACATGGACCAGTTGATGAGCGACGCGATCTCGATGGCCCAGCAGATGTTCGCGCCGGCCCCTGGCGGCGCCACGCCCGGTGACGTCGTGATTGCAGGCGAAACCAACCTGATGGGCTTCGCCGAGCTGTCCAACGTCGACAAGCTGCGCCGGCTGTTCGATGCCTTCAACGAGAAGCGCGACATCCTGCACCTGCTCGACCAGTGCCTGCAGGCCGACCGGGTGCAGATCTTCATCGGCCATGAATCTGGCTATGGGATCCTCGACGACTGCAGCGTGGTCACCGCGCCCTACACGGTGAACAACGAGGTGGTCGGGGTGCTCGGGGTGATCGGCCCGACCCGGATGGCCTACGAGCGGGTGATCCCGATCGTGGACATCACCGCGCGCCTGCTCGGCTCCGCGCTCAACCAGGCCCGCTGAACCCTTGAGTTAAGCCCTTGAATTGGGGCCGGCGAGCCCCCATTCTCCGCGCCGGGCGCGTCATCCCGCGCCCGCCAGGCCCTGCGGAGACCCGACGCCGATGACCGACCCGACCCATCCCGATGCCCCGGCGGCCGCTGCCGCCGGCTCCGAGCCGACCCCCGAGCAGCGGCTCGCCGCCGCGGTCGAAAAGGCGCAGGCCAACTACGACCAGTACGTGCGCGTGCTGGCCGAGTTCGACAACTACCGCAAGCGGGCCGCCCGCGACCTCGAGCAGGCCCAGCGCTACGCGGTCGAGCGCTTCGCCCAGGACCTGCTGCCGGCGGTGGACGGGTTTGAGCTCGCGCTCGCAAACACCGCCGTCGCGGACGTGAAGAGCCTGCTGGAGGGTCAGCAGGCCACCCGCCGGCTGCTGGCGAAGGCCTTCGAGAAGGCAGGCATCGAGGAGCTGGCGCCGGCGCCCGGCGCCGGGTTCGACCCGGAGCAGCACGAGGCGATGGTCGCCCAGCCGACGACGGAGGTACCCCCCCATGCCGTGCTGCAGACGATCCAGAAGGGCTACGCCCTGAACGGTCGGGTGCTCCGGCCCGCCCGGGTGATCGTCGCCCGCGCCCCCGATGCTTGAGATCGGCCGGTTCGGCCACATCTAGGCGTTAACGAATTACGATCCCGTTTCCAGGAGCATCACATGGCGAAAGTCATCGGCATCGACCTCGGTACGACCAACTCGTGCGTCGCGGTCATGGAGGGCGGCAAGCCCAAGGTCATCGAGAACAGCGAGGGCGACCGGACCACGCCGTCGATCGTCGCCTTCACCAAGGACGACGAGGTGCTGGTGGGCCAGTCCGCCAAGCGCCAGGCCGTCACCAACCCGCAGAACACCCTGTACGCGGTCAAGCGCCTGATCGGCCGCAAGTTCGCCGATGATGTCGTGCAGCGCGACATCGGCATGGTGCCGTACAAGGTCGTCAAGGCCGAGAACGGGGACGCATGGGTCGAGGCCCAGGGCAAGGGCATGGCGCCGCCGGAAGTGGCCGCCCGCGTGCTCATGAAGATGAAGAAGACCGCCGAGGACTACCTCGGCGAGCCGGTCACCGAGGCGGTGATCACGGTGCCTGCGTACTTCAACGACTCGCAGCGCCAGGCGACCAAGGACGCCGGCCGCATCGCCGGCCTGAACGTCAAGCGCATCATCAACGAGCCGACCGCAGCGGCGCTGGCATACGGTCTCGACAAGGCCGGCGGCGATCGTAAGATCGCGGTCTACGACCTCGGCGGCGGCACGTTCGACATCTCCATCATCGAGATCGCCGAGGTCGACGGCGAGCGCCAGTTCGAGGTGCTCTCGACCAACGGCGACACCTTCCTCGGTGGCGAGGACTTCGACCGCCGCATCATCGACTTCATCGCCGACGAGTTCCGCAAGGAGTCCGGCGTCGACGTGCGCAAGGATCCGCTGGCGATGCAGCGCCTGAAGGAAGCGGCCGAGAAGACCAAGATCGAGCTGTCCTCAAGTCAGCAGACCGACATCAACCTGCCGTACATCACGGCGGACGCGTCGGGTCCGAAGCACCTGAACGTCAAGCTCACCCGCGCCAAGCTCGAGTCGCTGGTCGAGGACCTGGTCGCGCGCACGATGGCGCCTTGCAAGATGGCGGTGAAGGACGCGGGCGTGTCGCTCGCCGACATCGCCGAGGTCATCCTCGTCGGTGGCCAGACGCGCATGCCGCTGGTACAGAAGGCGGTCAAGGACTACTTCGGCAAGGAGCCGCGCAAGGACGTAAACCCTGACGAGGCGGTCGCCGTCGGCGCCGCGGTCCAGGGCGGCGTGCTCTCCGGCGAGGTCAAGGACGTGCTGCTGCTCGATGTCACGCCGCTGTCGCTGGGCATCGAGACCCTCGGCGGCGTCATGACCAAGCTGATCGAGAAGAACACCACGATCCCGACCAAGGCGAACCAGGTGTTCTCGACTGCCGATGACAACCAGCCTGCGGTGACGATCCACGTGCTGCAGGGCGAGCGCGACCGCGCGCACGACAACAAGTCGCTGGGCCGCTTCGACCTGTCCGACATCGCGTCCGCGCCGCGCGGCATGCCGCAGATCGAGGTCACCTTCGACATCGACGCGAACGGCATCCTGCACGTCTCGGCCAAGGACAAGGGCACGGGCAAGGAACAGAAGATCGTCATCAAGGCCTCGTCGGGCCTGTCCGAGGACGAGATCAAGCGGATGGTGTCCGACGCCGAGGCGCATGCCGCGGAAGACAAGAAGTTCCGTGAACTGGTCGAGACGCGCAACCGCGCAGACGCCCTCGTGCATCAGGTCGAGAAGTCGCTGAAGGACCTCGGCGAGAAGGTGTCGGGCGAGGACCGCGGCAAGATCGAGGCGGCGCTCACCGACCTCAAGAAGGCGATGACGGCCGACGAGAAGGACGCGATCGACACCAAGGCGCAGGCCCTGTCGGCCGCCGCGGCCAATGTGCTGCACGGCTCGAGCGGTGGGGCGGAGGGTGCCGCGGGAGCGGCGCCCGGCGAAGGCCGCGCAGGCGACGCGCCCAAGGACGACGTGCTCGACGCCGAGTTCGAGGAAGTGAAGGACAAGAACCCCAAGGGCTGATATTCCTAAGGGCATCGATCCGGCGCACCGCCGCGGGCCGCAGGGCCCCCGGCGGTTGCGTCGTCATGGGGCGTGAGGATTCATGGCGAAACGCGACTACTACGAGGTGCTCGAGGTCTCCCGCACGGCCAATGAGGCCGAGCTGAAGAAGGCCTATCGTCGCCTCGCAATGAAGTTCCACCCGGACCGCAACTCGAGCGACGCCGCCGCCGAGGAATCCTTCAAGGAAGCCAAGGAAGCCTACGAAATCCTCTCCGACCCGCAGAAGCGGGCCGCCTACGACCAGTTCGGCCACGCCGGGCTCGAATCGCAGCGCGGCGGCGGCCAGGGCCCGGGCGATGTCTTCGGTGACATCTTCGGCGAGGTGTTCGGCGACATCTTCGGCGGCGGCCGGCGTGGCGGCGGACGCCAGGTCTACCGCGGCGCCGACCTGCGCTACGAGCTGGAACTGGATCTCGAGCAGGCGGTCTTCGGCCACTCCGCAGAGATCGAGATCACGACCCTGGTCGAATGCGAGGGCTGCGACGGCAACGGTGCGGCCAAGGGTTCGACCCCGACCCGCTGCGCCACCTGCAACGGCAGCGGTCAGGTCCGCATGCAGCAGGGATTCTTCGCCGTGCAGCAGTCCTGTCCGCGCTGCAAGGGCCGCGGCACGATCATCGACAAGCCCTGCGACGACTGCTTCGGCCACGGCCGCGTGCGCCGTTCGCGCACGCTGCAGGTCAAGGTGCCGGCCGGCGTCGACACGGGCGATCGGATCCGCCTGTCGGGCGAGGGTGAGGCCGGCCGCAACGGCGGTCCGCCGGGGGACCTGTACGTCGAGGTAGCCGTGCGCAAGCACCCGATCTTCGAGCGTGACGCCGCCGACCTGTCCTGCGAGGTGCCGATCGCGTTCACGACTGCCGTGCTCGGCGGCGACCTTGAGGTGCCGACGCTCGGTGGCCAGGCGAAGATCAAGGTGCCGGCAGAGACACAGTCCGGCCGGGTGTTCCGGCTCAAGGACCAGGGCGTGCGTCCGGTGCGGGGTGGCGCGATGGGCGACCTGTACTGTCGTGTCGTCGTCGAGACGCCGGTCAACCTGTCGACCGAGCAGAAGGACCTGCTGCGCAAGTTCGAGGCGACGCTGCGCAAGAACCCCGAGCGCCACAACCCCCGCGAGGCCTCCTGGCTGGACGGCGTGAAGAAATTCTTCGACTCGATGCGCCCATGACCACACCCGAACCCACGCCGGTCAGGATCTGCGTGCTCGGCGCCACCGGGCGCATGGGCCAGAACCTGGTACGCGCGATCCACGACAGCACCGACTTCGAGCTGGTGGGGGCGTTGGCCTCCGCCGACAGTGCCGCGCGCGGCGCGGATGCGGGCAGCGCCGCGGGCCTGCCCGCGCCGCTGGGCGTGCCGGTTGAGGCCGATATCCGGGCGGCCCTGGCGCGGGCCGAGGTCGCCCTCGACTTCTCGGTCGCAGGCGCCGTGCTTGGACACCTGGAGGCCTGCCTCGCGGCGGGCGTGGCGCTCGTGGTCGGCACGACCGGCTTCGATGCCCAGACCGACGCGCGGCTCGCCGAAGCCGCCCTGCAGGTGCCGGTGCTGATCGCGCCGAACACGAGTCTGGGCGTGAACTTGCTCGCACAACTTGTTGAAAGAGCTGCTGCTTCGCTGCCGCCGGACTACGACATCGAGATCCTCGAGGCGCACCATCGCTACAAGGTCGACGCGCCGTCCGGCACCGCGCTCAAGCTCGGCTTCGCCGCCGCGGCCGGCCGCGGCATCGACCTCGAGCAGCCGCCGTCGCCGCCGCGGACCGGCAACACGGGCCCCCGCCAGGCCGGCGCCATCGGCTTCGCGGTGGTGCGCGGCGGCGACATCGTCGGCGAACACACGGTCCTCTACGCAGGTCCCGGCGAGCGGCTCGAGCTGACGCACCGGGCGCATGACCGCATGACGTTCGCCTATGGCGCGCTGCGCGCCGCCAGCTGGTTGCGTTGCCGGTCCGCCGGCCTCTACACGATGGCGGACGTACTCGGATTTCGGTGACCGCGGGTCCGCGCCGGACTGGTGCGGGGGGGGCGGCTACCGTAAGATATCGTCCCGGATCGAAACCCACGTTTAACGACCGAAGCGGGCGGAGTCTTCAGCAGGCTCCACCCGCTTTGCGCATGTGCGGCACGCTGCCGCGCGGCGCCCACGTGGCTGAACTCGCCTCGGGAGTGAGCCTTGACGACGCCTGCTGTACTCGCCCTTGAAGACGGTACCGTCTTTCACGGAATTTCCATCGGCGCCAAGGGCAATACGACGGGCGAGGTGGTGTTCAACACGGCCATGACCGGCTACCAGGAGATCCTCACCGATCCCTCGTACAACCGGCAGATCGTCACGCTGACCTATCCCCACATCGGCAACTACGGCACGACCCCCGAGGACATGGAGTCCGGTGGCGTGTACGCCGCGGGCCTGGTGATCCGCGACCTACCGCTGTTGCACTCCAGCTGGCGTGCCGCCGAGTCGCTCGAGAGCTTCCTCATCCGCGGCAAGGTCGTCGCGATCGCGGACCTCGACACGCGCCGCCTGACGCGGCTGCTGCGCGAGAAAGGCGCACTGGCTGGCTGCATCATGACCGGTGACAAGGCCGAGGCCGCCGCCGCGGTGCGCGCCGCCAGGAAGTTCCCGGGCCTGAAGGGCATGGACCTCGCCAAGGTCGTCACGACCAAGCGCAAGTACCAGTGGAACGACGGCACGCACTGGGATGGCGAGTCGGTCCGCCCGGTGCGCCCGGCGCAGCGCCTGAACGTCGTCGCCTACGACTTCGGCATCAAGCGCAACATCCTCAGGCTGTTCGCCGACCACGGCTGCCGCGTCACGGTGGTGCCAGCGCAGACGCCGGCTGCCGAGGCGCTCGCGCTGAACCCGGACGGCATTTTCCTCTCCAACGGTCCGGGCGACCCTGAGCCTTGCGACTACGCGATCGCCGCGATCGGCGAGTTCCTGCAGTCCGGCATGCCGCTGTTCGGCATCTGCCTCGGTCACCAGCTGCTCGGCCTTGCCGCTGGCGCGAAGACCGTGAAGATGAAGTTCGGCCATCACGGCGCCAACCACCCGGTGCAGGCGCTCGACAGCGGGCGCGTCCTGATCACCAGCCAGAACCACGGCTTCGCCGTCGACGAGGCGACCCTGCCGCCGAACGTTCGGGCGACGCACCGCTCGCTGTTCGACGGCTCGCTGCAGGGTTTCGCGCGCACCGATCGACCCGCTTTCTGCTTCCAGGGACACCCGGAAGC
Organism: Pseudomonadota bacterium; assembly: GCA_025356815.1. Taxonomy (GTDB): domain Bacteria; phylum Pseudomonadota; class Gammaproteobacteria; order Steroidobacterales; family Steroidobacteraceae; genus CAIKZZ01. Next base: position 8,768 of record JANXQL010000078.1, read on the forward strand.
CAGCCCGGGTCCGCACGACATCGGCTATCTGTTCGATCGTTTCGTCGCGTTGATGGAGAGGGCGCGTGCCTGATTCGTTCTTGCAGATCGATGCGCAACGACTTGCTGGCAGCGTCGAGTCGCGCATCTTCCTACTGCGTCGTCAGCGCGTGATGTTGTCGATCGACCTCGCCGAACTCTATGGTGTCGAACGGCGGGCGCTGATTCAGGCCGTGAAAAGGAACCTCGAGCGGTTTCCCGATGACTTCTGTTTCCAGCTGACGCGCGAGGAGCTGGCGAACTTGAAATCACAAACTGTGATTTCAACTTGGGGTGGCTCCCGTACGCCGCCTTATGCCTTCACCGAACAGGGTGTTGCGATGTTGTCCAGCGTCTTGCGCAGCGACCGCGCGATTGCGGTCAACATCGAGATCATGCGGACTTTCGTCAAGCTGCGGTCGATGCTCGAGTCGAAGAAGGAGCTGGCGACGCTTGAGCGGAAGTACGACGATCAGTTCCGCGTCGTCTTCGATGCGATCCGCGAACTGATGAACCCACCGCTTTCTGCGAAGAAGAAGCGCATCGGTTTCATCCAGGACTGAAGAACAGAGAATCCATGCCCAAGCGTACCGACCTCCACTCCATCCTCATCATCGGCGCCGGCCCGATCGTCATCGGGCAGGCCTGCGAGTTCGACTACTCCGGCGCGCAAGCCTGCAAGGCGCTCCGCGAGGAGGGCTATCGCGTCGTCCTCGTGAACTCGAATCCGGCGACCATCATGACCGACCCGGAGACCGCCGACAGCACCTACATCGAGCCGATCACCTGGAGCATGGTCGAGAAGATCATCGCCAAGGAGCGGCCCGACGC
>JANXQL010000096.1 GCA_025356815.1 Pseudomonadota bacterium
GCGGGCGACCTCGACGACGCCAATCAAGTACCCAAGCTGTGCATTGATGACGACAGGACCGGCGCCTTCATCCTGGCGCTTGCGGAAATAGTCTTTGACTGCAGCAGGGGAAAGCGAAGCCGCGGATCGTGATCCTAGATCCTTGGTGATTCGTGCAAGATCGGCGGACTTTGACCGTCCCCATTTCTTTTTCGGGTAGAACTCCTGCGTGTAGCGGTCGATCAGGTTTGCGAGCGTGAGGCCTGCCGGCTGCATGACGCCGCTGGCCTTGAGTTCCTCGGCCTGCCGCTCTACCGTTGCGGCCCATTGCTTCGCCGCGCTACGGGTGGAGAACGAGGCGCACCGCGTTAAGCCAGACCTTCGCACCAGCGCCCGCCACCGGCCGTTGCGTTCGATGATCGACGCCATGGATGTATCACTCCTGTACCAGTTCGATCCTGGTTCAGTGTGATCCAGAGTGATACAGAGTTCAACGAAAGTTAACGAAAACTAGGATTTCGAAGGAATGTCAATCCAAGTCGTTGACAGGAAACTGGCCGTTGCGCCGATGATGGACTGGAGCGACCGCCACTACCGGCGCTTCGTGCGGCTGCTGGCGCCGCGGACCCTGCTGTACACGGAAATGATCGTCGCCGACGCGATCGTGCGCGGTGACCGGGCGAGGCTGCTGGACTTCGACGCCGCCGAGCAGCCGCTCGCGCTGCAGCTGGGCGGCTGCGACCCGGCAACCCTCGCCACGGCCGCCCGGATCGGCGCCGAGTGGGGCTACGCCGAGATCAACCTGAACGTCGGCTGCCCGAGCGAGCGGGTGCAGAGCGCGACGTTCGGTGCCTGCCTGATGGCGCGTCCCGCCCTGGTCGCCGACTGCGTCGCCGCGATGCGGGCGGCGGTCGCGGTACCGGTCACCGTCAAGTGCCGCATCGGCATCGACGACGAGGACAGCTACGAGTTCCTGCTGCACTTTGTCGACACGGTCGCGGCCGCCGGCTGCGACACGTTCGTCGTTCACGCCCGCAAGGCGATCCTCAGCGGTCTTACGCCGCGCCAGAACCGCGACATCCCGCCGCTGCGCTACGACACGGTCTGGCGCCTGAAGGCCGAACGGCCGCAGCTTGCGATCGTCATCAACGGCGGCATCAAGACCGAGGCGGCAGCGCAGGAGCACTGGGCGCGCACGGACGGGGTGATGATCGGCCGCGAGGCCTACCACAACCCGTGCTTCGTCGGCGTCCTAGACCGGCTGGCGTGGCCCGAGGATCGGGACGTGCTGCCGGTCCCGGCCGCCGTGATCGAAGCGCTCGAGCCGTATATCCAGACGCGCCTCGCGGGGGGCGAGCGGCTGCACGCGATGGCGCGGCACCTGCTGGGCCTGTACGCCCATCGGCCGGGGGCAAGGGCCTTTCGGCGCGTGATTTCCGAACTCGGGCCGCTACCCGGCGCGGATTTCGGCGTGCTCGAGGCCGCCGTGGCCGCAGCCGAGGGGACTCCCCGGCTACGGCTGGCCGGCTGAGTGCGTGGCCGAACGTCGGGATCTTATGACAAGTCGTATATAATCCCGGCAGCTATGAATAAGGACATCGAGCTTGCGATCCTGTTTGCCGACGTCGTCGGCTCGACCCAGCTGTACGAGGCGCTGGGCGATGCCCAGGCCCGGGAGATGGTGGGGATCTGCATCGACATCATGCGCACGGCCACCGAAGCGCATGCCGGTAACGTCATCAAGACGATGGGCGACGAGGTCATGGCGACGTTCGGGACGCCGGACCAGGCCATCAACGCCGCCAGCGACATGCAGCGGGCGATCACGGGCCACCCGGGGCTGCACGTCGGCAACACCCACGTGGCCATCCGCATCGGCTGCCATTTCGGCCCGGTCGTGCTCGAGCAGCGCGATGTCTTCGGCGCCACCGTCCACACCGCGAACCGGATGACCAGCCAGGCGAAGGCCGGCCAGATCATCACGACGGTGACGATGGTGGAGCAACTGTCGAGCGAGTGGCGCGCCGCCGTGCGCCAGATCGACGTCGCGACCCTGAAGGGCCGCAGCCACGAGGTCGCGCTCTACGAGGTGCTGTGGCAGACCGACGATGTCACCAGCATGCTGCCGACGCTCGCGCTCGCCAACCGCGAGCAGCACCGTCCGCGCCGCCTGCGGCTGCGATTCCAGGGCGAGGAACTGGTGCTGGACGAGCATCGCACGCACGTGACCATCGGCCGCGCCGACGAAAACGACCTGATCGTGAAGGGCAACCTGATTTCCCGCCTGCATGCGCGCATCGAGGCGACCAAGGCGCGCTTCGTGCTGGTCGACCAGTCGACCAACGGCACGTTCGTCTACGCGATGACAGGGCAGGAGCAGTTCGTGCGCCGCGACAGCATGCCGATCACCGGCGAGGGCCTGATCGGGCTCGGCCGGGCGCCGGAGCGTGATTCCGCCCAGTCAATCCGCTTCGTCTGCGAGGACTGAGCGGCGCGCGTCAGCCGAGGCGCCGGACCGCCGCGTGCAGCTCGGCGCGCAGTGCCTGTGGCAGGCGATGGCCGTACTGGTCGAACTCCGCTGACAGGTGCGCGAACTCGGAGCGCCACGCCGGCGCGTCCACGCCCAGCAGCGCGTCGGTCGTCACGTCGTTGAGGCCGAGGCCGTCGAGCGCGAGGTCCTCGCGCGCCGGCATGTAGCCGATCGGCGTCTCGCGCGCATCGACGCGACCGGCAACGCGATCCAGCATCCAGCGCAGCACCCGCAGGTTCTCGCCGAAACCAGGCCAGAGGAACTTGCCGGCCTCGTCCTGCCGGAACCAGTTGACGTGGAAGATGCGCGGCGGTTGGCGCAGGCGCTCGCCGATCCACAACCAGTGCTGCCAGTAATCGCCGAAGTTGTAGCCGCAGAACGGCTTCATGGCCATCGGATCCCGGCGCAGCACGCCGACCGCGCCGGTCGCGGCGGCGGTGGTCTCGGAGGCGACCCCGGCGCCGATCAGCACGCCGTGGCGCCAGTCGCGGGCCTCGTAGACGAGCGGGGCAAGGGTCCGCCGCCGGCCGCCGAACACGATCGCCGAGATCGGTACGCCGCTGGCGAACTCCGACTCCGGCGCCCAGGCCGGATTGCGCCGCGCCGACACTGTGAAGCGCGAGTTCGGGTGCGCCGCAGGACCATTGCGCGGCTCGAACGGACGCCCCTGCCAGTCGATCGCAGGGGCGCCGTCGAGTCCTTCCCACCAGGGCGCACGGTCGGCCGTCAGGCCGACGTTGGTGAAGATCGTGTCGCGGGTCACCGACTCGAAGGCGTTGCGGTTGCTCTTGCGGTTCGTGCCGGGCGCGACGCCGAAGTAGCCGGCTTCAGGATTGATGGCGTATAGCCGCCCGTCGGGACCCGGGTGCAGCCAGGCGATGTCGTCGCCGATGGTGCGTACCTTCCAGCCTGGCATCGACTCCGGCGGGATCAGCATCGCCAGATTGGTCTTGCCGCAGGCCGACGGGAACGCCGCGGCGACGTAGTGGGTCTCGCCGGCCGGGTTCTCGATCGCCACCAACAGCATGTGCTCGGCGAGCCAGCCTTCGTCGCGGGCCTGCCAGCTGGCGATCCTCAGGGCATGGCATTTCTTGCCCAGCAGGGCGTTGCCGCCATAGCCGGAGCCGAAGCTCTTGATCGTGAGCTCCTCGGGAAAATGCATGATGAAGCGCCGCTCCGGGTCCAGGTCGCCGACCGAGTGCAGGCCGCGCACGAAGATGCCGTCGCGCCCGATCCTCTCCAGGGCCGGCGTGCCCATGCGCGTCATGATGCGCATGTTCAGCACCACGTAGGCGCTGTCGGTGATCTCGACGCCGCAGCGGGAGTAGGGCGAGTCGATCGGGCCCATGCAGTACGGCACGACGTACAGCGTCCGGCCGCGCATCGCGCCATGGAACAGCGCATCCATCTTTCGATGGGCGGCGTCCGGCGTCATCCAGTGGTTGTTGGGTCCCGCGTCGGCCTCGCTCTTGGTGCAGACGAAGGTCAGGTGCTCGACCCGCGCGACGTCATTCGGGTTCGAGCGATACAGGAAGGAGTTGGGATAGGCGGCGTCGTTCAGGCGCTCGAACTCGCCATGGGCGAGCAGCTGGCCGGTGAGTTCGGCGGCCTCGTCGCCGGAGCCGTCGCACCAGTGCACGCGGTCGGGCAGGGTCAGTGCGCAGATCTCATGGACCCAGCGATCGACGGCCTCCGGGGCTGCGGACGGTGTGTGGGAAGTCCGCGCGTAGGGTTTGCCCATGTGCCTCTTCTTTCTGGTGTCGGTACCCCTGAAGCGCCCGATTATACGAGTCTGCGGCAAATTTGCCGCAGTGCCGCAACCTCAGCCGCCCGCGGCACAGGTGTCGTCGGGCCAAAAAGCCCTGCGGGAGGGGGGACCTGCGCCGATCTCGGACGCTTGATTCGGATCCGTAGGGGTTTATGCCGGGAATGTGAGCGGGTTCTCTAGGGCAACCCCTTAGTCGTGATCTCAATCACACAGAAAGGCTGTTGAATCAAACTATTATCCGCTTCGATTATGGTGAATCCTAACTTTTTATGACGTCACGCTGCAGCCGTCGACAATAAATTCGAAAGCCGCTCACTGAACCTTAAGTAGCGCTTTTAACCATCTGAATAATTGATGGTTTTTAACCGAAAAACCCGGTTAAAGGCCACGGCCCCCTGCGGCCCGCGTTTTTGAAGGTGCCTATGATGCAGAGCGACGAGCGCGGCCGGTACGCCGCCCCGGTGAGAGTCAGGGTGCGGCACCGCAGCGCCGCATTGCCGACCCTGCTCGCGCTCGTCCTGACCGCCTTTGCCGGCGTCGCACACGCGGCAACCACGCCGGCCGGCACTGTGATCCAGGCGTCCGCCGAAGTGAGCTTCGTGGTCGGGACGCAGGCGGTGACCGTCCGCTCCAACGCGCCGACCCTGACGGTCAACCAGCTGGTGGATGTCGCGGCCGGCGCGCTGATGGTGGCCGTGCCGGTACAGCCGGCCGAAGCCTCGCTGAGTGTCGCGTTTCGCGTCGTCAACACCGGCAACGCCCCCGAGACCCTGCGCCTGCAGTTGACCACCGCGGTGGCCGGAAACCTGTTCGATGCGCTGCCGCATCCACCCGCGCTGTACCTCGACTCCGACGCAAGCGGCACGCTCACCGGCGCCGACGCACCCTATGCCCCCGGCGGCAACGACCCGGTGCTCGCGGCAGGTGCAAGCGTGGTCGTGTTCGCCTTGGTCGACGTGCCGGCGGGACTGGCCGACGGCACCCGTGGCCGGCTCGAGCTGTCCGCCCGTGTCGAGCAGGCGAGCGGTGCGCCGGGCACGATCTTCCCGGGGGCCGGCAGCGGCGGCGTGGATGCCATCGCAGGACTGAGCGGGGGCGTGGCGCAGGCTGGCACCGACCTGATCGTCAGTGGCGTCGACGTCGCGCTGGTCAAGCGCGCCACTGTCGTGGACTCGGCCGGTGGCAGCGCCGCGCAGAGCGGCGCCCGCATCGATTACGACATCGTCGTGCAGGTCAGTGGCCGCAGCAGCGTGCATGGGCTGGTCATCGCCGACCCCATTCCCGCCTCGACCCGCTACGTGCCTGCGAGCCTGCAGCTCGACGGCGTCAGCCTGAGCGATGCCGCTGACAGCGACGCCGGCACGTTCCTCGCCACTGCCGCCCAGGTGCAGGTGTCCCTCGGCGACCAGCCGGCCGGCGCCACCCATCACGTTCATTTTTCCGTCCTTATCAACTGATCCCACCGCAGAGGTCCCCATGAAGAAGTTCATCGCCATCATCCCGCTCCTGCTTGCGAGTCTCGCCGCGAGCGCGGCGTCGCAGCAGGGGTCGATACTCGTCAAGACCGTCGCCGAGCAGGAACAGACGGTCACCGCCGCCAACGGCAGCAAGAGCACGGTGCTTGCGCCGGCCAAGAGCGTCCTGCCGGGCCACGAGGTCGTCTACACGGTGACGTTCGAGAACATCGGCCAGGAAGCGGCCAAGGACGTCGTCGTCACCAACCCCGTTCCCGAGCACACCCGCTACCAGGCCGGCAGTGCGTTCGGGCCGGGGACGGAACTGCTGTTCTCCGCCGACGGCGGGCGCTCGTTCGCCGCGGCCGATGCGCTCGAGGTCCATGGCACGGACGGCAGCGTCCGCGCGGCAGAGCCCGAGGACTACACGCACATCCGCTTCGTACTCAAGAACTCCCTGACGCCCGGCGCGGTCGCCTTCGCCCGCTACCGGACCCTCGTCAAGTGATCCTGTCGATCTTCACCACACTCTCGATTGCATCCCCCAGGAGTCCCGAAATGAAGTCGGTTCGAAAGACACTCAAGATCCTCGCCCTGACGGGCCTCGCGCTGGGCATGACCGCCGCCGCACTGCCTGCGGGTGCCACCGGCACCGCCGCCGGCACTTCCATCACCAATCGCGCCACCGTCAGCTACACCGTCGGCGGTGTTGCGCAGACCGCGATCAACTCGTCGCCAACCGGTAACAGCACGGCCGGCGCCGCAGGCGGCGCCGATACCGCCTTCGTCGTCGACCGGCTGGTCAACTACACCCTGACCACGGTCGATACGACCGCGGTGGTCGGCACGCCCGGCCAGACGCTGCTGGTGACGACGTTC
>JANXQL010000105.1 GCA_025356815.1 Pseudomonadota bacterium
CCATGAGGTGATCGTCCAACTGATCGCCGGCACCAAGACGCGCAGCGGTTTGAAGGTACGTTCCGAGATCGACTCCAACGCATACCCCAAAGGAGTGACCGTCAGCGATGCCGATTTCGCCACCATCAAGATCGACGCCGATGCGTTCCACGGCGAATGGAACTACTTGATCAAGCCCGCGTGAAGTCATCAACTTGTTTCGGAACGATCCCTAACGCGAAAGATCAGGGACACCGCTTTCGCGGCGTCTCGCGGAGGACTGGATTGGGCCACAAGGCTAGGAATCAAAGGGGTCGGGCTCGGCTTTTCGCGCCACCAAGAAGATCAAAGGGGCCGGGGTCATGCCTTTGAGCGGCGGGATGCACGGCGTCACGGCTGCGGAATTCCGAGGTCCTTGCAGATCTTCCGCACCAGGATGTCGTTGGTCTCGGCATGGCCAGGGATAGCGCTGCGTTGATTCAGTGAGGGCTCTGCCATCACTAATGGCTCCGGCCTTCACGGACAAGGGAGCAGCCGTGAACGGAAAGGTGTCGCAGAAAATCGCGACGCTTCACACCGCGATGCTCAGCTCTTCGTATCCTTTTCCTCCGGCATCCCGGGCATCCGCGCGATTCATTTCCAGCGCTTCCAGGAGAGCAACTCGCAACGTCTCCAGCAACTCGTCGCGGGAACGCTCTTGGCAATTGACACCAGGAACCTCCCCAACCCAACCGATCCACCACTCGCCATCGTTCTTTACGACTGCCGTGAAAGTCTGATTCATATCGACACCTCCAATTCCATTCTACGGCCAGACGGCGAAGTAGAAAGGTGCAACTCTCCACCGACAGATCCAAGACATCGCTGACGCGGACAGCACGTCGAGCAGGCCCACATGGCTGATGCCGCAGGACTTTCACCGGCCGTCTGCCCTCAGGAAGCGACCCGTTCCTGCAGCGCCTCCTGAGCAAGCGTGTTGATGCTCTTGCCCTGGGCCTGAGCCTCAATAGCGAGCCGTTCATGCAATTCGGGGGAGATGCGTAGATTGAACTTGCCCGAGAAGTGGCGTCTGGGTTCGATGCCTTTTTCCTTGCACACATCCAGGAAGACTTGAAGCGACTTCTTGAATTCAGTCCGAAGTTCCTTCGGGTTCTTGCCGTAGAAATCAGCGCCACCGCTCAGGCCAAGAATCTCACCACTAAAGACGTCGAGTTCCTGGTCGTATTCGATCTTTGCGTGATACCCATCTACTGTCATCAGGTTCATGGTTCAACTCCGTGTTGTTCCAACCACTTGCGGACGCTTGCCACCGCGCCTTTGTCGGTGTCCGGAGAAGGGTGGGGTCGATGAAACACCCGAACTTCTTCGAACAGGACTACGGCTACACGACTACCTTCTCGCGCCGTGACTTCGGCGCCCAGTTCCACGAACAGCGCCTCGATGTCGCGCCACTGGACGTTACCGCTCGTGGGGTGACTGAAGATCAGTTCGAGAGTGCGTTGGTGCTTCCGCTTCATTCGAAAAATGGTACCACGATTCGGTACTTACTCGATATCATAAACGGGCAACGAAGCATCGTTCTACCCAGGTGGCCGAAATGAAAGCTGAGTACGACTTTTCGAAGATGAAGGCTCGAAGCAACCCTTACGCGTCGAAGCTCAAGAAGCCGGTGACCATTCGGCTGTCGGAGGACGTTGTCGAGTATTTCAAGAGCATGGCGGACGAGGCCGGTGTTCCGTATCAGAGCCTTATCAACCTGTACTTGCGCGATTGCCTTGCTCAGAACAGGCGCGTACAGATCAAGTGGCCGAGCGCTGCCTGACGACTCGGGAGACTTCCCGGCCAGATCAAGGGCACCAGGGTCATTTCTTCTGCACAGGTTTCCCTCATCCCCGACCCTTCTCCCGGAGGGAGAAGGGAGCAGGGCGTGGGCAACCACTTGCGAACTTTGGCCATCGCGGCATTCCCTACGAACCGACCCGAGCCGCGATCGCCTCCACCTCCAGCAGGAACTCCGGCTTCACCAGCTCGGGCACGATCAGCAGCATCGACGCCGGCCGCGCGTCGCCGAGATACTTGGTTCGCACCGCGACGTAAGGCTTGATGTCCTCTTCCCGCAGCAGGTAGTGGGTCACTTTCACGATGTCATGCACGGTCATGCCGGCCGATTCGAGCATGCACACGATGTTCTGCCAGGCGAGTTCGGCCTGGCCGGTGACATCGGGCGGCAGGGTGCCGTCGAGCGCGAGGCCCGGTGTTCCAGAGGTGTATAGCCAGC
>JANXQL010000114.1 GCA_025356815.1 Pseudomonadota bacterium
ATCGATTTCCGCGAGTGTCTTGAGCGCGTCGTCGAGCGCTACCACATCGACATCCGCTATCGCAGGAAGCGCCTCAGCTGCGCCGAGGGTTACTTTCAGTGGATTCGAGCCCCGCTTGCCGGCATCTCTGTTGCGCGCGTAGTCGACCAGGACGTGGCGCATGACGCGGGCGGCGATCGCGAGAAAGTGGGCGCGACTGTGCACCTGCAGCGACTCTTGCGCCGCGAGGCGCAGATAGGCTTCGTGGACCAGCGCGGTGCTTTGCAGCGTGTGACCGCTGCGCTCCTGCCGCAGGTATCCCTGCGCAAGTTGACGCAGTTCACGGTAGACGAGCGGGATGAGGCGCTCGAGCGTGGTGACGTCGCCGCCCTGCCAGCGGGTCAGCAAGTCAGTCACACTCGCGGGCACGTCCACGCTCGCTGACTCGGGTCCGCTTCCTTCGCCGTCGTTCATATCGTTAGCGGGATACTCGGCTTTGGTCACTTGAGTATGCGCCGCCAATCACTCACGCCGCGAGCTTGCGGCCAGGAGGAGGGCAGTGCGATGGGCTCGCAGCGACGTCGAAGCGGGCGGGAAGTCGGTCGAAGCCAAGCTGCCGTGCCCGCCACGACGGGTAGGACTCTGCCGAGCCGTGGCGCGCGATGCCTCGCAGCAATTCTGGAACCGGATCGGGCACTGCGGCCCACAGGCTGCCGGTGCCGGTTTGCGCAGCCCTGAATACCGCTTGAAACAGGGCCTCCTGCGATGCAAAAGCCATGAGAGTCAGCCGCTTAGGAACGAGTCAGACGGAATTGACATGGTTCCCGACATTACTGCTGCCGGCAGTTCCAGCCGCTGATGCACGGGAAAGCTCGGCGAGGTGCCCCACGACAATACACAGCGGCGGCGCCGCGCAGTGATCGCCCGGAAGCGTGAGCCTTTTGGCCGCGTGCCAACGCTTTCCCCTATGGGGACCGGCCGCAGGGGCGGGCACGCCACTGAGGTTGGCTTACGGGGATGACCGGCTTGCCGACGGGGCTGAGGTCGCGGACTTCAGTTCAACGTGGGCCTCTCGACAGTCGGCCGATCGCAAAATCAACAATCTGCGAGGTGAATTCATGACGCGACTCTACAAGGCTTCCATCGCCCTGGTCGTCGGGCTGGCGACCGTGGGCGCACCGGCCTATGGCGTGCAGCCGCCGGACGTCGTAGCGAGCGATGCGCAAATGAACACGGCGATGGGCGCGTCGGCGCTGGCAACCTTGACGACCGGTGTCGACAACACAGCTGCCGGCGCGAACGCGCTCTACTACAACGCAAGCGGCTTCTACAATGCCGCGTTCGGGGCGTTTTCGCTGCTGTACAACTCAAGCGGCTACTACAATACGGCTGTCGGAGTCGCAGCCCTCGAATACAGTACGAACGGCTTCGGCAATACCGCTATAGGCTACGCCACCCTCGTCCAGAACTCGACAGCATCGGCAAACGACAATACGGCAGTCGGGAACCAGGCCTTGTATGCCAATAGCACCGCGTTCGGGAACACCGGTGTCGGCAGCCATGCGCTCCAGAACAACACCACTGGAAGCGGCAACATCGCGATTGGCTATCAGGCCGGTCAGGCGTTGACAACCGGCGACTCAAATATCGACATCGGAAACTCGGGGGTTGCGGGTGAGCGTGTGACGATCCGCATTGGCGACCCGTACGCTCAAAAGGCCGTGTATATCGCCGGCATCGCGAACACGCAGGTGACCGGCAGTGCCGTGTACGTCACGAGGGCGGGGCAGCTGGGCGTGTTGGCCTCGTCCGAAAGGTACAAGACAGCCATTACCTCCATGGGTGCAGCCTCTGCGAAGATTCAGCAGCTTCGTCCCGTGACCTTTCAGCTCAAGACCCAGCCCGAGGGCGCGCGCCAATTCGGTCTGATCGCGGAGGAAGTCGAGCAGGTCTATCCGGAGCTTGTGATCCGCGACGAGGCCGGTACGATTCAGGGCGTTCGCTATGACGAGCTTGCGCCGATGCTGTTGAACGAAGTGCAGCAGCAGCAGCGCCAGCTTGCCGGCCAGGCGGACCGAATCGCCGCCCAGTCCCAACAGCTACTCGACCTGCAGCAGCAGCTGGCTCAGCTGCAAGACCTCAACCGGGCGGTGCAGGTCGCCCTGCTGAAGCTGCAGGCCAAGAATGAGCGGCTAGCGGCGCTCTGATCGGGCAGTACTCGTTCAACCCGAGACACCGGCGGCGCGCCCACGCCGCCGGCGTGAGGCCGTCTACGGCCGAAGCTTTCGGCAACTGCACAGGCATGGCGCACCGGCGGATCTGTTCAATCGTCGGCGTCCAGCGCGGACGTCGTTGCGCGGTTGTTACTCCGGCGGCTCCGCGCGGCGGCTCTTTCCATGCTCACGGGGCGCGGCCGCGCCTGCCGGCTTCCCAGTCCTGCCAGAGTCCCTGCGCGCGCATCTCCTTGTCCAGTCCCGTTGCCTTGAGCGCCGCCTCGATCTCGGCATGGCTCCAGCGCGGACCGATCGGCTGGGCGGCGTCGGCGATCGCATAGGTTGCGGTTGCCATGATCGCGAGGTTTCGGGCGAGCTCGTTCATGTCCACCTTGTCGAAGGTGTCCGAGGCCGCGTGGTAGTTTTCCATGTAGTTGGCGGGTTCCTGATCTGCGACCAGCGTCGGCACACCCTGCAGCATGAACTCGACGTTGTCCGTGCCCAGATCACCGCCGAGCGCGGTCCGACTGGCGTGCAACGCCTCCAGCGGCGCGAGGAGCGTCACGAGTTCGTTCGCGACGTCCGTGCGACCCGACAGGTTGAAGCCGGTCACCCGGCCGACGCCTGAGTCCACCACGAGCATCGCGCGGGTCTTGCCAAGCTCATCGCTGTGCCGCGCGACGTAGGCGCGCGAACCGAGCATGCCCTCTTCCTCGCCGGAGAACAGTACGAAGCGGATCGTGCGGTGTGGTTGGAGATGCGCATTCTTGATCGCCCGGGCTGCCGCGACCACCAGTGCCGCGTTGCAGCCGTTGTCGAGCGCGCCGCTGCCGAGGTCCCAGGAATCGAGGTGCGCGCCGAGGACGACGGTCTCGTCCGGGTGCTCGCGCCCGTGGATCTCGGCAACGACGTTCGCGACCGTGACCGGACCACCGACCACGTTGGGCATCTCGAAGTGCACCCGCAGCGGCTGCCCTGCCGAGGCGCCGAGGCGCGCAAGACGCAGGCCGTCCTCGCGCGCGACGGTGGCCATGGGCAGTTCCGACAGCTCGCCGTTGGCGGTATCGGTGTGGCGATAGAGCAGGCGTCGGGCGCGCGCGCCCGTCCACAGGATCGCGCGTGCGCCGTGTTTGACGGCCTGCGCGATGATGGGTCCAGTGCGGTCGTACTCCTCTGACAGGTCGGCCCAGTTCTCGATCACCCTCGAGTCGACGAGCGCGATTGCGCCGCTAAGCCGCCCGGCGACGCGCACGAAATCCTCCTCGCTGCCCATTCCCACAGGCACGATGGCCGCGTCGATGCCTGGCGCGGGCGTCGGGCGTGACCACCCCTGCGCGACCAGCGAAACGTTCCACGCGGGCTGGCCCACGACGCGCAGCGACGTGCGGCCCTCGGCCCACGTCAGCGGCTGGGTATACGTCTCGGCGTGAACCTCGACCCCGACATCGCGAAAGGCCGCGAGGCCCCACTCGATGGCACGCTCCATCGCCGCGGATCCCGAGACGCGACCGCCGATTTCGTCGCTGAGGCGGCGAAGGTCGGCCTCGAGCGGCGAGCGAGACAGCGCCTGGCCGATGATCGCCTGGGTAGCCGCCGGGGCGGTGGGTTCAGCGGATGCGGTCGTCGCGGTCGCGAACACGAACAGGGTGACGAGGCCGCTGATTTGACGAGGGTGGTGCATGTTTTAGGTCTCGGGTCTGGTGCAGAAGTGAGGTGATCGGGTGCGAGTGCGTGGCGCACGAGCGTGGCTGGGGCCAGGGACGTCGCTGGCGAGGGTGCCTGTGCCGCTCGACGTTTGATTGTAGCCGCGGGCGCGGGAATTCCTTGAACGTCGAGCCGGGCGTGCACCCTCCCTTTAACTTTGGCGGTGGCGAATCTGGGGCACGAGGCGCGTCGTTCCCTGGCGCGGCGGCCTTCCCGGCCCGGGCAATCGCTGGGCGGGGACCGCTGCAGTTGGACACGCCGATGACGATAGTCAGCTGACGCGCTGCAGGCAAGCGCATGGTCCCGGGGGCCGGACGCCCGCGCATCGACGACCGCCGGCCTCGGCACTGCGGGTGGGCGCCGCAGATCACCCGCTTGCGTGGAACGTGTGGTCATCAATTAGGTTAGGCGCTGCCGGCTTCACCGTCGTCGTCACGGACGACGGTCGGCGGCGCGCGGACCGTGCAGTCCTGATCCGTCGCACGCGAGCGCGCGGCTTCACCGGAGTTTCTGCAGGACCGATGTCATCGAACACGCCCAATGGATGAGGTTGACAGCTGGCGGCGTCGCCTCGGTGCCCAGTCACCAGCTCAAGGCGATCGACGCGGCGCTGCTGCGCTATCAGCAGGTGAAGACCGCGGCCAACCTCGACGCGCTGCGGACTGCTGTCATGGGGTGGATCAGCAAGGAGGGCCCCCATTGGAAGTCGAGCGTCCGCAACAAGTTCGACGCGGTGGACAACCTGCATCGGCAGGTGATGGGCATTGCGGGGGTGACGAAGGCCGGTGCTGGAATGGCGGCGGAGTCCCACGTTCGGGACGAGTCGCGGGCCATGCTGACCGCCCTGTTCCAGGGCAAGCGCCTGCACTGGCGTCCGACGTTCGCAGGCTAGCTTGCGAGCCAGAAATGGGGGGTTCCGGATTGCGATGCCGACCGCCGTGCGATCTGCAGCGGCATGTCGTGCCATTGCAGGAGCAGGCGCGACGATTGGTTGCGACCCACCGCGTCTACATTCCGGGGTTGCAGCACTTCCCAGGTGTGCTGAAGGTCAACAGCGACAAGCTCGAGGCGATGATGGCGCGCAAGGGCAAGACCGGCATGGTGGTTCGGCGGCGGCAGCGCGTGATGCCGCAGGCCCGGGCGCCGTTGCAGCGACTGCCCGCGCCACGGGGGCATGCTCGGCGGGTATGCTGTGCGGCGGCCTCACGCCACGGGTGACCTCATGAAGTTCGGCAAATTCGGTGTCTTTGGCTTCACGGATGCGCTGGCGGGCCCTGCGCTTGCGGACTTCGCGCGCCGCGTGGAGCGCCTCGGCTACGCGACGCTGTGGTACCCGGAGGCGATGCACTACGAGAGCTTCGCGCTCGGCGGCTTCCTGCTCGGGCAGACCGAGCGGCTGAGCATCGCAAGCGGCATCGCCAACATCTACGCCCGCGACCCCGCCGCGGCCGTGATGGGCCACAACAGCCTGAACGCGCTCTACGGCGGGCGCTTCGTGCTCGGGCTCGGCGTCTCGCACGCGCCGCTGGTGGCCGGCGCCCGCGGTCACGCCTACGGCAAGCCGCTGACGACGATGCGCAGCTACCTTGATGGCATGGACCGCGCCTGGTCGGTGATGCAGGGCGGCACGACGCCGCAGGTGGTGCTCGCGGCGCTCGGCCCGCAGATGACGGCGCTCGCCGCCACGCGCACGCTCGGCGCGTTCCCGTACAACATCACGCCCGCCCAGGTGGCGCTGTCGCGCGCAACGATGGCCGGACGCGGCGCGCTGATCTGCGAGCAGAAGGTGTGCCTGTGCAGCGATCCGCGGATCGCCCGGCGCACGGCGCGGGCGGCGCTGCAGGTGTACCTGGGTCTGCCCAACTACTTCCAGAACTGGCTGCGGCTGGGCTTCGAGCCAGCCGACTACGCAGGCGCCGGCAGCGACCGGCTCATGGATGCCATGGTCTACTGGGGCACGGCCGAGCAGATCCGCGAAAAGCTCGCCGTCTATCACGACGCAGGGGCCGACCAGGTCGTGATCCAGGCGCTGCGCACGGACGGCGCGGCGGGCCCAGACTGGGAGGCGCTCGAGGCGCTCGCGCCGAACGCCTCGGGCTGAGTCTTCGCCGGGCCCGCCTACTTCGGCGGGGTCATCGGCTTCACGGCGCCGCAGTCGGCGCTGACGAAGCTCATCTGCGTCTCGCTGTGCATCGTCTGCGTCCGGCCGTTGCCCTGCTGCATGGTCGCGTCGGTACGCATCTCGACCCGGGTGGGCGTCATCGTGGCCTCGCCCTTGCCGCTGGTTTTGGTGCCGCCCGAGTTGCAGGCGAACTCATACGACATGTGATTGCCGCTGCGCGAGACGCTCGAGCTCGTGCAGTGCCCGTCCTTGTCCACCGGCAGGGCGTTGCGCTTGGCCATCTCTGGCGTCATGCACATGCGCATGCTGCCGGGTTCGCCGCCGCCGGCGACGCCGTGCTGCTTCATCATGCCTTCCATCTGCGCGCGCTGCTCGGGCGACATGCTGGCCATCGCGGCCTTCATCTCCGCCATGGCGGACGACATCTGGGCGCTCATGTCGCGGCCGTCGATGACCTGCTTGACCACCTTCATTTCCCACAGGCCGGGCTTGAGGCCTTCCTCGGCGCCCGCGGTAGCGGTGGTACACAGGCAGGCAAGGCCCACCATCATCATGACCCGGGGGAGGCGCATTGCTCGGTTCCTTATTGAACGGATGAAGTGACCGTTCGATCTTTACCACAACTACCATCCGGCCGGCCATCGCGGCGTCTGCCTGTCGCGTCAGCCCGCGGCGGCAATGATGGCGTCGGTCAGCTCATCGAGCGCGTCGACGACCGGGACAGGCATGGTCATCCCCGTCGCGAGCACCGACAGCTCGGTGCAGGCGATCAGGATCGCGTCGCAGTCGCGGCCCAGCTCCGCCGCGAGCGCCTCGAGGCCGGCACGCGCGCCGTCGGAGGCGTCGCCGCGCTTGACGCCGAGAATCAGTGCCATCACCTCGTGCTGGCGCGCGGGCATGACGACCCGCATCCCGTGCGGGGCAAGCGCGTCGGCGTACAGCCTAGTGTCGTGCACCGCGCTCGAGGCCAGCAGACCCACGCGTCCGCCGGCCCCGAGGGTGCACAGCCGCGTGACCGCCAGCCGCACCATGTCCAGCAGTGGGATGCCGACCGCGGCGACGATCGCGCCGGCATAGTGGTGCGCGGTATTGCAGGGCATCGCGAGGAACGTCGCGCCACCGGCCTCGAGATTGCGCGCGACGCGTACCAGCTCGGGCGTGGGATCCGGGCCGCTGCGGTCGAGCAGGTGCGCGAGCCGCGACGGGATCCGCGGGTTGCTCTCGAGGAGCACGTGCACGTGCTCGGCGTCGTCCGTTGCCGCGGTGCGCGCGATGATGCGCTGCAGCAGCTCGACGGTGGCCGCCGGGCCCATGCCGCCGATGATGCCGGCGACGGCCCGGCTCACGGCGCGGTCGCGTCCGGCGGGAAGCCGAAATCGCGTACGTAGCCGAACAGGCCCACGCTGCCGCCGGTGTGGACGAAGACGATGTTCTGGCCGCGGCTAAACTCGCCACGACGGACCAGGTCGATCAGTCCGGCCATGGCTTTGCTCGAGTAGACCGGATCGAGCAGGATCCCCTCGAGCCTCGCCAGCATCTGGATCGCCTCGATCGCCGCGGGGGTCGTGAACCCATAGCCGCTGCCGACGTAGTCGCAGTTGGCGACGACGTCCTCGCGGCGCACCGCGCCTGCGCAGCCGCACAGCTCGGCGGTCGCGGCGGCGAGCCGGAACACGTTCTCCTCCTGGCGCTGCTTCGGCGCGCGCACGCCGATGCCCAAGAGCGGTACGCCCGCGTGCATGCCGCGAAGGCCCGCGATGAGCCCCGCCTGCGTGCCGGCGCTGCCGGTGGCGTGCACGACATGGTCGATCCGCAGCCCCGCGTCGTTGGCCTGGCTGACCAGCTCGAGCGCGGCATTGACGTAGCCCAGCGCGCCGACCGGGTTCGAGCCGCCGCCGGGGATCGCATAGGGCCGACGGCCCTCGACTGCAAGGCGCGCGGCGGCTGCCGCGAGCTCAGCGTTCATGTCCGGCGTCGCCGGGTGATGCTCGAGGGTCGCACCGTGCAAGCGGTCGAGGAAGACGTTGCCGCTGGCGGTGTAGTCGTGGTCCGCCTTCTGGGTGCGGTCCTCCAGCAACAGGTGGCAATCGAGCCCGATGCGCGCGGCACAGGCGGCGGTCTGGCGGGCGTGGTTCGACTGCGTCGCACCCTGGGTGAGCACGATGTCGGCGCCCTGCGCCTGCGCCTCGGCAAGCAGGAACTCGAGCTTGCGGGTCTTGTTGCCGCCGCTGGACATGCCGGTGCAGTCGTCGCGCTTGATCCAGATCTCGGGACCGTCGAGCGCGGCCGACAGCCGCGGCAGGTGTTCGAGCGGCGTCGGCAGGTGGGCGAGGCGCAGGCGGGGAAAGCGCGCGAGGTTCATGCAGGATCCTTAGACGGTGCCGTTGTCGGACGATCCGGGGGGCGCGGGGCTCGGGCCGATTGTAGCGGGCCTTCGGTCGCTCTGGTCGCCGCGCGGCCCGCGCGCGGCTATCATCGGCGGTGGACGTTCCCCCCCGATCGCCGCGGATGACCCCATGACAGATGCCCACACCCATGAGTTCGAGCCCGGCACGTGGCCGTTCAAGGACTCGCAGTTCGCCGACGCCCTGAGCACGCTGCCGGTGCTCGAGGACGAGGCGCCGATCCTGCTGGTGTCGCACGATGCCGATGACGGCATGTGGCAGGTGCTGTGCGGCACGACCAACGAGCCCGACGACGGCCGGCTGACGTGCCTGGGCTGCCTGTTCGAGCTCGACCCGACGCTTGCCGAAATCGCGGACCTGCCGCGCGGCTGGGAGGCGTATCGGGAGGCGGTCGGCGCGCCCTGGTCGCGCGAGCCGAGCCCGACCGACGAGGACGCGCCCGACGACGCAGCGGACGAGGCCTGACTGCGCTACGGCGCTAGCGACGCAGCCGGATGTCGCTGGCCTGTTGCGGGCGCAGGCCGCGCTTGTCGGCGTAGAACGCGCGGATGCACGCGAAGTCCGCCTGCTCGTCGCCGCTGAGCTCGAGGTAACTGTCCACGCCGACCCGGCGCGTGGCGTAGTCGATGAACCCGAGCCCGAGCGGCAGGCGCGCGGCCAACGCGATCCGGTAGAAGCCGCTCTTCCAGTGGTCGGTGTGCGAGCGCGTGCCCTCGGGTGCGAGCACCAGCCACATCCACGGCTGGCGGTCGAACTCGGCGACCATCTCCTCGACGAAGCCGGTCTGCGCGCGGCGATTGACCGGGATCCCGCCGAGGCGTCGCAGCAGGCCGCCGAACGGCGCGCGGAACAACGTGTCCTTGCCCATCCAGCGCACCGGCAGGCGCACCGCGAGCTTGTACAGCATGCCGATCGGGAAGTCCCAGTTCGAGGTGTGCGGGTAGACGACGATCAGGCCCTTCGGCCCGGGCGGCGGCACGAGCACCGCCTGCCAGCGGGCGAGGCGCAGCAAGGCGCCTGCGATGCGCGCGGCGAGGGTCATCCGGGCCGGGAAGGTGGGGGCGGTCGTCGACACGCCGCGGATCGTTGCACACTAAAGGTCCCGCGGGGGAGTCGCGAGGCTGCCTCAGAATCGCTCGGAGATGCCGACGTAGGCCTGCATGCCCGGCGTCAGGCGGTTGAGGCCGAGGTTCACGCCGCCGTCCAGCTGCAGGTCGGGGCCGAGCAGCCAGGCAGCGCCAAGGTCGAACGACGCCTGCCGCTGAGCCCCGGCTGGATCGCGGTCCCAGTCCGCCCACAGCTCGATTGACAGCGTGACCTCGTGCGGCAGCGTGCGGCTGAGATCCACCAGCTGCGCGGTGTTCAGGTGATGGCCGCCGCCGCTGGCATTCGCCAGCGCGTCGACCTCGGGACTGAGGTTCAGGCTCCAGCGTTCGGACAGCTTCGCGACCAGCGGCAGCAGCACGCCGCCTTCCCAGGCGCCGTTGCCGAGCGCGCGCGCGGCGGTCGGCGCCTTGAGCACCGGCATCAGCGCCACTTCCACCACGGCGCCGCTGTAGAGCTTCTGCTTGAGCTTGAGCGACACATCGCCCATGCCCCTGGCCGTGCTCGTGCCGAGGGCGTCGCGCGTGCGCACGGCGCTCCACAGCGGCAGGTTGACCTCGACGTCGAGCCGTGGCGTCAGGCCGTACTTGAGCGTCGGGTTCAGCGCGAGCAGCGTGCGGGTGCGCGTGCCGTCGAGCGACTGCTCGGTGTCGCTGAGCAGATCCGCCTCCAGCTGCAGGCGGCCGGCGTCGGCGGTGCAGGTGCCGGTGGACTTCGTCGGCCGATCGGTGCAGATCGGCTCGGGCGCGAGTTCGGCGGCATGCGCGGGCAGGGGCGCGACGAGTGCCAGCAGCAGAACGGTGGTCGGTCGCATGCGCCCCCGCACGGGCGCGGGCTGCGCCTTGTCGCGCGATTCTGCCACAGGCCGCACTGCGGGCGGTGTGGGCGGGCTGGTAGAATCGGGCAGCGATCCTCGACGCCGGGTCGCGCTCCTCACCGTCGGATCCTGCCATGTACGAATACCGAGCACCCCGCCGCGAGTTCCAGTTCATCCTGCACGAAGTGCTCGGCGCCGAGGCGACGCTGGCGAGCATCGGCCGGGGCGATGTCGGTCGCGAGCTGATCGACAGCATCATAGAGGAGGCCGCCAGGTTCAGCGAGCAGGTGCTCTCGCCGCTGAACTGGCAGGGCGACCAGCAGGGCGTGCGCCACGTCGACGGCGAGGTCGTGCCGGCCGTTGGCTTCAAGGCCGCGTACCGGCAGTTCTGCGCCGACGGCTGGGCCGGCATGTCGGCAAGTCCCGACTATGGCGGCCAGGGGCTGCCGGCGATCGCCCACATCGTCGTTGGCGAAATGCTCTGCAGCGCGGCGATGGCCTGGCGCATGGCGAGCGGCCTGTCGGAGGGCGCGGCGTACGCGCTCAGTCGCCACGGCAGCGAGGAACTCAGGAGCCGCTTCCTCGCCAGGATGGTGTCCGGCGAGTGGACCGGGACGATGTGCCTGACCGAGCCGCAGGCGGGCACCGATCTTGCCATGCTGAGCACGCGCGCCGAGCCCGCGGCCGACGGCAGCTTTCGCATCAGCGGCACCAAGATCTATATCAGCTGGGGCGAGCACGACTTCACCGACAACATCATCCACCTGGTGCTCGCGCGGCTGCCGGACGCGCCGGCCGGCAACAAGGGGATCAGCCTGTTCCTGGTGCCGCGGCGCATCGACGGCGCGGCCAACGGCGTGACCTGCACCTCGGTCGAGCACAAGATGGGCATTCACGCCTCGCCGACCTGCGTGATGAACTTCGAGGCCGCGCAGGGCTGGATGATCGGCCAGCCCGGTGGCGGACTGCCGGCGATGTTCACGATGATGAACCACGCGCGCCTCGGCGTCGGCCTGCAGGGACTGGGCCTGAGCGAGCGCGCGCTGCAGGCATCGGTCGCGTACGCGTTCGAGCGCCTGCAGGGCCGCGCGGCGCGCGGTCCGCTGGATCGCGACAAGCCTGCCGACCCAATCATTCGCCACGCCGACGTGCGGCGCATGGTGATGACGCAGAAGGCACTCACCGAGGGACAGCGGCTGCTCGCGTACTACACCTACCAGCTGGAGGACACGGCGCAGCTGCACCCGGACGCGGCGGTGCGCGAGCACGCCGAGCAACTGGTGGCGCTGTTGGTGCCGATCGTGAAGTCGTTGCTGACGGACACGGCCATGGAGACGACCTCGCTCGCGGTGCAGGTGCATGGCGGTGCCGGCTTCATCCGCGACACCGGCGTCGAGCAGTACCTGCGCGACGCGAAGATCACCTGCATCTACGAGGGCACCAACGGCATCCAGGCGCTCGACCTGCTCGGCCGCAAGGTGCTCTCGAATGGCGGCGCGAGCGTGCGGCTGCTGGCGAGCGAGATGATCGCCTCGCTGGGGACCGACCTGCCGGCGTCGCTGCTGCCCTGGGCGGCCGAGCTGCAGGTCCGGATGAAGGAGCTCGGCGAGCTGACCGGCATTGTCGCTGCGCGGGTCGCCCAGGATCCCGACGAACTCGGCGCGGTCGCGGTCGACTATCTCAACCACGCCGGCTACGTGCTGGTCGCCTGGTGCTGGCTGCGGATGGCGAAGGTTGCAACGCAGCAACTGGCCGCCGGCACGACCGAGACCGGCTACTACGAGGGCAAGCTCGCGGCGGCGCGCTTCTACTTCGATCGGCTGCTGCCGCGCACGCAGGCGTTCGCGGCCGGTGTGCGCGCAGGCGCCGCCTCGCTGCCGACGCTGGCGGCGGAGCAGTACTGCCTCTGACGGATCGGTTTTTCCCGTTGCATCCGGGGGAACGGAGAATCATCATCGGCTTAATGTGGCGGCCACCCGAGGCTGCCACCCGGGGCTGCCGGCAACGGCAAGGAGAAGAATCTATGAAGCTCGGTGTACGTCCGCGCCCCGGTGCGCTGCTGCTGGCCTTTGCGTTCGCCGTATCGCTGCCTGGGGCTGGCCACGCCAGCGACGAGAAATGCGCCTCGCAGTGCGACGAGGAGTCGGATCGCTGCATGATTGCGGCGGGTAAGGACACCTCCAAGCAGCGCCAGTGCGACACCGCGGTCGAGGAGTGCCTGCGCAAGTGCGGTTGACCCGGCGCCGGGCCCGCGCCCGGTCGCCCGATCCGAAGGCCCCGGTTGTGTCCGGGGCCTTTGTTTTTGGGAAATCGCGACTTGGCTGTTGCAAGCGCCTCCCTTTTCTGTATAGTTCGGGTGCTTCGCAACTGCAAAAAGTATCAGATCTCGTTGATCTGATTGAGAAAATTTAGGCGAACCGGGCCATGACTGAACGGGACGAAGAGCACTTCGAACTGGACGAAGAGTTCCTCGCCGATGCTGAGGCGGAGGAGCCTGACTACGACCGCCTGATCGATCGGGTGGATCGCAAGAAGGCCCAGCCAGGCAAGAAGGGCAAGGCTGCCTGGAGCAAGCTTGAGGACGTGCTCGCCGAGCGCCGCCTCAAAAAAGCGCTCGAGGACTTCGAAGACGACGCCTGACGCCGTCTTCGATGCCGCGGCGCCGTGCGCCGCCGCGCCTCCCGACCCGAGCCCACCGACCCCGATTCCCGGCCGCAGAGGCCCCACCGCCCCAGAACCGCCATGCCAGCAGAGCCCGCGTCCTTCGTCGTCCTGAAGTTTGGCGGCACCAGCGTGTCGTCCGCCGCCAATTGGCGCAACATCCGCGACGTGCTGCGCGCCCGGCTCGCCGCGGGTCTGCAGCCGGTGGTCGTCCACTCGGCCGTGTCGGGCATCACCGATCGGCTCGAGGCGCTGCTGACCGCGGCCGCGGCGGGCCGCCACGAGCCGGTGCTGGGCGAGATCGCGGCCCGTCACCAACGGCTCGCCACGGAGCTGGGCATCGCCCTGCCACCGGGCGTGCAGCGTCACCTCGACGAACTCGGCCAGATCGCCGCCGGCATCGCGCTGGTCCGGGAAGTCAGCGACCGCGTGCGGGCGCGCGTGATGGCGACCGGCGAGCTGATGGCGACCGAACTGGGCGCGGCGTGGCTGGTCAGCGAGGGCCTCGCGGTCGAGTGGATCGACGCGCGCAGCGTGCTGCGCGCCGACGACCGCCCGGGCGCCTCCGAGCGCAGTGCGATCCTCTCCGCGACCTGCGACTACGGCCCGGACGCCGCGCTGATCGCGCGCTGGACGAGCCCCGGGACCGTGTTCCTGAGCCAGGGCTTCATCGCCGCCGACGCGCACGGCAACACCGTGCTGCTCGGCCGGGGCGGCTCGGACACCTCCGGGGCGTACTTCGCCGCCAAGCTCGGCGCGGTCAGGCTCGAGATCTGGACCGACGTGCCGGGCATGTTCAGCGCGAACCCGAAGGGCGTGCCGAACGCGCGACTGCTGCGCCAGCTGCACTACGACGAGGCGCAGGAAATCGCCTCCAGCGGCGCCAAGGTGCTGCACCCGCGCTGCATCCTGCCGGTCAAGCAGTACGGCATCCCGCTGTACGTCTACGCGACCCAGAGCCCGGGCACGGAGGGCACCCACATCAGCGCCAGTCCCGCCGGCGGCGACGCGGCGCAGGTCAAGGCGATCGCGCTGAAGAAGGGCATCACGCTGGTGTCGATGGACAGCCCGGGCATGTGGCACCAGGTGGGCTTTCTCGCCGACGTCTTCCAGGTGTTCAAGGCGCAGGGCCTGTCGGTCGACCTCGTCTCGACCTCGGAGACCAACGTCACCGTCTCGCTCGACCCGCAGGCGAACAGCCTCGATGCCGCCGCCATCGCCGCGCTCTTGGAGGCGCTCGCGCCCTTGTGCCGGGCGCAGGTCATCGGTCCGTGTGCCGCGCTGTCGCTGCTGGGGCGCAACATCCGCGGCATCCTCCACGACCTGGGCGAGGCGCTCGCGCTGTTCGCCGAGGAGCGCATTTACCTGGTGACCCAGGCGGCAAACGACCTGAACTTCACCTTCGTCATCGACGAGGCGCAAGGCGACCGGCTGGTCGGCCAGCTGCACGAGCTGCTGATCCGCGCCGCCGTCAACGACCTCGTGCTCGGTCCCACCTGGGACGAGCTGCAGGGACCGACGCCTGCGGCGCAGGCGGCGCCGGCCTGGTGGCAGCTGCAGCGCGAGCGCCTGCTCGAGCGGTTCGGCGCGCGGGATGCGGCCTACGTCTACGACCTGGACAGCGTGCGCGGCGCGGCGCGCGAGATCCGCGCGATCGACGCGGTCGCCGAGGTCCACTACGCGATGAAGGCGAACCCGCACCCGGCGATGCTCGCGACGCTCGCCGCCGAGGGCATCGGCTTCGACTGCGTCTCGCGCGGCGAAGTCGAGCACCTGCAGGCGAGCGTGCCCGGACTCGATCCGGCGCGGATCCTCTACACGCCGAACTTCGCGCC
>JANXQL010000140.1 GCA_025356815.1 Pseudomonadota bacterium
CGAGCGTGGCGCCGGCGCGATCGTCAACATCGCGGCGACCGCTGCCGTGCCCGGACCCCGCGGCAATGGCGACATTGCCGAGGCCGCCGTCGGTGCGCTGACCCGCTCGCCGCCCGTGCAGGGTGCACCGGAGGGGATCGCACGCGCCGTGCCGTGCCGTGGCCTGCCTCCATCGAGCCCTGCTCCGTCCACGGCCAGGCGCTGGCCGTGGACGAAGGGCTCACGATCACCGACTATCCAATTCAGCCCTGGCGGGCGTCAGTCGGCTCCAGGAAGCCGGCTGCGGACGTCGATGGCGATGACTGACCCCTGAGGAGACTTCGACAGTGAACGCGTCATCGATTGAGCGGGAACGCAGTACCCCGACGCAGGACTTGTGGCAAATGCGGGTCGACCTCGCCGCGGCCTTGCGCCTCGCGGCGGCCATGAATTGGCATGAGGCGGTCGCCAATCACTTCAGTCTGGCGGTGTCGCCGGACGGTACGAAGTTCCTGCTCAATCCCCATCAGCGGCACTTCTCCCAGGTCAGGGCGAGCGAGCTGCTGCTGCTGGATAGCAACGACCCCGACACCATGAACAGGCCGAACGCGCCGGACCCGTCGGCGTGGTGCATCCATGGGCGGATCCACGCGAACGTTCCAAAGGCTCGCTGCGTCCTGCACGTGCATCCGCCGTACGCGACAGCGCTGGCCGCGCTCGCCGACCCGTCGATCAAGGCGATCGACCAGAACACCGCACGCTTCCACAACCGTATGGCGATCGACCGTGGCTTCAACGGCATCGCCGACTTCCGGGAGGAGGGGGAGCGCCTGGTCCAAGTGCTCGGCTCCCGGCGTTACATGATGATGGGCAACCATGGCGTGCTGGTGACCGGCGATACGGTCGCACAGGCCTTCGACGACCTGTACTACTTGGAGCGGGCCGCTCGCACGCTGGTGCTCGCGTACTCGACGGGCCAGCCGCTGAACGTGATGTCCGACGAAGTCGCGGAAACGACTGCGCGCGGATGGGAGGCCTACCAGGCGGACGCGTTCGCGCACTTCGCCCAGCTCAAACTGGGGCTGGACCGCACCGACCCAAGCTACGCAACCTGATGGGCGCCGGCCGCGGCGGCGCCGCGACCGTGGGGAATCGGTGGACACACGCGATCATTTAACGACGAACCTTGTCGCCGGTGCTTTGACCAGCACCCACTTGAACATCCGCACGCTGATGCCGCTGCTGCTCGCCGTGCTTGCGCAGAGCAGCGGCTTCGGCGAAGCGCACCTGGGTGATCTGGGCGCAGCCTATAGCGCCGGCGCAACCATCGCAGCGATGACGTCGGTGCTGTGGATGCGCGGCCTGCGGATGCGCCTACCAGCCGGGCTGTTGCTCGGCCTGGGCCTCGTCGGTCTGGGCGGGACTCTGTGGGTGCGCGATTACGCCGGCTTGCTGCTGCTGTTCGTGCTGGCCGGCATTGGCCACGGCGGGGTGTTCGCGCTCATGATCGCGCTGCTGGCGCGAACCGACGATCCGAACCGCTCGTACGGCTGGCAGTGGTGCCTGGGCAGCGTGCCGGGGGTCGTGCTGGTGTACATGGCGCCTGCCTTGACTACGCCCGAGAACGCGTTGTGGATGAACTTTGGCTTGATACTCGTCGTCAACGCCCTGACCGGCATCGTCGTGGCGCGACTGCCAGTGCGTCTGCCGGCGCTGGCCGCTCAACCATCCCTCACCAGTGGTATCGGCGGCGGCCCCGGCTGGCCGGTGTTGGCGGGGCTGTTCGCGGTCTTCGCGATCTACTCGGGTGTGACCGGCGGCTGGGCCTTTCTCGGCCGCATCGCTGTCGCGCAGCAGCTGAATGGACAGTACGCCGGACTCGTGCTTGCGGTCGCGACGGCCGCATCCAGCATCGTCTCGCTGCTTGCAGGCGAACTCGGTAATCGCGGCGCACGACCGGCGTCAATGATTGCGGCCGTCGTCGTCATGCTACTGAGCTTCGGGCTGCTCGCGTCGTGCCCGGGACGGCTGGGCTACGGGGTCGGGGCGATCGTGGCGATCGCGCTCGCGGGCTTCGTGCTGCCGTTCGGCCTCGGGCTCGTCTCGCGCCTGGACGCGACCGGCAGGACGGCCGGCTTGCCGGCAGCAGCGCTGGGCATTGGTGCGATCACCGGGCCCGCACTCGCCGGTCATGTCTATCAGGCGCAGGGCCCGGTTGCGATGCTCACCGTGGCCGGCGCCTCCGCAGTCGTGGGCCTGCTGGCATATCTGGGCGTCTATGGCCGCGCTTTCCCCCGCGGACTCACCTTGACTGTGCCTTGACGGGCGCGCAGGCGGCCGCTAGCGTGCATCGCGGCCGATCTACGGCGCTCTGTCGGGAGTGCCGTTGCATGCCGAGCCTGTACCGAGTCCTGTGCATTTTGGCGGCGAGCGCGGCCATGCCGCTGGCCGCCGCGGCGCCTCTTCCACCGGCTGACCTGGTCATTCGACACGCACGCATCTACACGGCTGACGCTGCGCATTCGATGGCGCAGGCGCTCGCTGTGCGTGACGGTCGGATCCTCTTCGTCGGCGCCGATCGGTCGGCCGCGGCCTACATCGGTCCACATACGCAGTTGCGCGATGCTGGCGGGCGGCTGGTACTGCCGGGGCTCATCGGCGCGCACCTCCATCCTGCTGGTATCGTGGACCTCGATGTGTGCGACCTGCGCAGCAAGCCCCACTCGCTGCGCAAGTTGACCGCGTTCGTACGCGGCTGCATCGACCGATACCATGTGCCGGCGGACCAGTGGGTCAACGTCCGGCTGTGGAACTACACCGACGGCAACCAGCCTGATGCGCAGCACCCCACGTTGCGGGCAGCGCTCGACCTCGCGTCCATCACTCACCCGATCCAGTTGATGGGCAACGATGGCCACCATGGGGCCTTCAACAGCGTCGCCCTCGCCCGGGCAACCAACGCTGCGGGTCGCGTGGTAGGCTTTTCAAAAGCGACGCTATCGTCCGACTTCGAGGCGATGCGCAAGCTGATCGGTGTCGATACGAGGGGTGAGCCCAACGGCACCGCCAACGAGGAGGCCACCACAGCACTCGGCGCTCCGGACCTCATTTCCGTCGACTTTGAGGAGGTGATGCGGGCGCCGGGGCGCGTCACACGGCGTCTCAACAGCGCCGGGATCACCGGCATCCTCGATGCCGACGTGCCGCCGGCGCGGCTTGCGATGTATGACGCCCTCTATGCGCGCGGCGAGCTGACGGTGCGCGCATCGCTTGCGCAATTTTATGATCCGGATGCGCAGCGGACGGCGGATGGGCGGCCGGACTGGGATGCCATGCTCGCCATGGCGACGGCGACACGCGCGAAGTACGCCGGCCACCCACTGATCCGGGCAGGCGTGGTCAAGCTGTACGCCGACGGCGTGATCGAGGGCAACCCGTACGCGATTCCGCCCACCCTGCCCGAGTCGGCCGCGCTGCGACCCTATCTGCAACCCATCTTTGCGACCGGCGCGGATGGACGGCTCGCGGTGACCGGCTACGTCGACGCCGATGGCACCCCGTGTCGTGCGGTACTTGCGAGCCCGAGTGATTATCAAGGTGCCGCGGCCGCCGGTGAGTTCCTGCGCGCGCACGGATTCCACCCCGCCCAGTGCGCCACCTCGAGCGGACAGCTTCAGCATGAGCGCGCCGTCATTCTCGAGTTCGCCCGTCGCTTCCACATGGCCGGCTTCGAGCTGCACATCCATGCCATCAGCGACGCTGCCGTGCGCGCCGCGGTGGATGCAATCGAGGGCGCCCGGGCGGCCGATGGGATCAGCGCCCAGCACGACGCGATCGCGCATGCCCAGCTGGTGCATCCGGACGACGTGACCCGGATCGGCCGCGATCGGCTGTATCTCGCGATGACCTATTCATGGATCTACGCCGACGCAGCCTACGACATCAACGTCGTGCCGTTCTACGACCGCGTCCGCGGCGGCAGCCTCGCGGCACTGCACCCGGCCGATGGCTACTACGAGCGCAACGCCTACCCGGTTCGTTCGCTGAGGGATGCAGGTGCCATCCTGGTCGCGGGATCGGATGCGCCCGTGGATACCCGTGATCCCCAGCCTTTCGTGAACATGGCCAGTGCCGTGACTCGTGCCGCCAAGGGATTGGCACCGCTCAATCCGGCCGAACGCATAGGGCTGCGCGACGTGCTGGACGCCTACACGATCCGCGGCGCCGAGTACCTGCATCTGGCAAGCGATGCCGGGTCCCTGGAAGTGGGCAAGTCGGCAGACTTCGTCCTCGTTGACCGGGACATCCTGGCGCTAGCCGACGCGGGTAGGGTGCGCGAAATCGCGCGCGCGCGCGTCCTCGGAACCTGGTTCCGGGGAAAGCAGGTCTACTCGTCGCCCGGCCGGCGCTGACGCCTATCGCCGCCGATGAACCATGCGGCGATGGTCGGCGACCGTGGCCGCAGCCGTCGACAGGCGCGACCGTCGCAGTAAGAGGGACTCGAAGCCCAGACGCAGATAGAGAGACTCGGCACGCGAGTTGGTGACGGCCACGTCCAGGGCGACGTAGTCGTGCAGCGCGTCCTGCCGTCGTTCCATCAGGTACCCGATCAAGGCGCTACCGATGCCCATGCCACGGGCAGCCGGGGCGACGCCGAGGTGGCACAGGTAGAGCTCGCGCGGCCGTGGTGGGCGGATTACCGATTCGACCCGCAGCCCCCTTGCGATCACGCCCAGTCCAGAAAGCACGCCGTAGAAGCCGAGGATCTGCTTCGCGGCAGCCAGCGTGAACCGCAGCGTCTGTCGGCCGTCGAAGACTGCGCCTGCGCCCACGATGGCGCCCCCGACCACCGCAACGTCGTGGCTCCGGTAGCTGAATTCGCCAACAGCATGCGCGAACGCATAACGCAGGAACTGCTCAGCACGGCCTGCGCGTCCCCGACCGAAGACGTAATCGAACGCGGCAGGTCCCGAGCTGTAGATCAGGGGCACGACCGCGTCCGCATCGGCCGCCGTCGCGGGCCTGAACGCGATGGCAACGTCGGTGAGCCCGTTCACGCGCCGTGATGCGTTCGGCGGTGGTACGTCACGGTCGGGCTGGCACCGGCTTTGGTGGCGCCACGGTCAACAGGTATTGCGCAACCGCGAGGCGCAGGTCCGCGTTCAAGTGGCTCTGCGGTGGCATGGGCGGGAAATCCGCGCGCTTCTTGACGGGATTGGCGATGTAGTCGGCGATCCCCTGGGCGTTGCCGAGGTACAGCGCCTGGATGATCTGCGTCGGGGGGCCGACCATGCGGACGTTGTAGGCATGACAGCCCGCGCAGACGGACGAGTAGATTAGTTTGCCGCGATCCGCCGTGGTCAGTGCCCGCGGCGCGGCCGGCTTGTCCAGCAGGTAGGTCGCGATATCGGCGGACGAGGTACGCTTGCAGGCTCCCCAGCCGCCGATATTCAGCGCCTTGAGCGTGCCGGCAGCGGCTACGCAGCTGCCGCTGCCGCCGCCGACCGCGACCAGGTCGGGCCCCTCGCGCGTGAGCCCCGCCACCATCAGCGCGCGCACTTCTTTGATCGGATCGGAGCCGTTGTTGTCGAACAGGTTCCACAGCACCGAGACCCGGTCCGGGTTCGGATCCGCTTCCGGATCTGGCGTGATATTCGCGAACGACTTGTGGTCGGCGACGATGATGCCGGCGTTCTTGTTGTCGCGAATGAAGTTGTTCTCGATGATGACATCATCCGCGGCCATGACGATGATGCCAGTACCGCTCGGCACACCGGAGACGATCGAGCCCGGCGCACCAAAGTTCTTGTGGTTGTTCGCGACGACGAAGTTGTTGCGGATCACCACGTCGAACGTCGTCTTGATGGGCAGCCCCGGCGTGATGAAGGCGAGGATGCCGCCGGCATTGTCATACGCCGTGTTGTTTTCGACGATCGCGTGTCGCGAGTTTTCGATTTCGATGCCGGCGACGTTGCCATGAACTTCATTGTGGGCGACCTCGATGTTGTCGCACATGCCGACGTAGATCGCCGCGTCCTCGATGCCCGTCAGTTCGTTGTATTCGATTAGGCCGTTCTGGGCGAACTCAGGGAAGATTCCGTAGACACCGGAGTTCGCAATCCGGTTGTGCCGTATCACGAAGTTGTTGCCGGCCTGGCCCATGATCGCGTTGCCCTTGTAGTTCACGATCTTGAGGTTTTCGACCCGCACGCCGTTTCCCGAATACAGCACCGCGTCGTTGCGCTTGCCTTCGCCGTCGAAGGTCGGCCAGTCGCTGCCATGGATGACGCCGACCAGGGCGATGTCATCCTTGTCGATGTAGACGGTCTGGTGATAGACGCCCGGCATGATCTGGATGGTGTCGCCGGGCTGTGCCCTGGCGACCGCATCCTGGACCGAGTCCTCAGGCTTGACGACGAGGATCTGCCCCGCCGCGCGGCCGGGGTCGACAAGGTAGCCGGGCACCGCGCCTGCCGCACCGCGCGCGCCGGCCAGCGCCATGGAGGTCGATTCCGCCGGCGCCGACGGCGCAGTCACCATCGTATGGCGCGTGTAGATATGGCTGGCGCCGGCCGCGACGATCGCGACCATCGCAATCACGGCGAATCGCTGCAGTTGTTTCTTGTCCAAGGTGGTCTCCGTCGCGGGATCAGGTGGCCGGCGGCAATCCCGAAGGCACGGCCGTCGGGGTTGCCGGTCGGAACGATTCGTCACTCAGGGTCTGCAGGAAGTCGACCAGTCGGTCTAGCTCTCGGGACGACAGCTTCGGCTCCCAGATGTGCCAGTGCAGGTGCAGCGTCTCGCCGCGCGGCACGGCGTGGCCTCGGCCACCGGTATAGAAGGCGACCGTGTCGCGCAGGGTCGCGAACTGGCCGGCGTGCCCGTAGGGTGCGGTCAACGCGACGTTGCGCAGGCTCGGAATCCGGAATCCGCCGCGCAGCGCGCTGTTTCCCGGCGTTGCACCAGCGCCGGGATCGAACGTGCGACCGGGTGGCTCGGGCATGCCGATGACGGCGACCTGCTGGTTGGTGAACAGCGGTGGCGTATGGCACTCAGCGCAACGGGCGACGAAGGAGCGAAAGACGTTCAGGCCTTCCAGCTCCGGCGCGCTGAGCGCATTGGCGACCCCATGGGCATAGAGGTCGTAGCGGCTGTTGAGCGAGACGAGCGATGACTCGAATGCTGCCAGCGCGGAATAGACCTGCTCCGAGGAGATGTTCGCAGGCCCGGCAGGAAAGGCGTCCGCGAACAGTCTGCGATAGGCCGGAATCCCGTTGAGGGTAGCGACGAGCTTCGCCGGCGTAGTCCCCATCTCCAGGGCGCCGTAGAGGGGGCCACGCACCTGCTCCTCCAGCGAATGGGCGCGGCCATCCCAGAAGAAGCGCTGCAGGAAGCCGACGTTCCACAAGCTAGGCGCATTGCGACTGACCTCCTGTCCGCCGACGCCGAGACTGCGAGACCGCACGTCCGCGAAGGCGCTCGCCGGACGGTGGCAGTTTGCGCAGGCGAGCTTCCCCGTGGACGACAGCACCGGGTCGAAGAAAAGCAGCCGGCCGAGATCGATCTGCTCGGGGCTGAAGCCGTCACGGAATTTCGGCAACCCGCTCTTCAGGCCGCCGACCCCCGCGTCGGTCACCGATCGATAGGCTTGGTAGGGGGTCGTCAGCCGACAGACCCGCTCGCGCAGCTCGAAGCTCGCCGGGCACTGCTGCGAGAGCGCGATGCCATCGACGGTCAGCGCCTGGACGGAACCGGTCAGGGATGCGCCGAGCAGCAGCCAGAGCCGAAGCCTCACGGCCGCAGGCTGGCCGCATAGGCGATGACATCACGCACGGTCTCGGCGTCCGGCAGCATGGTCGTGATGGTGCGCATCTGAATCCCGTAGCGATCGTCGGGTTGGTAGCCGCGCTGCCCGCTCTGGAATGCAGCGAACTGGCGCGCCAGATAAGCCTCCGGCAGGCCCGCGAGCCGAGGTGCGCCGAGCGCCGGATTTCCCTCGCCGCCGCTGCCGTGGCAGGCGCCGCAGACGGCATTGAAATAGTTCCGGCCATTGGCAGTGGTCCGACCGGGCGTTCTCTGGACGCCTGGCTTGAGGGTGGACAGGTAGGACGCAACCGCGGCTCGCTCTGTGTCCGACGAGAGAAGCGGCGCGCCCGCGGAACGCATGCTGGTGCCGTACTTGTCGCCGGGCTTCGCGCCGCGGGCGCCGCTCGCGAACGACTGCAGTTGGCGCTGCAGGTACGCCGCATGAAGCCCCGCGAGTGGTGGCGCACCGGTCGATGCGACGCCCTCGGCTGCCACCCCGTGGCACGCGACACAGCGCAAGTAAACGCTTCGGCCGTCGGCGGCCACCGCGGCGCCCGCAGCGAACAGCACCGCTGCGAGCGCGGGTACCAGCAGGGCGTGCTTAGAACGAGGCATGCAGCTCCACGCCATAGCGGCGTGGCGCGTTCACCGACGCGATCGGCGTGCCGAATACCGACGCGGTGATGTTGTTGATGCCCGTGACGTAGCGCTTGTCGAGAAGGTTCGATCCATAGGCGGACACGCTCCACCTGCCACCCGGGCTGCGCCAGCTGATCCGGGCATCCGTCTGGTTCTGCGCCACAGCGTACGGGAACGGCGCCTGCGGCTGGCAGCCCCGCGTCACGGTCGACTCCTTGTTGCAGCGAGTCGCGCCGCGGTAGCTGTGCGCGAGGAACAAGTCGATGCTGCCGTGATCTGCGAGCGATATGACGTAGTCCACGGTCGCTGCGAACGACAGGCTTGGCTCGCCGGTCGGCGCACCTGCCAGGTTTGCGTACGCCAGCAGGTCAGCGTCTTGCAATCCGAATGCCGCGCCTTGCTGCAGCAGCGCCGACGACTCGAACTTCGTGTAGGTCGAATTAATGTAGGCGGCGGACAGGCCTAGGGTCAGCGCGTCGATCGGCTGCCAGCGGGTATCAAGATCAATGCCATAGGCCTTCTGATCGCTCGACGAGACAGTGTACTGCGGAATCAGCCCCTGACCGCCAGTGAGCACCAGCGACTGCTTGTTCTTGTACGCGTAGTAGTAAGCCGCACCGTTGAACAGAACGTGTGCGTCGGGGAAGGTGGTCTTGAAGCCTAGCTCGTAGTTCCAGACATCCTCGTTATCGTACTTGCCGTTGATCGAGACTGCATCGAAGCCGCCAGGCGTGAAGCCCTTGGCGATCGAGGCGTAGACCATCTTATTCGGGTCGAGCCGGTAGTCGAGTACCACGCGCGGGCTGGTGTCGCTCCAGGAACTCTTCGCCGAAAAGGGCGTGCCCTGCGCGGCGATTCCCCGTGGATCGCTGAAGATCAGGTTGGGCACCGTGATGTCCACGAGGCCGCCGGTGGCCTCGAGAATCGCGGCGCCGTAGGCGTCGAGCTGCGGGGCCACGCGCCACGGCGCCACCCAAGTAAAATCCTTCGTGTCGTGCGAGTAGCGCAAGCCGGTGGTCAGGTTCAGCTTGTCGGTCAGATGCCAGATCACGTCGGCGAACACGCCGAGTGACTTGAAGCGCCCGTCATCGCGCATCGCCTCGTTCCACGTCAGGCCGAGCAGGTTCACCGGGATCCCCATCTCGGTGAGCGCCGCGCTGGTCGGCCCGAATACCGCCGGGCAGCCAGCGTCCGGTCCCAGCACGCACAAGTGTGTGAACAGCGTGTCGACGCCGTCGGTATACAGGTGCGTATCGCTGGTCTGCTGCGCGTGTTCGGAGGAATAGCTTATGCCTGCAACCCAGTCGGTGCGCGAGGTGCGGCCTGACAGCTTGAACTCCTGGTACCAGGCGTTGTTGTGCTCGATGTTGTTGGTATCGAAGTACGTCGCGATGCGGTTGGTGCCGTCCTCGTCCTCGCGGTTGGTGGTGCGGAACTCGCGCCAGTCAGTCGTGGAGGATAAGTCGAAGCTATCAAAGTGGCGGCTGAAAGACAGCATGAGGTCATCGAACTTGCGCGTTTCCTGGTTGCCCACGACATCATTGTAGATCGGCGCCGTGATGGGGTTGAGGAACGTCGCCCCGCTCGGGTCGGCCGGATACACAGGCAGGCTTCCCTCGGCTGGCACCGGCACGAGGCCAATGGCAACGCGTGCGAGCTGATTCACGGCATCGTGGTTCCAGCTCAACAGCAGCTTGGTGTCCGCATCGATGTCCCAGCGAAATGCAGCCCGCGCGGCCCAGTTCTTTTCCGGGTTGAGCTTCTGGCCGGTGGCCGCATCCTTCAGAAAGCCGTCCGACTCGTTGCTCAGTGCGTTGAACCGCAGCGCCATGCCGCTCGCCAGCGGCACGTTCAGCATCCCCTCGACGCGTCGCTTGCCTTCGCTGCCGAAACGCGCGTCGACGCTGCCTTCGAGCAGGTCGGTGGGTTTGCGGGTGATGATCGAGATCGCGCCCGCCGCACTGCTTCGGCCGAGCAGAGTGCCCTGCGGACCCTTCAGCACCTCTATGCGCTCGACGTCGTTGAAAGCAAGGAACGACGCGCCGGAGCGCGCGGCGTAGACGCCGTCGACATAAACGCCGACGGCAGGATCGGTGCCGACGCCGAAATCCGACGCGCCGATGCCACGCAACTGGTAGTGCGGCTGGGTCGGGCTGTCACCGGAGACGACCAGCCCGGGCACCCACTTGTCCAGCTGCGCCATGTCCTCGGCGACGTGCTTGGACATGGACTCTGTCGTCAGCACCTGCACCGCGATCGGCACATCCTGCAGCTTCTGTTCGCGACGCTGGGCGGTCACGACGACCTCGCCGAGCAAGTCGCTCCCGACCGGCGCGACCTGGGCATGGGCTGCCGGTACGCCGAGACAGGCAGCATAGATGGCGATAGACAGTTTGTTGTTGCGAAGCATCAAGATTTCCCCCAGTGGCATTCCGGCTATCTGGTCCGGGCGATGGCGACGGTCGGCGCCGGAGTCTTCGATGGTTCTTGTGATCCGTGACCGCGCTCGTTATAAGGGCATATATACTGCCTCGCGGCACTCTTGTCACGCCGGACTCGGGGATCGCCGAGTTTGGACGCGGAACGGGAGTGGCGCTGATGGCAGTCGTTGTTCCCACACAACCCGAGCCTACATCCACATGGCGGAACGTCTCCACGTGGCGCGGACGGCTCGCGCAGCCCGTACGCAGCGCCGCGGCGATTGGCGTCGCGAGCGGCTGCTGGAGGCGGCCGGCGAGCTGGTCTGCGCCCGGCCGCTGCCGGCGGTGACCTACGCGGCGATCTGCGCTCGGGCGGGCGTGCCGGCGAGTTCCGCCTATCACTTCTATCGGGATCTCGACGCGCTGTTTCGGGCGCTGCTCCTGTCGGGCCGAGAAGGGTTCGACACGGCGCTAATGAAGCCGTTGCGCGCTTCGCAAAAGCGATCGTGGCAGGCGGTCGTGGAGGCGCTGGTAGGACGCGCGGCGCACTACAACCGGACGCACCCGATCGCCGCGCGGCTCGCCATCGGCGGCCACACGCCACCACAATTGAAGCGGCTAGATCGAGACGCGGACAGGGTCCGCGCCGGACTTGCGCTAGCGGCGCTGGAGAGCCTGTTCGTAGTGCCGCGCATGCGATACAAGCGCCAGGTCGCCTTCGCCGCGACGGAGATCGTCGATGCGGTGTTCACGACATCGATGCTCGAGGCGGGTCGGCTCACTTCGGCCTACGTCACGCTCGCCAAACGAGCGGTTGTCGGCTTTCTGGGGCAGTACTTCGGCGCGCGATTGCCGCGCCGCAGGCAACTCTAGCCCGCCTGATAGGTTGCCGTCAGCAGCTTCTCCACCAGAGCCGCCGGCAGGAACGGCTCAAGCGTAACCAAGGCTCGCTGCACGGCGGTCGCGGTCGGGTACCGTAGGCGCGGCCGTGGCGCGTCGAGGATGCGACGCACCGTCCGCACGACCGGCTCCAGATTCGGGTTTGCCTGCTCGTCACGCGCCATGATCGCAACCGCGCGCAAGGCCCGCGCGTGATACGCCGAAGCGAGGCCGCTCTGCGCCGTCATGCGACGGTGGCCGGTGAACCCGGTGGCATAGTCGCCGGGCTCCAGGAGGCTCACGTGAATCCCGAAGGGTCTGGTCTCGATCCGCAGCGCCTCGCTGTAGGCCTCGATCGCGAACTTGCTGGCGCTGTAGAAGGCCTGGAACGGCAGCGGAATCAGCCCCGCGAGGGAGCTTACGTTCACGATCCGACCCCCGCCCTGCGCCCGCATCAGCGGCAGGACCGCGCGACAGACGCGGTGGGTACCCAGGAAGTTCGTCGCCAGCTGCGCGGCCGCCTCCTCCGGCGTTGTGTCCTCGATGGCGCCTGCGATCCCGTAGCCGGCGTTGTTGACGACAACGTCGATGCGGCCGGCCTGCTCCAGGATTGTCTGCACGGCGGCGTTGACCGAGGTCTGGTCATCGACGTCCATCACCAGCATGGTGAGCGGGCCGCCGTCCGTGGCAGGCCGCCGCGAGGTACCGAAGACGCGACCGTGGGAGGTGGCAAGTCCATTCGCGATGGCTTTGCCTAGGCCACTGGATGCACCAGTCACCAGGATCACGGCCTCGCTCATGCCGACACCGGAAAGGTCGGCCAACGGTCCTTGAGCTCGCCGTCGTCATACACCAGCAGGTCGCCGAACTGCAGCAGAACCGCCTCGCTCTGGGTGGGCCGCAGGAACACATAGTCGTCCGGCCGAAGCGGGACCCGCCGCGAGCCGGTCAGCAGTTCCTGGTTGCTTGACCGACCGTACAGGCCGTTGTACTCAAGGCCAGGCGGCGACTCGGGTTCGGCGAGCCAGTGGCCACCGTATACAAAGAAGCCACGCCGTGCGTTGGCATCCATGAGCGGCAGGACCTTGTCGAGTGACTCGAGTCCAGGAATTTCCAGCGGCTCGACCGTCTTGAGCACCGGCGTGGCGATGAACGCAGCGGCGACGTGATGGGTAAGCGTCGGCAGGTCGAAGTCACGGGGCTTCAGGAACGCGGAGCCGATGGCAAGCTCGCTGGCCAGCGCGTCGGCAGCATGCATGCGGTAAGTCGGACTGCCGGCCGCATTGAAGGTGAGAGTCGGAAAGTCGGCCGCCGGTACACGTGCACGGACGACCTCGCGTGCGGCCGAGTAACGCGCGATCGCGTCGGCGTAGGCCTTGGCGGGGCGCGG
The DNA here is from genome assembly GCA_025356815.1 of Pseudomonadota bacterium. Lineage (GTDB taxonomy): Bacteria > Pseudomonadota > Gammaproteobacteria > Steroidobacterales > Steroidobacteraceae > CAIKZZ01. Next base: position 13,114 of record JANXQL010000140.1, read on the forward strand.
CATCTTCGGGACGTGCGGGTCGTAGCCCATCAGTCCCGCGAACTGCAGTTCGGGCGACGCCATGATGGCCTCCAGCGCGGCACCGACCGCGGGCGCATCGGCGAGACCGCCACGATGCAGCCCGACGTCGATTTCGAGGTTGATCCGCAGGCGGGTGTTGCGCGCGCGGGCGATCGCGGCGTAGCCGCGGATGCGCTCCACGCTGTCGGCGAGCCATTGCGGGCCCGGGCTGCCGGCAAGCAGCGGCAGCGCTGCGTCGAGCACCCGTCCGACCTCGAGCGCCGGTAACGGCTTGCCCAGCAGCAGGTCGGCGTGCGGGTTCCAGCGGAGTGTGTCGAGGACCATCGGGCCGTTGAAGACCATGCAGCGGTTCGTCTGCAGACCGGCGGTGATCGCATCGAGCAAGCCCGGCACGGGCAGCGATTTCACGACCACCCGAACCGGCATCTTCGTGCCAGCAAGGGTCGCGCGTACGGCCTGGATGTTCGCGCGGAGCCGAGCGCGGTCGATGATCAGGACCGGGCGACCGATTCCCGCTCGTGCGAGCGCGCTCGACAGGCGGCTGAAGTACGCATCGTGCGGCCCGCCACGATCTGGCCTGCGCAGCGCAAGCACGCTTGCGCCCGCTGCGACCGCGAGGGCACCGCCAATCACGGCGCGGCGACTGAGGCGAGGCAGGCCTGATTCAGACATCGCCGAACAGCCGACGCAGGAATGGGTTGAGCAGGCGGCCTTGCGGGTCGAGCTCGCGCCGCACCGCCATCGCCTCCGCCCAACGCGGATACATCGGCGCGAGTTCTTTCGCCGTCAGCGAGTGCAGTTTGCCCCAGTGCGGCCGCCCCCCGTGCTTGCGCAGGATCGGCTCGACCAGGTCGAACAGAAAGCGGTAGTCATCCTTGTAGTACGCATGTACGGCGAGCGACCCGGACGGGCGGTCGTGGAACGGCGAGAGCCAGGCGTCGTCTGGTGCGATCGAGCGCACCTCGATCGGGAAGAATACGTCCGGCCGGTATTTCTCGATGGTGGTGAGCAGTTCCTGCAGCGCGGGCATCTGCGCCTCCCGAGGCAGATGGTATTCCATCTCGTTGAAGCGAATGTCGCGCTCATTCGACAGCAGCTTCCAGGCCTCCTCGACGGATTCCTCCGGCTTGAGCCCGGCCATCGCCGACTGGGCGAGCCGCCGACGCAGGGGCGTCGCGAATCCCGCCCAGTCGCGCAGCCACTTTAGGTCCAGCAGGACGTCGGCATCTTGCGATTTGCCAGGGGGTTCCGCCGGCCTGTCGGTTTCGTCGTGGGTCACGGTTGCCGACATGCCGGTAAAGGGTAGCGCGAAGAATTCCGCATTTCGATGGCGCGCACGCAGCGACGGCCAGTCCTCGATCACCTCTGCGGTCGGACGCACCGCCGTGCGCTTGAAAAGGCGCAGCGACGGCACATTCTGCAGTCGGTAGCGGGTCACGACGCCAAATGCGCCAAGCCCAACGCGGGCGGCGTCGAAGATCTGCGGATTTTCGCTGTGACTGCAGGTCAGCAGGCCTCGTGCCGGCGTTGCGATTCGCATTTCCATTACCTGGGCGTGCAGCGCAGCAGAGCGCTCGCCGCTGCCGTGGGTTGCGGTCGCGATTGCACCGCCCAGCGACTGCTTGTTGATATCAGGGAGGTTCGGCATGCACTGTCCAAGGGCCGCGAGGGCGGGACCGAGTTCCCCCAGCCGCGTGCCGGCCCAGACCGTCGCCTGGTAAGTCGCGTCGTCATGATCGACGATGCCGCTGAGCCCGTCGAGCGACAGCAACGTGCCGTCCGTCGGGACGAGGGCCGTGAACGAATGGCCGGCGCCGACGGCACGGACAGGTGCGGGACCACGGGCCAGCGCCACCAGGACCTCGTCCTCGTTGGCTGGGCCTGCGCGCAGCGCGGGGTATGCACTCTGGATGCCTGACCAGTTGCGCCAGAGCATGCGGCGGTTCGCATCCTGCAGCGGCGGCGCCGGCGGCTCGGCATCGAGCCGGTGCTGGCGCAGCTTCACGCCCGCCGTCGCGGCGGCCGCGGTGACCGCCGCGCTCACAAGCAGCTTTCGCCGCGACAGGGTCATTGCCCCTCCCCCGCCATAAAGCGGATCAGCAACTGATAGTCGTCGGCCGTGCAGCGCACGCACTGCCCGCCGGCTGGCATGCCGTTGAGGCCGGCAATGGCGCTGACGACCAGCACGGGCATGCCTTTGTTCAGGCGTACCTGCCACGCATCGCGATCCCCCGTGAGCGGCGCGCCAGAGGTTGCGACGACATGGCATGCGCGGCAGGCGTGCTGGTACAGATCGGCGAGCCGCGGGTCGGCCGGCGTCAGTGTCACGGCGCGCGCCAGCAGTGTGGCTCGGTCCACGGACTGCGGCCTGGCGCATCCGGCGACCCAGAGCAACAGACCGGCGCACAGCGGCACCGGGATGAGGCCGAAAGAGTAGCCCAGGAGTGCAGTAGCAGAATTGCGTATGTGCATCGATGCGCGCTCTACCGCGACGAACGCTCGCTTGTGGGGCGGTGACAATCGCAGCAATCGGCATGCCAACGCAAGCGGCCGCCACCACGACGTCGCCTGCTGCGGCGCAAAAGCTCCGGGCCAGTAGCCTACGAGTGCGGGGCGGCAGCGACCGACGCGAGGATGCCGTCGCACAACTCGCTCGTCGTGTGGGTGCCCAGCTGAGCCATCACGCGGGACAGTTCGTCGGTCAGGATGTCGACGGCGAGGTTCGCGCCGGTCTCGCCGTCGGCGATCAGGCCGTAGAGGATGGCTCGTCCGGAAAATACAAAGTCGGCGCCGCGCGCCAGTGCAGTGGCGATGTCCGACCCGCGCCGAATGCCACCGTCTAGCATGATCGCCATCCGCTGTCCCACCTGGCGGCGGATCGCCGGCAGCGCCTCCAGCGGCGTCAGCGCCCGGTCCAGCTGGCGCGCGCCGTGGTTGGAGACGATGATCCCATCGGCGCCACAGTCGAGGGCCCGTTGCGCGTCCAGCGGGTGCAGCAGTCCCTTGACGACGAGGGTGCCCGGCCACATCGCGCGGTAGGCCTCAATGTCCGCCCACGTCTGAGTCGGGTACTTCTGCGCGAACTGGAAAGCCGCGATTCCCGCGGAACTGGCGCCGGGGGAAGCATACGCTGCCCAGCTGCCCAGTGGCGGCAGCCCCCCGTGGCGCAGGTAGGAAAGCGTCCATGCCGGATGCGACAGGCCGTCCCACAGCAGGCGTGGGGTGTAACGCAGCGGCAGCGTGAAGCCGTTGCGGATGTCGCGCTCGCGCTTGGCCTCGATCGGCATGTCGGCCGTGATCACGAGCGTCGGATAGCCCGCATCGCGCGCGCGCCGGACGATGTCCTGCGAGATGCCTGCCTCGCGTGCGGGGTAGAGCTGGTACCACGCGCGTCCCGCACTCGCCGCCGCGATCTGCTCCAGCGGGGCCACGCTCACGCCGGAGAGCACGTAGGGGATGTTGGCCCGATCCGCGGCGCGCAGCATGAGGTGCTCGCCGCAAGGCCGGAGCAGTCCGGTGTAGCCAGTGGGTGAAATCCCGAACGGCCGGTCGTAGACGCGACCGAACAGTGTCGTGCCGAGGTGCCGTCCGGACATGTCCAGCCCGTAGCGCGGCACCAGTCGCTGAGACTCGAAGCATTGGCGTGCCCGATCTAGCCCGAGCTCATCGTCCGCGCCCCCTTCGACCCAGTCGAACAGGATGCGCGGCAGACGCCTGCGGGCGCGCAGGCGCAGGTCATCGATACTGAGAATCATGAAGCCTTCGTCCGCCAAGGGTCGCCTTCATCGACAGGATAGCAGCCGTCGGGCCGCCGCCGCTGACCTCCCCCGTCCCGGCAGCGTCTGCGGCCGTAGCGCGCACACGTAGGTAGTTTACGAAAGCGCGGCCGCTGCGAGCGCGAGTTCGCCTCGCGATTGATCCGCGTCAAGGCGCAGAAGGCGGAGCAGCCCTAGATTGGCCGGCATCGATTCGTTCAGTTGAGGTGGCGCAGATGAAGACGTACGTCGTGCTCGGATCGGTACTGCTCGTGGCCAGTGGTGCCGCGACGGCAGCCGATGTTGCCCCGCCTGCCGACAATGTCGCCGCTGCCCTGAGCGGCGGGCAGGCCCACCTGTCGTTCCGGCTTCGCTACGAGGATGTGGACGACGCGGCGTTCGCATCGTCCGCCGCCGCGGTGACACTGCGCAGTCGCGTGAGCTGGCAAAGCGCTGCTTATCAGGGGTTGCGAGCGGTGGTCGAAATCGACGATCTTCGCGCCTTGGTCGATGACTACAACAGCACGACCAATGGCAAGACGACGCGCCCCATCGTCGCCGATCCGCGCGGCACCGACATCAACCGCGCCGCATTGGAATGGACGCTGGGGGCGACCCAGGTGGCGGTGGGCCGCCAGCGTGTCGTGCTCGACAACCAGCGCTTCGTCGGAAATTCCGGCTGGCGCCAGAACGAGCAGACGTTCGACGGAATCACGCTGCGAAGCAAGGCGGTGGCCAAGCTCGAGCTTTCCTACGCCTACCTGTACAACGTCAACCGCGTGTACGGCCCGGACAATGGTGCCCAGGCCGCCGAATGGCACGGCCGCGTTCACTTGTTCAACGTCCGTCTCGATGCCGGCCGTGCAGGAACCCTGACGGCGTTCGCCTACCTGATGGATTTCCACAACGCCGCGACGAATTCCAACGCCACTACCGGCGTGCTGTGGAGTGGCAGCGCCGCCGTCGCCCCGGGTTGGAGCGTGCCATACAGCGCGTCCTACGCGCGGCAGACCGACTATGCCGACAACCCGATCCCTTACTCGACCCACTACTGGCAGCTGGAGACGGGTGTCGCGCACGGCGGCACGACCGTGAAGATCGGCCGGGAGGTGCTCGGCGGTGATGCTGCTGCGAGCGGTCACCGCTTCCAGACACCGCTTGCGACGCTGCACCTGTATCAGGGTTGGGACGACAAGTTTCTCGTGACGCCGCCGAAGGGCATCGAGGATACGTACCTCGGCGTCACCCAGCGGGTCCGGGCGGGGACGTTGCAGGCATCCTGGCACGACTTCCACGCGGCGGCAGCGAGCCAGACGTACGGGCACGAGTGGAACGCATCGTTGGCCATGCCGTTCTGCGGTCGCTACGAAGCGCTGCTGAAGGCTGCCGATTACCGCGCACGTGGCTTCGGCACCGATAGCAGGAAGCTCTGGCTGATGGTCTCTGCAAACTTCTGAGCCGCGACCTTCAGGCGTTGCGCTCGCGAACCACCTGCGCGAGCGCCTCGGCGACCACTCTGGGGGCCGCGTCGCGCACCCGGGTCGAACGGTAGTGCGCGAACCAGGTCAGGAACTCACCGTTCGCGGTGAGCGGCAGCACCCGCAGTCCACCGGCGGCGAGGAACGGCGCCGCGCTCGTGCGGGTGGTCACCGTCAGCCCGAGTCCCGCGCGCACCAGCGCGATCACCGCCTCCATGTAACCGGCGCGCAGGATCCGCGCCGGACGCATGCCGGCCGGCTCGAACAGCCGCTCGTATTCGCGACCACTCTCCTGCGTGGTCGTATCCGTGACGTAGGCCTCGCCCCCACGAGATCGCGGACCTCGAGGTGGCGGCGCTTCGCCTTCGGGTGGTCCGCCGGGACCAGCGCAACCATCTCGTCCTGGAACAGGCGGACCGACGAGACTTCCCGGCCGCGCGTGCGGTTCGGCATCACCGCAAGATCGATGCGACGATCGCGTAGCGCAGCCATGGGGTTCAACGATACATCGATGACCATTTCAACCTCGATGGCGGGCTGTTTCGTCTCCAGGTGTCGCAGCAGGGTCGGCAGCCAGTCGTAGCCGCACAGCGTTGAGCCGCCCACGCGGACGATCTGGCGGATCACCCTGGCACCGGCCCCCGCCTCGCGCTCGGCACTTTCGAGTTCTGCCAGGCAGCGGTGGGCGGCCAGCAGGAACCTTTCACCGGCGTCGGTGAGCCGTGCGCGGCGGCCGCCGCGCTCCACCAACGGCCGCGCAATACGGCGCTCCGCCTCCCGCAAACGGTGCGTCAGCGCCGACGGGGTGATGTTCAGTCGATGGGCCGCCTCGGCCAGCGTCGGCGACACCGCGATCGCCCTCAGCATCAACAAGTGGCGCAGTTCAAGTTTCGGCAGAAATTGAAACATTTTCAATGAAAGGCAACGAGAATTGAACTGTACTCTATCATCAGAGCCGCTACTCTCAGCTTCGATTCCCTGCCGTCATGACTCCCGAGCTGCCGAGGTGTCCGTGCGTACGATCATCGAACCCTTTCGGATCAAGTCTGTTGAGCCGATCCGAATGACGACGGTCGAGGAGCGCCGCGGTCTGCTGCGCCGCGCCTGCTGGAACCTGTTCGGGCTCGCCTCCGATGATGTGATGATCGATCTGCTGACCGACTCGGGCACCAGCGCGATGAGCGCCGCGCAGTGGGGAGCGGTGATGCGCGGCGACGAGTCCTATGCCGGGTCACCGTCCTTCTACCGGTTCGAGCGGGCGGTCAAACACCTGATGCCATTCCGGCACGTGATTCCCACGCACCAGGGACGCGCGGCAGAAGCGATCCTCTTCTCCATCGTCGGCGGCGCCGGCCGCATCATTCCTTCCAACACCCACTTCGACACCACCCGCGGCAACATCGAGGCGACCGGCGCGACGGCGGTCGACCTGGTGATCGCCGAGGCCCACGACCACACCAGCCTGCACCCGTTCAAGGGCAACATCGACCTGGACCGACTCGAGCGCCTGCTCGAGCACAGTGCCGCGAAGATCCCGCTGGTGATGATGACCGTGACCAACAACGCAGGCGGCGGACAGCCGGTCAGCCTTGCGAACCTGCGCGCGGCCGCAGCGCTCGCGCACGGGCACGGCAAACCATTCTTCATCGACGGCTGCCGCTTCGCCGAGAATGCATGGTTCATAAAGTGCCGCGAGCCTGGACAGGAGGGCCGCTCGGTCACCGATATCGTGCGGGACATGTTCGCGACCGCCGATGGCATGACGATGAGCGCAAAGAAGGATGCGTTCGCCAACATCGGCGGCTGGCTTGCGGTCAACGACGACGCGCTGGCCGCCGCGGCGCGAAACCGCCTGATCCTGACCGAGGGCTTCCCCACCTACGGAGGGCTCGCCGGCCGTGACCTCGACGCGATCGCGATCGGGCTCGAGGAGATCGTCGACGAGCAGTACCTTCGCTACCGGGTGCGCACCAACGAGTACATCGGCGACAAGCTGCTGGCACTGGGCGTCCCGATCGTGCAGCCCGTCGGCGGGCACGCGGTGTTCGTCGACGCCCGCCGCCTGCTGCCGCACATCCCGCCGCTGCAGTATCCCGGCCAGGCGCTCGCGGTGGCGCTGTACGAGCTGGGCGGGATCCGTTCCTGTGAGATCGGAACCGTGATGTTCGGCCTGCAGCCCGACGGCACGGAAAAGCCGGCTGACATGGACCTCGTCCGACTCGCGATGCCGCGGCGGGTCTACACGCAGTCGCACGCGGACTACATCGTCGAGGTGTTCGAGCAGATCGTCGCCACGCGCAGCCAGGCCCGCGGCTTTAGAATCACCTCGCAGCCTCCGCGGCTGCGTCACTTCACGGCCCGCTTCGAGCCGCTCGACGGCGCGTAACCGTCTGGTTCGGAGGCGGTTGACGGGGCGCGCGCTGCAGACGGCGTGCGTTTCAGCGGCCTTCGGCGGGCCACCGTTCCCCCAAGCGCCAACCAACAGTGTCACGACGCTGAGGACCGTCTGCGGCGAGCCGCGGACGCCTTCGGCACTCAAGGAGTGCCGAAGACCCAAAAGTCACTCAGATAGCCGAAGGTAGTGTCCGTCGAGTAGCCGCCGCCACCATACAGCCACAGGCGTCCGCCCGGATCTCGCCAGCCTGCCGCGCCGAGGCGTGCGCTGGGCGTATTGCCCACGGCCGCCGTACCCAGGGTGCCGTAGGTGCCGCCGGTGTTCGGCCGCGAGGCCCCCGCGATCCAGGACCAGCGACCTCGCGAGGGCCGGAAAACCCATAGGTCGTTATAGTACTCGAGCACGTACGTCGGTCCGTAGCCGTAGCCGCCAAACAGCCACAGGTCGCCATTCGCATCGGCCCACGCCACAGACTGACTGCGGGCGCCGGGGCCGTTACCGGCGGAGGCGAGCCCGAGCGTGCCGTAGGCGTTGACGGCGGAGGGCTGGTTCGAGCCACTGACCCAGGTCCACGAAAGGGTCGCGGGGTTCGACCTCCACAAGTCGTTCAGCGCGCCGAAGTAGCTCGAGCCGCCGAACATCCAGAACACACCGGTCGCGTCGCGCCAGGCGGCCCCGCCATAGCGACCGCCCGGCGAGTTCTCGGTCGATTCCGTCCCCTGCGTCCCGTAGGCGGCAATTGCGTTCGTCTGGGCCGAGCCTGCCTGCCAGGTCCAGCGGCCGGTCGAGGGCGCGTACATCCATAGCTCGTCCAGCGCGCCGCGCACCTGGCCGGTTGGTTCGTCTCCAAAGCCCCCGTAGATCCAGGCATTGCCCACCGCATCGGTCCATGCGATGACATTGTCACGTGCGCCGGGCGTGTTCGCAGCGTCCGCGACGCCATGGGTCCCCTGCTGGCTCAGTGCGTAGGTGACGGTAGAGCCCGTCCACCAGGTCCACCAGCCTGTCGCCGGGTCGAAGCTCCAAAGATCGTTCAGCAGTCCCCAGTTGCCTGCGGCGTCGTAGCCGAGTCCGCCGAACAGCCACAGCCGGTTACCGGTGTCGGTCCACCCGGTCGCCCAGTGTCGACCCCCCGGCGTGTTGGTGGCGGCGGCGATGCCTTGGGTACCATAGACGCCTGGCGTCAATGCGGCCGCCTCGCCCGCCACCCAGGTCCACTGGCCGGTCGCAGGCGAGTATTCCCATAGGTCGTTGGGGTAGCCGGCGCCGCCACTGAATGCTCCCTCGCCCCCGAAAAGCCACAGGTTGCCCGAGGTGTCTGTCCAGGTGACGGCATCGCGCCGGCCGCCGGGCTGGTTGGCGACCGGCGGCACAGCGACGAGGTCGTAAACAGCCGGCATGTCGATGCCGCTCGTGCCGCCCACCCAGGCCCACTGAAACGATGTGCAGTTGATCGCGACCGAGGTGACTGGCGTTGTGGCAACGGTCCCGGACGCGCCCGTGATCGAACAGCGCTGGCCCAGCGGCTGGGCGACCAGCGTCAAGCCGTAGGAAGCCCCCTCCGGCAGCGAGGTCGGCAGCGTGAACGCGGTCGCGGTCGCGCCGACCGTCAGCTGATCCGCGCCGTTTGCGATGACCATACCGTCGCTGGCGAGTCCCCGGACGGACCCGCCGACGCTGTGAACCCCTTCCTTCGGGGTGCCGCCACCGCCGCACGAGGACACAAGCACGGCCGACAGGGCGAGACTGATGCCGGCCGCGGCATGCCTGAAATGACTAGATTTCGGGGCATTCATGGTGGTGATCGCATCCCCCAGTCGTGGTCAGGCCGATTCGGTCATTATCGCCGGGATTCGGCGCGTTGAAGTCGGTACAGACCGGCAGACGGTCGCGTCGGCGTGCAAGGGATCTCCCGCCTCCCCAAAACGGGCAAGCTCACCACCCATCCGGCACGAATCGACAAATCCAAGGCCGGCGCGCTCGCCGTCCACCTGCTGCGCCGTCATTCCACCGCCGCGTCGACCGGACAGCAGCGCTGCGATTGGGGAGGTGCGAAATTCGCCGGCATCTCAAGCCCGAAGGGACTTTCGCCCGAGAGCCAATTCATGACTGTCTTTGGCGGTCGTTGCCGGACGCCTGTGCAAAGATAGTGCGATATTTCCAGCGCCTGGGCTTCGCTCGGACCTGACGAACGGCGGAATTTCCAGTAGCTCTCGTCCCGAACACGAAAGACCACGGCTGACATCCAGCGCACCGTTGTCCGCGTCCGGCGCAATGGCACCACGCGGCAGACACCGCTGCGGCTCGGCGCTCTGGTGGCGGGTCAACGCGAGGGAGCGATGATGGCGAAATCCCTATGGCAAGTAGGGGATCCAGCCCGCGGAGCACGCGGGCAGGTCCCGGAGTGACGCCGCCAACCGGCGGACTGTCCTCCCGGCAAGGCTGCGTCCGGCGCTGTAGACTCTGCCGCTGGACAATTTCGGCTGGAGATCCCGGTTGTACAGTCTCGCTGGATTGCGCTCGACTCTCGCCTGGCTGCTCCTGCTCGCATGCCTTTCACCCACGGCGGTTCAGTCCGCAGGTGCCGGCGACCTCGTCGTGAACACCGACCGTGGCCCGGTCCGCGGGATGCTCGGCGGGGGGGTAAGGCAGTTCAAGGGTATTCCGTACGCGGCCCCGCCCGTCGGCGAGCACCGGTGGGCATCTCCGCTGCCGGCGGCGCATTGGCAAGACACGCTCGATGCCACGCATTTTCGCGATGCCTGCCCGCAGGTCGTCCGCTATGGGGTGACCGAGGCGAGCACCGTCGAGGACTGCCTGTACCTGAACGTTGCGGTCCCGGCGACCTCCGCCCGCGGCGGCAAGCCGCGGGCGGTTCTCGTCTGGATCTACGGCGGCGCGTTCGTCGGCGGCGGATCGAATCTCTACCCGATGGACTATCTGGCCCGAACCGGGGATCTGGTGGTGGTCACTCTGAACTACCGCATCGGCGCGCTCGGATTCTTGGCGCACCCGGCGTTCGAGCGCGCGCGCAGCGGCGGTTACGCCCTCGAGGACCAACGTGCCGCGCTGCGTTGGGTGAAGCGCAACATCGCCGCCTTCGGCGGCGACCCGCGCAACGTGACCATTGCTGGCGAATCGGCTGGCGCCGCCAGCGTCTGCATGCATCTGTATGCGCCGGACGAGTCCAGGGGTCTTTTCCAGCGCGCGATCATCCAGAGCGCAGGCTGCTCCCGTGCGCTTCGAACGGTTGCCGATGCCGAGGAAGTCGGGATCGACATGGCGCAGCGGCTCGGCTGCACCGATCCGAAGACCGCCCTTGCCTGCCTGCGCACAGCCCCGGTACCGGCGCTGCTGGAGGCGCAGACGGCGATTGCGGCGACGAGAATGCTCGCCTTCGCGCCAAGCGTCGGCTCGAAGACGTTGCCCCGCCAGCCACGTGAGGCACTGCAGAGCGGTCGGTTCGTGCACGTTCCGATCCTCAATGGCGGCAACCGCGACGAGATGCGGTTGTATGTCGCTTACGATGTCGTCGCCGGTCGCGCCGTGACAGCCGACAACTACGCGGCGGCCCTGCAGGCAATCTACGGCGCGAACGCACCGCAGGTGCTCGAGCACTATCCGCTGTCCGCCTACTCATCGCCGGCCACCGCGCTGGGCAGCGTCATGTCGGATTTCCAGCCAAGCGGAATCCTCGCCAACTGTGCATTCCAGGAAGCCGGTCGGCTCGCGGCACGATTCGTTCCGGTGTACGAATACGAGTTCACCGACCGCGATGCCCCGCCGGTAATGGACGACCCTGGCTTCGAACTCGGCGCGGTGCACTCGGCGGAGCTGCCGTACGAATTCCCGGGCTTCTCGAACAAATCGGTATTCGACGGCCCGCCGCTGAAGCCGGCATCGCAGCGGCTGTCAGTGCAGATGGTGCGTTACTGGGCCGCGTTCGCACGCACTGGCCGTCCCATCGTTGCCGGACAGCCGAAATGGCCGCGGTGGCGCTCGCCGCGCGATGTGCTGCGACTTCACCCGGATGCGGTGGCCGTCTGGGATGCCGACGCGATCCATCAGTGTTCGTTCTGGCGCTCGAAGTATCCAGCGGAGCTGGGGAACTAGCGCGCGCTGTCTGCACAGGCTGCGACTGCCGCGATGACACGCCCGAAGTGACGAGGCCGGCATTGCGGTACTCCCGAACTGCTTCCGCCCGTTCCTACGCTATCCTGTGTGCAAGACCAATCAACCTTCATGAGAAGTCGACGATGAAATTCGCGCTTGGCGGCTTGTTGCTCGTCCTCGCCATCATGCCCGCGATGCCCTCCGGTGCCGCCGCGCAGCGACCAGCGCGGATCCGGGTCGATCAGGCAAGGATCCACGTCGCGGCCACTGGACAGTTCGAGACGTGGGCGTTTGCGACCATCTCGAATTCAGGCAAGGCCGATGCGCTCGTGGAAGTGCACTCGCCCGATGCCCAGAGCGTCGTGTTGCGGGCTACGACGCTCACCGATGCCGGGCGCAAGACGCGCTCGGTGCTGGCGATCCCGATACCGGCCGCCGGCAACCTCGCGCTGTCGCCCGACACCTACTTCATTGCCCTCATCCAGGCCAGGCACGCGTTTCGCCCCGGGGAGACGGTAACTGCCACGCTGCGTTTCTCGAGCGGTGAGAGTGTCCCGGTCACGTTCCGCGTCAGCGACGCCGAAGGCGATCCCGCAGACGCTGGCAACTGATTTCCGGCGCGGCCGGCGATTGTTAATGCCTCTCCAGCCGTGCGATTTCAGCGCCAGCGGCCGTATATTCAGGCTGCGAACGATCGCAACCGGTACGGGCGAGGGTCAGGTGCAGTCGTGCCTGCTCTGTATCGCCCGCCAGCAGATACCACTCGCCGACCTCGAATTGCGCGGCGCAGGATCTCGCCCGCTGCACGAGTGGGTCGCGGTCGGTGCTCGCCTGCAGCACTTGTGCAGCTGACAGCCGCCCCGCGAACAGCGCGACGCCCGCAGGCAGGCCCGCCGCCGCGTCACCCTCCCGGGCGATACCCGCAAGTTCTTCCTGCGCATCGCGGCCGGCACGGCGCAGCGAGATGATCCAGGCGACCGCCGATTCCTGATCTGGCCGCAGGCGGTGCTCCGCCGCAAAATCGACTGCCGCGCCCAGGAAATCCCCCCGACAGAAGTGCACATAGCCGCGACCACTAAACGCGTTGGAGTACTTCGGATTCAGCTTCAGCGCCGCTTCGAAGTCCTGCTCGGCGCGGCCAAGATCCGCCTTCGACAGCCACGCTCGACCGCGCCCGGCAAGTGCCAGCTCAAGGCGTGCAGGCGCAAGCGAAATTGCCCGATCCAAATCGGCGATCGCGCGATCGCCGTCGCCCTTCATGAGCCAGGCATTGCCCCGGTTTGCCAGCGCCGATGCATAATCCGGCTTCAGGCGGATCGCAGTGTCGTAGTCGACGAGGGCGCGGTCGACGTCGCCCTGCTGCATGCGCAGGATCGCGCGGCTGTTGTAGGCCGGAAAGGAGCCTTCGTCCGTACGGATGGCCTCGTCATAATCGGCCGCCGCATGCTCAAGTTCACGCTTGTTGAACCAGGCCAGGCCTCGTCGGGCGAGGAGCGCGGCACGGGACTCGGCGCTGACCTGCGGCTGCTCCAGCGCCGCGGTGCAGTGAGCGATCGTCAGTTCCGGGCTCTGCGTCGCGCTGCCGCAGTCAGCCGGCGCGGCTGCGCGCGCCCATGCTGCTGCGAGCACCGGTGCCAATAGACAGCACGCCACCCATGTCGGCAACCTCCTCACGGGCGGTGCCAGGTCAGCGACTCGCGCTGAGTGCTGCTACGGCGTCACGCCGACGACTCGCTGGTAGTCTGCCCGGTTCGTCATCAGGTAGCGCCTATTCGTCGCCGGGTTCATCCCGACGGCCGGCTGACCCGACACGTAGGCATCTCGCGTCCGCTGGATCGCATCGTCGCGCCGCTGGGCCATGAACGGCTTGGTGGCAGCCGAACTCGGCTTCGCGTCCGGCGCGGGAACTGCAGCGACCGCGGGTCGTGCTGACATCGCCGCGGCAGCCACGGCCGGCGCCACCGAAGTGCGCGGCGCGGCGCTCGGCACGGTCGCTTCGGCCGTCGGTGCCGACGGTGAGGGCGCCGCGTAGGCAAACAGCTTCTCGCAGCTGCTGTCGGTGGGGACGTTCGTGAGGGCCACCACGCCTTTCGCATCGCTGCACGAATACATCGCGTTCTCGGCGCGGGCAGTCGCGCCGACAACGAAGGTCGCGCCCACGGCGAGGAGGGTACCGAGCAATGCCATCTTCATGAGAGATCTCCCTGGAGGGACAGAAGCAGGTAATCGGCCGCGGGGTGCCCCGGCAGGCCAGCATGGGGTCGAGCGTTCGGCGCTTTCACGGCACCGTCCAGTCGCTGTCGGCGACGAGCGTACCTGTGTCGGTGAAGCGGGTGATGTATGCGCCCTTCGAGGCGAAGCGCTGTCCGGGTCCCAGCGACAGCCGGGGGAACACGGAGGTGCCCTCGCGAACGCCGAAAGCGGTGCCGGCGAGGCGCAGCGCCTGCAGGCCCGGAGCCTCGACCGAGGTGGGAGTCGCTGCAATGACACCACCGGTCTGCGAGTGTGTGCGTACATGACCCTGCGTGCTGCTGTAGTACTCGGCCTCCGCGCGTCCCGCTTCGCGACGGCTGATCATGGTCTCTGCGCGCTCAAGCAGGTAGTCGCGATAGAGGTTGTCGAGCATCTCGGAAATCGTGTCGGTCAGGAAGGCAAACGAGAAGTACACCTCCGACTGCATGATCTCGTCGACCAGCGGAACATGCCGCTGGTTGAGCCACGACTTGAAGTAAGCCAGGTTCGCTGCGCGACGCTCGGGCAGTTCGTAGGGATAGACGAGGTGCGCCGTCGCCTTCCAGGACGCCGGCATCGGAATCCGTTCGGCACCGCCGAGCACGCCCGAAAAGTAGCTGGCCGCGCGCGGCGCCGGCAAGTCGCCCAGTCGCGCGATCTCCGTCGGATCCAGCCAGAACATGACGGCATCGTCGCTGGAAAGTGCCGCCAGCGAGGACGACAGCGCGGCCTCCGCCGCGCCGACTAGCGGCTGGTTCTCGACGATAATCCCGGATCCTTCGAGGGCTACTCTAAGCGCGCTGGCAGCGCCACGGCCAGTCGCGTCGTCACGAAATACCTGCAGCAGTCGCTTCGGCGCGTGCCGCGCGGGGTCGCGTAGCCGCAGCGACAGCACCTTCGCCTCCAGCGCCACGCCGCCGCTGAAGTAGATGGAGTACTTCGGCGCGGCGGTCGGAGGCAGCGGCACGCTAGGGAACCAGCAGGGGATCGCGCGGCGATCGCAGAACGCATCCACCGGCCCCCAGTCCGCGCCGCTAAGGCCCGACAACAGCGCGAAGACAGGCTGCCTGGCGTAGAACTCGTCGAGCTGCTGCGGCCAGGTGCCTGGTGCCCCGCGCAGCTCCCAGACATCCACCGACCAGTTGCGCTCCGTGCCGAGGACGAGTTCGGCGGCTGAGGTCATGTGATGACGTGTGCCGTGCCCGGCCACCACCTTGGTGCTGCCGTTCTTCTGCGCCACGATCTTGGTCACCATGTCCGTGAACAGCGCGCGGCGCGCGGCGGGAACATCGGGCGTGATGACGGTGGCGAAACGGATCGTATCCTTGCTCACCCCGGGGGACCACTCGGTCGACAACCCGCGCAGATAGCCGAGCAACGCACTCATGTCGGTGTCGTCGAGCTCGTAACGCGGCATCAGCACGTTCATCGGGCGACCATCGACGTGCCGGCCGCTGCGCAGCGCGCGCTTCAACGCTTCTTCACTATACGCATCGTGCGCAAGGTTGAAGGCCTTGCCCGAGCGCGGATCCATGGTCGCGATCACCTTGTCGCCGGTACCGAAGAGCGCGTTGCCGGTGACCGGCGGCGCCTGGATGTCACCTTCGACCCCGCCCATGCCGCTCGGGCGATGGCACTGGGCACAGGCCGCCTGACTGCCGGAGACCACGGCATTGTCCCAGCGGGTCCCCCGCAGGGAAGTGCCGTCGGAGCGGATCCCCTGTTCGTAGATACGCTTGCCAGCATCGACGTCGTTTGCGGCCGTCGCAGACGCACCGGCGGACAGCGCCAGCAGGGCGACGAACGCGACGTGCGGCAGCCAGTGCAGCGGTTTGCGAAGCATTTTCACGGATAGCACTTTGGCGGCGTTGGCTACTTGATGCCCAGCAGTTCCACCTCGAACAGCAGGACCTGGTTGGGGCCGACGTCGGTTCCCGTGCCGCGGTCGCCGTAGGCCAGGTTTGCCGGGATCGCGATCTGCCATTTCGAGCCGACCGCCATCAGCTGCAGTGCCTCCTTGAAGCCCGGGATCATCTGGGCAACGACCAGCTGAGACGGCTTGCCCTCGGCCGAGGCGTCGAACTCGACGCCGCCGATGAGGGTTCCGCGAAAGTTCACCGATACGGTGTTGTTCAGCATCGGCTTCAGGCCGGAGCCTGCTTTGAGTACCTTGTACTGCAGGCCGGTACTGGTTGTCGTCACGCCGCTCTTCCTGCCGTTCTCGGCCAGGAATTTCGTGCCCTCTTCCTTGTTGCGCTCGCCGAGGGCGCGGCGATTGAGGACCATGTTCTTGTGGAGCTCCTGCTGGACGCGGGTCATGACACTACGCAGTTCCTTTTCGCTGACGAGCATCCTCTCGCCGCTCAAGCCGTCCCTGAGGCCACGAATCAGCATCTCGACGTCGATCTCGACGTTGTCCTTCTTCAGCGTCCGCCCGGTCTGAGCACCGATGGCATAGCTGTCCTGTTCCTTCTGGTCCTTGAACGGTGAGACCTCCCCCGCGAGTGCCCCCGCAGAGGCGCACAAAGCCAGTACAGACAAGATCCATTTCAGTTTCATCGTCAATCCCTTGATGTAGAAAATCGCCATTCTCCTGAAGCTTCCGCCGGGAGGCCTGAGGCCTCCCGGCTTGCTTTCAGAGAATGGCGATGCAGTGCCCGAGCCGGTCCGAGTCGCTGACCCGGGCGTTGCAGCCTACGTTATAGCGAGGTCACCGAGTTGCTGTTGCCACTGGCGGTCGAAGTACCGCCCGCATCAACCGCCACCAGGTTGAACCGATAACGACCCGTAGCCGGCATCGGCAGCGCGATCACCTGCGCGGCTCCCGTGGCCACGACACCCGACTGGACCACCGTGACCGGCCCCCAGGGGATGCCGCCGGTTGTGCGGTACTGGTAGCTGATCGTGTAGGTGATCGCCGCCGTCTCGGTAGCCGGCAGGGCCGGTACCGTCACGGTCACCTGGTGGTTCGCCGCAGTGTTACCCGCGAGCGACACGGTCGGCGTCGTCGGCCGTGACGGCACCGTGGTCGCGGACGTCGCTGCCGACTGCGCCGAGGTTCTTGCCGCCGTGGTCACCGTGAGCGTGAAGCCGTAGGTGTTGCCCGCGAGCTGACCGGTCTGGCGACGCGTCGTCGTAGTGCCGGTCCAGACCGCCGTGCCGTTGCGATACAGCGTGTAGCTGGTGGCACCGGTCACTGCCGGCCAGCTCAGAGTCACGCTGGTCGTCGTGACCGCACCCAGCGTCGGCTCGGCAGGAGCCGCCGGGCCGCCCGCGAGGGTAGTCGCATTGACACTGGAGGTGACCGCGCTGCTGGCCGTGGCATTGGTCGCCAGCACCCGGAACGAGTAGCCAGTCGATGCCGTGAGCCCCGAAACCGCCACCGACGTTCCTGCCGCCGCGACCGTATTGGTGAACGTCCCGGTGGGCCCGTATTGCACGCTGTAGCTCGCAGCACCTCCCGCCGGTGCCGCCCATGACAGGGCCACGCTGGAGGATGTGATCGTGCCCACCACCGGCACACCCGGCACGGACGGCGCCGTCAGCTGGCTGCCCACGAGGGCCGCCGGACTCACGCCCGAGGCGTTGCGCGCCTGGATGCTGAGCGTGTAGGTCGTATTACCGGTCAGGCCCGTCAGAGCATCCGTCACCGCAGCAACGTTCACGATCGGGCCACCATTGACCGTCACATCGTAGCTGGTCGCGTTGGCCGAGGCCGTCCAGCTCGCCGTCAGGGTCGTGGCCGTCACGTTCGTGAAGACCAGGCCCGTGGGCGCTGCCGGAATCCCCGCCAAAGTCGTCGCGGGCACAGCGGCCGAAGCGATACTGTTGCCCGTGGCATTGGTCGCGACTACCCGGAACGAGTACGGCGTCAACGGCGTCAGGCCCGTCACCGTCGCCGAGGTCCCCGCCGCTGCCGGCGTGCTGGTGAACGTCGCAAACCCATCGGTGCTGAACTGCACGGTATAGGTCGCAGCACCTCCCGCCGGTGCCGCCCATGACAGGGCCACGCTCGAGAACGTGATCGTACCGACAGTCGGGGCGCCCGGCGCATCTGGGAGCGTCAGTAGGGTCGCAGCCGGAATCGGGCCAAAGGCACTGGCGCCACTGGCGTTGATTGCATCGACCTGAAAGAAGTAGGTCGTGTTGCCAGCAAGCCCTGTCACTACTTGACTGTTCGTGGCAGCGACCGGCGTGATCGCCGTCCACGGCCCTACAGCGGCCGCACCCTGCTGCAGCTGGTAGCTCGTCGCGCCAGTGACGGCTGACCAGTCACCGGTTGCGCCGGTGCTGGTGATCGCCGAGAAGGTTAGTGCGCTCGGGGCATCCGGTACCGTCGTCACGGCAGTCGCCGTGGACGGCACGCTATTGGGGCTGGTCACCGTGGCGTTGGCCGTCGTCGACGACAGCGTGTCGCCCGCGGCCGTGACGGCCGCTACGCGATAGGTGTAGTCCTGCTTGCCGGTAGCCGAATTGGCAACCAGCGTGTAGCTGTAGCTGGTGCCCGCGGTCAGACCGCCGTCCGTGTAGTTGGTCGTCGCCGCGGTGCTGCCCGTGACGGTACCAACGACCACGCCATCGCGCAGCACGCTGAAGCTCGCGACATCCGCTGCCCGAACCGGCAGCGTCAGGGTCACCGAGGTGGCCGTGGCGCTTACGAACACCGGCGCGACCGGGGTCGCAGGAACAGGGGCCGGCACAGCGGTCGCGTCCACGTAGGTCGTCGCGTTGGCCTGCGCGTTGGTCGCGCCCGTGATCGGATTGAGCTGCACCAGGCCAGCGCTCGCCTCAGCGAACGTCGGGCTGTTTACCGCGACATTATTGCCAGCTGCGCGCTCGACGCGGAATCCAATCTCGTTGTTCGGGTTACCGAGGAACCCGGTCGGAGCAAGAATCGGATCATAGGCCGTCAGGACAGCCGGCACCGGAGTCGGATCGGTCCAGGTGACCGTGACGCCGGTCGCGCCGGGCGCCGCGCCACTGACCGCGAATCCGAGACTCGGAGCCAGTACTTCCTTCGCCTTGAAGATGAACGGACGCATGAAGTCGTTCTCTTCGTGACCGAGGATGTGGCAGTGCCAGACATATTCCGAACCGTAGTCGACAGGCGCATTCGTGTACGGCGTGGCCGGTGCACCGCCCGTCGCCGCATCGATCTGCGTGATGCCGTGGTTGTCGGACGGCAGCTGGTTCGGCGCCGGCTGACGATAGCTGTGCGGCATGCCGAACGGGGTCGGCGGAGCCGTCTTCGCCCGCACCGCGACGATGATGTCCTCCAAGGGGTGCATCTTCACGGTTTCCTTCCAGCCCACCTCGTCAGCCGGGATCGGCTTGATCGTGCCATCCCAACCCACGCGGTTGATGACCTGCACATTGATGAAGTGGAAGTGCACGGGGTGCGAGTCGACGCCGTTGTGCGTGATCTTCCAGAACTGCGTTTCGCCGTTGGCGATGGTTTCCGTGGCCGGATCGACGTAGGCCAGCGGGATCGTCGTCTGGATGGTCACGTTCGTGAACGGCAGCTCGACGCCCAGGATCGCGTTCATGCGGCCGTAGTCGTTCTCGAACAGCTCCTGGATCGCCTTGCTTTCCACATAGGCGTTGACCGGAAGACCGACCTTAGACTGCACCAGGCCGCCGTTGGCACCCTTGCGGATGTTGGTCAGCGTCGTGAGGCAGGTTGCCGTCGTGCTGCAGACCGGTGCCGGTGTGTAATTGAACACGTCCGCCGCAGCCGGGATGGTCAGCGCGTTGTACTTGTTGAGGTAGATCGAGCCCGTGAAGATGTGCTCGTACGGGGCGTTCGTGACGAACGTGGGAGTTGCCGCCGCACCCATCGGCGCGTACTCAGGCGTCGGCACAACCGGCCTTGGCTGCGTAGCGACGTAGGCCGCGATCAACTGGGCATTCAGAGCCGCCAGGTTAAGCGGTGCGGGCGTGCCTGCACTCACATTAATCTGCAGGATCGTGCGCGAGTTCGGGCCGTAGCCGGCGACCGTGTTTGGCGCGCCACCGGCGCCGGTCTGGTCGCCGTCGCCCGTGTAGTAGTCGATGCGCGGATCACCGGCAGGGACCGGCGCACCCGAGTCGTTGTACAGGATCAGCGTCTTGCCCGCGTACTGCGAGAAGTCGATGATCACGTCGGCCCGCTCGGCGGGGCCGAGCCACAGGCTGCGCTCGAGCACGTTGAGCACCGTCACGGAGCGCTTGTTGTACTCGTAGTCG
>JANXQL010000148.1 GCA_025356815.1 Pseudomonadota bacterium
CTGGCGCCCGCAACCTGCGCCCGTGCGGTCGGCCCCGGAAATCGAGTCGCCGCGCCTTTCCACCGCCGAGAAGGTGGCGCTGTTCCGGCGATTGTTTCGTGGCCGCACCGATGTCTTCCCGATTCGATGGGAGAGCAAGACCTCGGGCAAGTCGGGCTACGCACCGGCCTGCGCCAACGAGTGGCGCGCCGGTGTCTGCGAGAAACCTCGCATCAAATGTGGCGACTGCGGTAACCGCCTGCTAATCCCGCTGTCCGATGCGGTGATCTTCAACCACCTCGTCGGCGAGCATACGGTGGGCGTCTATCCGCTGCTGGACGATGACACCTGCCACTTCGTGGCCGTCGATTTCGACCAGGCCGAATGGCAAGAAGACGCCCGCGCGTTCGTGCAGTCCTGCAACGAACTGTCCGTGCCGGTGGCGTTGGAGATTTCCCGCTCCGGCCAGGGCGCCCACGCCTGGGTGTTTTTCTCAAGCCGGGTGTCGGCTCGCGATGCGCGCCGTCTGGGCACCGCCATCATCAGCCATACCTGTTCGCGCACCCGGCAGTTGAAGCTGGAGTCGTACGACCGCCTGTTCCCCAATCAGGACACGATGCCCAAAGGGGGCTTCGGCAACCTGATCGCATTGCCGCTGCAGAAGCATCCACGAGAGAGCGGTCGCAGCGTGTTCGTCGACGCCGATCTGCAACCGCATCGCGACCAGTGGAGCTATCTCGCGTCGATCCGGCCCATGGCCGCTCACGACATCGAACCGACGATCTTGCGTGCGACAGGTAGCACCCGTCCCTTGGACGTCACCTTCATCGATGACGAAGACTTGGCGACACCGTGGCGGCGCGAGGCCGAGTCATCGACGAAGCTGACGGGCGAGATGCCGCCGGCACTGACCGTGACGCTGGCCAATCTGATTTATTTCGAGAAGGCTCAATTGCCGCAGGCGCTGGCCAACCGTTTGATCCGGCTGGCGGCGTTCCAGAATCCCGAGTTCTACAAGGCCCAGGCGATGCGGCTATCGGTATGGGACAAACCGCGCGTCATCGGCAGCGCCGAGAACTACCCACAGCACATCGCCTTACCGCGCGGCTGTCTCGACGCCGTCAAAGACCTACTGAAAGACAACAGCATCCGCTGTGACCTTCAGGACGCGCGGTATGAGGGGGAGTCGATCGGCGTCCGCTTTGTCGGCACTTTGCGCACGGATCAGGAGACAGCAGTCGCGGCAATGCTGCCTCACGACGCTGGTGTGCTGTGTGCGCCGACCGCTTTCGGCAAGACGGTCACGGCCGCCGCGATGATCGCCCGGCGCGGCGTGAACACCCTGGTACTGGTACATCGAACCGAACTGCTGAAACAATGGCAGGAGCGCCTGCAGGTTTTTCTCGACGTCGGCAAGGACATGGTCGGCACGATCGGGGGCTGCAAGGCCAAGCCCACGGGCAAGATCGAC
>JANXQL010000169.1 GCA_025356815.1 Pseudomonadota bacterium
ATTTTCCCCGCTGACCGAGTGACGACGTGGAACCCCGGTGTACCGGGGGGCATTCCCAACCGTGCCACGGTGTGCGCCAACGTCTCGGCCTCGACCTACGGCAACGGCTCCAGCGACGCCACCGCCGGCATCCAGGCCGCCATCGACGCCTGCCCGGCCGGCCAGATCGTGCAGCTCTCCGCCGGCACCTTCACCCTCAACGGCGGCAACTTCCTGCTGGTCAGCAAGGGCATCACGCTGCGCGGCGCTGGCCCGGCCCAGACCACCCTGCAGAAGACCGACGGCGCCAAGCCCGGCGTCGAGGCTACCGGAGCGCATCCCTCCCCCATCGTGATCCTGGGACCGGCCCAGTATGCGAGCAACGGGGGCTTTGCCAGTTCCACCAACCTCAGCGCCGACGCCGTCAAGGGCGCCTCCTCGGTCACCGTGGCCAGCGCCAGCGGCTTTGCCGCCGGCCAGACCGTGCTGCTCGATGAGCTCTCGGGCGCCTCCTGGCAGACCGACCCCACCGGCCGCGGCCAGATCTGGGCCTCGCCGGACTTCCGCGTCGTCTGGCAGCTGCACAACCCGGGGCAGGGCACCGACGATCCGCTCACGCTGCCGGCCAACGCCGCCAACCAGGACGCCTTCGGCTGGTTCAGCCGCCTCGACCGCCCCACCGCCGAGATCAAGCAGGTCGCCAGCGTCTCGAGCAATACCGTCACCTTCACCACCCCGATCCACATCTCCTACCGCGCCTCCCACACCGCGCAGCTCTCCCGCTACAGCGTCGCCCACACCGTCAATGCCGGCATCGAGAGCCTCAAGGTCATCGGTGGCGACAACGGCAACGTGCGCTTCCAGTGGTGCAACGCCTGCTGGGCCAAGTCCATCGACAACACCCAGTGGCACGACGAGGGCTTTGCGATCGACGACTCCTTCCGCGTCGAGATCCGCGACTTCTACGTACACGATGCCGCCTGGGCCCAGCCCGGTGGCGCCGGGTACGCGATCAGCCTGGCCAACGGCTCCTCCGAGGTGCTCATCGAGAATGGCATCTCGGTCCGCGCCAACAAAGTCATGGTCGCCCGCTCCGCCGGCGCCGCCTCCGTCTTCGGCTACAACTACGTCGACGACGGCTACATCAACACCAACGGCGCCTGGGTCGAAGTCGGACTGAACGCCTCGCACATGGTCGGCCCCCACCATGTGCTCTTCGAGGGCAACTACGGCTTCAACTTCGACTCCGACAAGACCCACGGCAACGCCATCTACCACACCATCTTCCGCAATCACCTCAGCGGCACCCGCGCCCCGTTCACCAACCAGCTCGGCGGCCTCGTCGACGACGCCAACCAACCGGGGAACGGCCCTCGGGCTGCCGGAACACGCACGCGCTCCTATTTTCGCGAGCTGCTCCACGAGCTCAAGGTGGCCTATCGGAACGGGGGACAGGCTTCCGCATCCGACGCTCTGCAACGTGACCTCATCGATGACGCCAACCAACCGGGCAACGGCCCCAGGCGCACCGCCGGCGCCGGCGCCTATTCGTACTGGCACAGCTTCATCGGCAATGTACTCGGCCAGCCAGGCAAAATGGGCGGATGGGTGTACGAAGCCCCCAGATGGGCGTTGCTCGGCGAGCCCACTATCTGGATGCTCGGCTGGGACGACTGGTCGCCCTATCCGACCGACGCGAACGTGACCGCCACCACGCTGCGCCATGGCAATTTCGACTACCTCACCAATACCGTCCACTGGGACCCGCGAATCTCCAGCCGTACCCTGCCCGCTTCCCTCTACCTCACCCAGAAGCCTGCGTTCTTCAGCGCAGGACGCGGCTATACCTGGCCCTGGGTCGACCCCACCGGCTCAACCAAGCTCTACCAGCTTCCCGCAAAGGTCCGCTACGAATCGGGCACACCGTTCACTCAGCCGTGAAGCGCCCTGTGGCGGCGGATCCTCCACATCTACCCCTTTGCTATTTCCGACAACTTTAAGAATCAACAAAAAACGGCGACCCTCTGATTCTCTTCAACGAACGTCAGGACCAGCCTGAATTGGTCGTGGTCTTCGCAGAAGGTGATTCAACGTGGGAGAGGAGAAGGCATTGAACTATGGTTCGGCGGTCCGGCGACTCTTCCCTTTCTTGCCATTGATGGCGATAGTCGCGGCCGGCTTGGTACCGTCGGTTCGAACATACGCACTGCGGAGCGCTGGCCGCGCTCTCGTCGTCGACGGACAGCCGGAGCACGCCGACGTCATCGTCATCTCGGTCGATGCGGACGGGGCTGGGGTACTGGAAGCCTCCGACCTAGCGCGACGAGGCTTTTCATCTCGAGTCGCTGTCTTCGCTGACCCGCCGGATGACGTCGACTTAGAGTTCCGCCGGCGTGGTGTCCCGTATTTCGACGCGGCGAGCGTCTCAATCCAGCAGTTAAGGGCATTGGGGGTTGAATCCACGGAGCAGATCGGACGAGTGGTGACTGGCACCAATGATGAAGGCAACGCGCTGCCGCGTTGGAGCAAAGCGCGAGGATTTCGGACGATCATTTTCGTCTGTACACGGGATCACTCGCGCAGGCTCCGCCGAGCTATTCGGCGTGAAATGGCGGGCATAGAAGCAAAGGTGATCGTCCATGCTTCTGCCTATTCACAGTTCGATCCGGAAGGCTGGTGGCTCACACGCGAGGGTACGCGCATTGAAATTATCGAGATGGAAAAGCTGATCGCCGACATAATCCGCCACCCGTTCTCCTAGCTGCCGTCCGTATTGGAGGCGATTCAATAAGCTCGGATTCTGGGTGGCACCGACGCTCGCCTTGTGCACGCCAATCGCTGGAATCTGCTGTTCGGCCAGCATGAAAGTAGCCAGATCGTGACCGGAAGAAACGACGATGCCCTGATGCCCGTCCGCGCGGTAGGCGATCGGAGGAGTGCTGATCTGATCGTCTGTATCGAACAGCTGCAGTTGCTGCATCCCGTCATCGCATCCAGCGCATAAAGCGTGAACCGATCCGACCCGAACACGAGCGTGCCCGCGGTCGCCAGAAGCCCGCCGCGCGGTGCGGACGCGGCCCGCGGCATTTCGGCGCTCCCAACGGATGTCGCCGGAGGATGGATTGATGGCTCGAGCAAAGGCATCGAACGGCTCGCACTCGACGAATCGGAAGATCCCGCCCGGGTACATGTCGCCCATGCTGGGCTTGGGCGGCGACCCTGTTCGACGTACAGTCCAACGCGCGCCGCCTCACCGTGCGCGGGTTCGCGCTTCTGTGGCGTCGTTAACTTAATCTTCGAATTGAAGATGGGAACCACTTACGCCAATTCCACACCCGATCCCGGATCGAGACACCATCCAGGGTTCGTGGGTGTAGCCGCGGCCGTCGGATTCTCGAGCGCGAGCTGCCGGTCGAGCATCGGCTCGGCGCCACCTGCCGTCGGCTCAGCGAGTAGCCTGAGCCGTCGCGCGAACGCCGCTCTCCGATAACGGCTGACGGCTGTGGTGGGAGCGAGGGAAAGGCAGGCGTGAATCGCACCGGGAGCCGCTCAAGCGCGCCGAATGCAGCCATATTGCGGACAGTGCGTATAGGCCCTCGGCACCACGTCGATCGCGCGCCGTTACCTTGATGCCGGTGCGAGCTTCAACTTCAGCAAGGAGCGAGATGTACGGCATTAAACGCCAACAACTTTGCGTTATGATCCAAAAATATTGGAGTTTCGGTCTAGGAACGGCCGGACCGGGGTTCAATTAACAGGTGGCTCGTGGTTTCGACGACAACTGCTCGCAGGCTAATGCTGGTTCCGAGATGCCGCTCTGTGCTGCCGATGATCGCGTTGCTACTTATCGTGGGATCACCATTCGCGGCCAACGCCGCGGAGGACCCGACCGTCGCTGCAGCGCCCGCTGTCTCCCCCCTAGTGCCTGCGCGCGCCCCGCGCCGGCTCGTCGAGCTCGGGCCGGGCGACTCCGTGAACATTCAGGTTTACGGTCAGCCGGACATGACGGCGACCGTCTACGTCGCCGATGACGGAAGCCTCCCGATCGCCCTGATCGGTTCGGTCAGCGTCGGTGGACTCTCACCAACCGAGGCGGCGCACAAGATCGAAGAGACGCTGCAAGCCGGAAGGTTTCTCGTCGAGCCGCATGTGACGATTACCGTCGTCCAGTCCCGCAGCCAGCGCGTTTCTGTGCTAGGCGAAGTCAAGGCGCCCGGTCGCTATCCAATCGACGCCGGGACGACGGTGTTCGATCTTCTGGCGCAGGCAGGAGGGACGACACTTGACGCCAACGACGTTGCCTACATCCTCCGGCCTACCGAGAACGGCGACGTCGAGCGATTTCCGGTCTACCTGCGCGCGTCCGCAACCATGCCCGCGTCGATCGCCTCGCAAACGCTCCAGAGTGGCGACTCGCTGCTCGTGCCGAAGGCAGATCAGTTTTCGATCTACGGCGAGGTGGCTCGCCCTGATATGTATCGCCTTGAACAGGGAATGACGGTGATTCAAGCAATCATTCGGGCGGGCGGTGTGACTCCGCGAGGCAGCGAGCGGCGGGTTGAAATCAAACGCCAGAAAGCGGACGGGACGTTCCAGAAGTTCGGCGCGAAGGCCACCGACCTCCTGAAGCCGGGCGACATACTGAGGGTCAAGGAGAGCATTTTTTGAACAAGCGCAAGGCCTCGGGCGTGCTATCGCTACCGGCGCCCGCCGAGTATCAGCGCCTGCCGGAAATGCGCGATGACCTCGCCGAGGCGGGACTGTCACTGCAGCAGGTCATCGTCCGACTGCGTGCTCACTGGCGGCAAGCGGTTGCGATCTTTCTCGGACTGATCCTGGTCAGCGCCGGTGTGATCAAGCTCTTGCCGAGAACCTACTCCGCGACGGCCACGCTGATGGTCGACTATGAGGTCAACGATCCTCTCGCAGGAAAGGAATTTCCTATAGCTCTCCTCGGCAGCTACACGGCGACACAGATCGAGCTCATGCAGAGCTCAGAGGTGCTAATCCCGGTCATCAGCAAGCTTGGACTGACCAAGAACCATGATTATTCGGCAGGGTACTCGGGCGATCCATCCGGCCTGCCGAACTATGTCCGCGAGCAGCTCCTGAAGATGCTGACCATCGAGCGGGGACGCATGGGCGGCCAGTTGATCTACGTGACAACGACGGCAAACAACCCCGTTCTGGCCGCTTCCATCGCGAACGCCATCGCGGACGTCTACTCTGAGCAGCACCTTCAGCGCCTGACGGGACCCGCCAGCGATCGAGCTGCGCGCTATGCGGCCGAACTCGGCGAGCTGAAGAACAAGGTCAACGCCGCGCAGGAGGCAGTCTCCGCCTTCCGTCGCAAGACCGGAATTACCGATCTGAGCCTGGCAAACGCAGATACCGAGGAGGCGCTGCTAGCATCCCTGCAGCAGCGGTATCAGGAGGCCCAGAACCAACGCCGCCTGTCTGAAGTAAAGCAGGCCGGCGATCAGGCCGTGGGGGCGCAGGCAATGAGTTCGACGCTCATTCAGGGCCTCAAGGGCCAGCTGAACCTCCAGGAGGCGCAAATGGCGCAACTCCGGACGACGTTGGGGCAGATGCACCCGAAGGTTCAGGAATTGCAGTCGCAAATAGACGCGACGCGTCGATCGCTATCAAAAGAGGTCGGCACGGTCTCAATGAGCTCGAATTCCGAGCTAAGCTCTGCGCGCCAGCTGGAGGAGAAGTTTCGTCATGCAGTGGAGGAGCAGCGGGCAAAAGTCATCGCGGTTCGCCAGGTGAAGGACGAGGGGGGGAAGCTCCTGCTGGAACTCGAGTCTGCGCAAACCGTCTACCGACGTGCATTGGATGGCTACGACCAAATTATGTTCGCGTCCGGCGGACACTACACGAACGTTAACGTCACCAGCCACGCCGAAGCGCCACTGAAGGCCACGAAGCCGAACAAGGTCAAGCTGATGCTGTTTTGCGCCGTGCTTTCGCTGATCGTTTCGATTGCCGGCCCCCTCGGTTACGAGCTCCTCTTTCATCGGCGCGTACGCTGCCGCGACGACGTCGAACGTGACCTGCTGCTGCCGGTCCTCGCCGAATTCGACTATTCACCCGGGACTGCCGGGGTGCAGCCGTGAGTGAAGCCGTTGATCCGCGCTGGCTGGAG
Source organism: Pseudomonadota bacterium (assembly GCA_025356815.1). Classification (GTDB taxonomy): domain Bacteria; phylum Pseudomonadota; class Gammaproteobacteria; order Steroidobacterales; family Steroidobacteraceae; genus CAIKZZ01. The sequence continues at coordinate 6,128 of JANXQL010000169.1, forward strand.
GGCGACGAGGTCGAGTTTCGGGCTGCCCTGATTGCACGCAGTGAGCTGTCGACCCAGGCCGTCAATTCGACCATCAAACACATGACTGCGAACGGCCAGGATTTCGCCGAATCCGCATTCCAACTCGAGCTGGTTACGGTAGACGACCTCGAGGATGCGAGGGCATATGCCAGGATGGTGGCATCCGGGGACACACCGTCCCTCGTCGAGACCGCCTTGCGCAGGCTTGCATCGACGCGCCGGGACCTTGTCGTGCGGCAGCACCCGCCTGTGACGGCAGGAGCGCACCTCGTCATTGCGCACGAACCCTTCAGCCTGCACAGCGAAAAGATCAGGGCGCTGCGCACCGACCTTCTTTTGTTGAGCGAGGCGCAATCTGAAGCGGCCGTAATTGCCGTGGTCAGCCCGGGCTCGGGTGAGGGACGCACGCACCTGGCCGCAGAGCTTGCAATTTCCTTCGCGCAACTCGGTCGCCAGACGATGCTCATTGATGCGGACCTGAGAAATCCGCGCCAGCACACCCTCTTTGACACCGAGCCTGCCTCAGGTCTGACGGAGGCGCTACAGAGGGACGATCGCCCAATGCTCCACCCGGTGGTCGACATGCCGAAACTCTGGCTGCTGACGGCGGGCGCGCCGGTACCTAATCCCCTGGAACTCCTTTCCGATGGACGCTTCCAGCACCTCCTGGCCGGCGCCCGGAGAGCGTACGAATTTATCGTAATTGATACGCCACCGATTTCGCGTTATGCGGACGCGCTCGCGGTGGCAACGATCGCCGGCCGTGCGCTTTTCGTTAGCCGGACCGATCACACGACCTATGCCGATGCCAAGAGTGCTTTGCGCCGCCTGGACGCTACGCAGGCCACCGTGCTAGGGGCAGTGCTCAATCGCCTTTGAGGCGTGCGGCTCGACGCAGCGCGGCGTGCTCGGTCGTCCGGTCGGGCGCCAGCCCCACTATCGCTGATCGTCGAACCGGCGCGCCATAAATTCGACTCCGACCAGCGTTCCGCGGAAGGTGAGAATCGGGTCATTCGAATTTCGGTGCGCGTATTGGAAGTAGGGCTTGATCGACAGCCAGCGCAGCGCGCGGCAATTCACGTTGATTCGTGTCGTGCCGAAATCGTCCTTTCGCCCAGCAATACTCCCACCCGGAATGACATCACCGACGAAGACCCCGTGGCTCTGCGTGTAGGACGCCGTGACCCGGGCCTTTTGCGTCGCCTGCCATTCAATGCTGAAATACTGTCGCGTATCGACTTCCGAACTCCATGCGGTAATGTAGCTGTTGACCTCACGGGACAGTTCCAGGCTCACCGCCGTTTTGCCGGTCAGCTGTCGGCGATAGCCGATCACGCCGGTGACGTCCGAGATGTTCCTGGCCGCAGTGCCCTGCTCCCGGCGCGTATGGCCGATGGCGCCCTTGAAACTCGACAAACCCGTAACCTGATAGTCGGCAGTCAGCTGAACAACGGTCTGGGAAATATTGGGTACGTCGGCCACCCCGGTATACACGCCCGCCAGGTGATCGGCCCGCAGACCGAGCCGCAGCGGCCCGAGGCCGGCGTACATCAGCACAGCCCCGAACGTGTCCTCGCGAAGCCGCAGATCTGGATAGAACGGTTGCGGTGAGGTGAAATCGCGGCGGCCAACGTCGGGTTGCAATGACCATTCCGGCGTGATCTTGAAGCGCATGCTGGCGAAGCTCGTGCGCTCGGTCTCGGTGGACAGCGAATTGCTGACTCGCTCGGTGAACGGGGCCATCCGCCTATCTTGGCGAGCGCGCACGTTACCGTCAATCGCACCACCAATCTCATAGTCTAGCGCGCCTGATACCACTGACTCGTAGTGGTTTAAGTCGCTTAGCCGGTCATAGTTGATCCGACGCCCCTCCAGAGTCACCCGAATTGTCTGCCGCCCGATTTTATCGCTGATATCGGCGCCGCCTACATATGCCTCGCGCGAGTCGCCCTGCGCCGTCACCGTGCCCGGCGGGAGGTCGGGGCCGGGACTTGGCGATGCAAAGATGTTGCTGTCATGGTCGTAGATGATCTTGGCGTAGGGGGAAACTGTGCCATCCGCGGAGGCTAGCGCCGGCGCCGCGAGAAGAAGAACAAGAACGATCCCAATGTAGGCACCACGCGCGTTCTCCGGCGATAAAGGTGCAGCGCTAGGGATCATATTCCAGCCTCCAAACGAATTGCCGTCTTCGACATATTATTGCAGCGTACCCACGCCTTAGCTGCTAACTAGTCCAGACGCCCAATAGTGATCCTATTGTCAGACGAGCGCGTCTCGGCAAACCGATGCCGGGCCGTTTGCGCTGCGCTCTCCTACGCCACACGTTGCCACCCGTTGCCACAGGACCGCACTCGATCGCCCCAAGACTGCAGACACGTCAGAGATTGACGCCGCGCGTTTCCCCGCGGCTGCGCCGGCCATGGCAATGTCATTAAGGCAGCCCCTCATGCTATATGGACGCGGCGTAGCGCAGCTTCGTCTTTTACGAATGTGACTTAGTCGCTTCTTCTGGTTCGGGTTGTATGCAAATTCACGCCACTTGTCGAGTGTTCCGCGGTTGGCCTGCCGTCGTCAAGCAATGCCGCGGCATCTCGGGTGCAAGAGGCCGTTACCCCGGCGCGCTGTGCGGCTCCTGATCTTGCTGAGGCGCTGCCGGCACCATTCAATCACGGCCTGAGCGTCCCGCAGGGTGTAGAGGATCTCGCTATTTGGAAGCTTGTGGCGCAGCTCGGCATTGAAGAACGCGCGGTAGCCATCCGCCCATCGGCTGCCAAGCGTGATGCAGATCGCCTTGCCCGACCCGACTGAGCCACCCGCGCAGATTAGTGACTCCATTTCGCGGCTTTTTCACTGCGGATGTACTCCGGTAGTTCGGGCTCGAGCAGCCTGTGGGCGAAGACGTGGCTCACGTCCTGCGCGCGCGTCCGTTGCGCCCGGCCGATCGCCAACGCCTTCACGATTGCCATGGCGCCCGTCCTGCGAGGCTCGCCGCGGATTCGAGGCGCCCAACGGTGCCTTGCCTTGTCGCTACCCGGCTGCGGCAGCTATCGGATGCTCGCTCGCTGGATGTTCAGCGCTCGGCAGATGCGGTGCGCTGTGTATCGATGCCTCGATCTCACGAGATCCAGCGCCTGCCGCCGCGTTGGACGTGGAACCTTCCCTCGGCAAGTTTCTTAAGCATGACCTCCACGATTGTCAGGCCCGCCACGGCTTTCTTCAGCCCGGCAGGCTTCGACTCAAAGTCCTCCATTTTCCAGACCGGGCCTACGCGCAGCCGGTCGTGGGTTTTTTTTCCACTGAAGCAGGTCCTGTCGGTCGCCTTAGCGGCTGCACGCGTCAGCCATCGTCTGGCCCTGGCCGGTTACCACATCCGCCCCACGCAGCTTGTGGACAATCCGTTCGGTCGCAATCGCGGCTTCGCCATGATCCAGGACTCCGTGTTCCGCCATCTAGGGAACATCAATCGGGACTGGACCGGACATCCTGGGTCAGTTCAATTCACTGGTCGGCTAACACGATCCCTACGCATACTTTAGCGTCGAGATGCAACCGCCAGCCGCAGGCCAGCCGGCGATCCTCCATCCCGGTGGACGTCGTCAGCTACGGCCACGAACCGGTCGCTGTCCAATTCTCGATCTACATACTCCTGCTGAAGGATGTTGGCGTGGCGAACGCGAAATACACGCGTTCACGACCTAGGATCCGACCCGCATCAAACATCAAATGATCTACCTGGTCGAATTCGGCTTCGTGCCAGCTGGCCATCACCTGTGCCTCGCTCGACGGCTTCTCTACGGGTATCGATGCACGACCGGCCATGCGTCATTGTGCCTGATGACTTGATTTAATGACGGGGGCCACCCGTCGCATCGCTCCATGCTGACGAATGGCGCTGCTGGAATCCCCGGCGAAAGCGGCAACACCGAGTGGGAGCGAGCGTAGAGGGTCACAACGCGCGCCCTCGTGCTGCATTCTGATAGTTGCCTCACAGTCTGTAGCTCGGGCGCTACCGATCTAACGCTGTTTCGTAGCAGACTCGGCGCATCACCCTGACCTTGCCAAAAGGGTACCGAATGAGGAACCGGCCGATGCTGGGCATAGTTGTTCTGTTTATATCAATCGCCGTCGTGGGTTATCTCGTCGGCCTGTACAACCAGCTCGTTCGGGTCCGCGCAGCCATTAAGCTCGCGTGGTCCAACATTAATGTTCTGCTCGCCCAGCGACACGATGAGCTGCCGAAGCTCATTGAACTCTGCAAGCAGTACATGCAATTCGAGCGGGACACGCTCGAGCGCGTGATGCGTGCCAGAAACAGCGTGGACACGGCCCGAAGCAACGGGGACATGGCGTCCGTCAGCTCGGCCGAGCGCGAGCTTCGCAGCGGCCTCTCCGGGCTGTACGCAGTCGTCGAGCATTATCCGGAGCTGAAGGCCAATGAGAACTTCGGGCATGTGCAGGCTCGGATCAGCGCCCTCGAAACGGCGATCGCGGACCGACGCGAGGTCTACAACGACGCCGCCAATGCCAACAACGTCCGGATCCAGAGCTTTCCCGAACTGCTCGTCGCACGACTCGGCAATTTTCCTCTTGCAGAAATGCTGAACTTCTCGACGGACGAGAGCAGGGACGTCGATGTGAAGGCGCTGTTCGCCTCCTGATCGGTGCTCCTGGATGGACGTTCCCGTGGCGCTGCGCCCACTGCTTCTCGCCACCGTCTGCGCATTGGGCGCGCTCTGGGCGCTGTATCGGTTTCTGGTCAGCCTGCGGAGCGCCCAACTGGTTGCGGACACGCCGTTGGTTCGGCTTCGATCTGCTGCCCAAGGGTATGTCAAAGCCTACGGCCAGGCCAAAGTGGCAACACCTGAACCTCGGCGCTCGCCACTCACCTACAAATCGTGCGTGTGGTGGAGTTTTGAGATCGAGCGGCGAGATCGGAATCGCTCGGCCCTGAGCTGGAGCAACGTCGAGGCGGAGACCAGCATCACGCCGTTCGTTCTCGACGACGGCGATGGCGAGTGTCTGGTGGGACCAGTTTGCGCAACCATCATTCCAACCTCCTCGAACACTTGGTATGGCAATACACCATGGCCGGAAGGGCCTCCGGGGCTGTACCAAACATGGCTTGCCTCCGGCGCATATCGATACACGGAACAGCGGATCGACGTCGATGCCTGGTTGACGGTCATCGGCGAATTGCGATCACGCTCGGACATCGGCGATGTCGCAACCGAAGCGGGAATCCTCCTTAAGGAGTGGAAGCAGGACCAGGTCGAACTGCTGCGCCGCTTCGACGCCGACCGCGACGGACGCATTAGCACTGCCGAGTGGGATTCGGCTCGATCGACAGCGACGGCAGAGGCCGCTACCACGGTCATCAAGGATTCGATTGCACGCAACTCGGTGATCCAACAGCCGGCGAATGGGGAAAGCTTCATCATCGCGCCGATGGACAGTAATCGCCTCGCCCGGCGAGAGCGAATTCGGGCGGCTGGCTTTCTGGGCTTTGGCGTGGGCTTCATCGTCGCATGGGACTATGCTTCAACATGGCCGTGGTTCCACTGACCGACGAGCGGTCGCCATGCCCCCTGCCTGCCTCGCGGCCGTAGCCCGGCCTCCGCTGCGCCCGTTGAATCGCCTCCGACGGCGAACATCAGCTGCGTCTTGTAGTAAGCTCGCGACGGCCAACGTATTCGGCGACGCGCAAGGAATTGGCGATGCTCTCTGGACTACTGGCGCTTGTCGTCGCCGCTGCGTTCGCCGGCGCCGCCTTCTACATCAACTTCGCCGAGCAGCCTGCGCGACTGGCGCTACCACCCGGCCCCCTCCTGTCCCAGTGGAAGCCAAGCTACGCCCACGGCTATGCGATGCAGGCGACCCTCGCCGTGGTAGGCGGCGCGTTGGGACTGGGCAGCTGGTGGCAGTCGGGTAACCCCCTCTGGTTGGCGGGGGCGGTGCTGCTACTGGCCAACTGGCCGTACACGCTCATCGTGATCATGCCGCTGAACCATCGCCTCAATGCCGTTGATCCCAGCTTGGCGACCGAAGATACCCGCTGCTTGATCATGCACTGGGGCAAGCTGCATGCCGTTCGGACGCTGCTCGGGGCCGCCGCCACTGTGGCATTCCTGGCCGCTGGCGTCGCCGGGCATAACTAGTCGTCGGAGCTGATCGGCGGCCGACGGGCGGTTGATGCCTGACCGTTGACGCAGGCACTCCCGAACGCGCTCGAGTGCACTCGCTTCGGGCAGCGCCGGCAACAACAGGGCCCTTCGGCAATGCGGCCTGGCCGCCGGAAGCCGGTTTAGCCACGGCGTGTTCGGCCTGAGCGGCGCCCATACCACTGCCTCAGATTGCTTCCGGTACCCGCCTGATGGCACCGCAAGGACACTCGGAGATGCAGACCCCGCAGCCCTTGCAGTAGTCGTAGTTGAACTCGAATCGCTCGCCCGGCCCAAGCTTGATCACCGCATTGTCTGGGCACACGCCGTAGCAATTGTCGCATTCGAAGCAATTCCCACAGGACATGCAGCGACGTGCCTCGTAGAGCGCGGTGCCCTCGTCGTAGTCGCCAACCACCTCAGCGAATCCCGATGTTCGCCGAACCGCCTCGAGGATCGGCCGGATGGCGCGCGGCGCATCCGAGTAGTACCAGGTATTCATCATGTCTGCGGAGGCGAGCTCGGGCTTGGCGGGCCGACGCAGCACCTCACCGCGCAGCCAGGCGTCGATCTGCCGCGCCGCCTTCTTGCCATGGCCGATCGCGACCGTGGCATTGCGATCGGCCGGCACGATATCGCCGCCTGCCCAAATCCCGGTCGCACCGGTAGCGAGATTCCGATCGACCTGGACAAGGCCGTTCTCGACGCGCAGGCCGGGCACGCCCGTGAGCAGGCCAAGATCGGTATCCTGGCCTAGCGCAAGCACCACGGTTGTCGCCGGGATCATCTCGCGCTCACCGGTCGGTTGCGACCGCCCCTTCGCATCCAGCTCCATTCGCTCGATTGTCACCGCGCCGGTTCCGACTTCAGTAATCGTCGATAGGCAGCGTAGCGTCACGCCCTCCTCAAGTGCTTCGCGGATCTCGGATCGGTGGGCAGGCATCTTCTCGCGCGTCCGGCGGTAGACGACCAGCGACTCAAGTGCGCCGAGCCGAACTGCCGAGCGGGCAACGTCGAAGGCTGTGTTACCGCCGCCATAGACGATCACGCGCCCGCGCAGCGGCACCGCCTCCTCATGCTCCAGGTCGCGCAAAATCTGCACGGCGTCCAGCACCGCCACGCCACCGGATGACGGCAGCGGCAGATGCCGGCCAAGCTGCGCACCGACGGCGACGAACGCCGCGTCGTACCTGCCCTTCTTCATTTCGGCCGCAAGGTCCGAAACCGGTGAGCTGAGCCGAATCTCGACTCCCATGTCGGCGATCCGCTTGATCTCCTGGTTCAGCTTCTCTCGCGGCATTCGGTACTTCGGGATGCTGTAGCGCACCATGCCGCCGGCCTTGTCGGCGCCCTCCAGGACGGTCACGGCGTGGCCGAGCCTTGCCAGGTGGTACGCACAGGACAGGCCGGCGGGACCCGCACCGACGACGAGCACCCGACGGCCAGTGGGCGACCCCGGCTCGATGCGCCATTCATGCTTGATGGCCTGGTCGCCGAGGAAACGCTCGACGCCGTTGATGCCCACCGCCTCGTCAAGCGCGCCGCGGTTACACGCGCTCTCGCACGTGTGGTAGCAAACCCGACCCATGATCGCCGGAAACGGATTCTCTTCCATGATCTTGCGCCAGGCATCCTCGTACCGACCCTCCTCGGCGAGGTACAGCCAGGCCTGGATGTTCTCCCCGGCCGGACACTGGTTGTTGCACGGCGGCAGTCGATCGACGTAGACGGGTCTGTACGTGCGCCAGGTGCCAGTCTTATTGGCCAGGCTCGAACCGACATCGAGGGTGATCGCGAACAGCTTGTCCATCGTCACGCCTCCTCGCCGAGCAGCCCGTAGCGACGGATGTTGCGCTCCGCCATCGCCTGGATCCGGGCGATCGTCGCAACCGCTGGGCGTTTGCCGAGCAGGTGGGAATAGCGCTTCTGCAGCCTGAGGTATTCCTCGACCGGCACGCGATGGCGAATCTGGTAGCGTCCGGTGACCTCGCCGTGCTCCGCCTCGAAGAGCGGGAACAACCCGGTTTCGACGACCAGGCGCGCGAGCCGAATCGTGTCCTCGGACGCCGCTCCCCAACCGAGCGGGCAGGGAACGAAGATATGCAGGTAGCGCGCCCCACGCAGGCTCATCGCGCGGTGCACCTTGGCCTCAAGGTCGCGCAGGTACGCGACCGAGGCGGTCGCGACATAGGGGATCTCGTGCGCCATCGCGATCGCCGGCACGAACTTACCCTGGCCGAAGCCATTGCCTGGCTCCTCGCCGATGGCGGCGGTGGTCGACGTGCGGGCCGCTGGCGGAGTCGCCGACGAGCGCTGTACGCCGGTGTTCATGTAGCCCTCATTGTCGTAGCAGATGTAGAGCACGTCGTCGTTGCGCTCGAACATCCCTGACAGGCATCCGAAGCCGATGTCGGTCGTGCCGCCGTCGCCGCCCTGCGCGATGACCCGCACGTCCTGGCGGCCCTTGACGCGCATCGCCGCCGCGACCCCGGTCGCGACCGCAGCCGCGTTGCCAAACAGCGAGTGGATCCACGGCAGTTGCCACGACGTTTCTGGATAAGGCGTCGAGAACACCTCAAGACAACCAGTTGCATTGACCGCGATCAGCTGGTTCGAAGTCGCCTGCATCGCCGCGTCGATCGCGTAGCGGGCGCCCAGCGCCTCGCCGCAGCCCTGGCAGGCACGATGGCCGGAGTTCAGCGAGTTGCTGCGACGCATGTTCGCCTGCACGGAGCGCTGCGACTCGTCGAGCAGCCGGTTGCCCACCGCGAAGCTCCCGGTCTGGTAGAACTTGATGATCTGCGTTTCCATGGCGGCGTTCACACTCCCGATGCGGTCGGCACGCCGACGTCGCGCAACACGTTCTCGGCTATGGATCCGGAGCGGCGCGTCGTGCGTTCCCGCTCGAGCACCCGGTTGACGACGTCCCAGTTGAGGTCGAGGAACGTGACGTGCTCCAACTCGTCGCGTCCTGCCCGCTCGAACAGCGCGTGCAGCGAGCTCTTCAGAATCGGGCGGCCCCCGAGGCCCGCGATCACCGTGTACCCATGCAGGTGCAGCCCGGACAGCGCCATTCTGACATCGGTCGCGAGAATGCCGCCGAGTCCGACGGCAAGGGATTTCTCGAGGACGACAACGCGTCTGGCACCCTTGACGGTTTCACGAATCACCGCGAGCGGCGCGGGACGGTACGAACAGATCCCGAGAGCGCCAATCGAGACTCCCGACGCGCGCATCTCGTCGACGACGTCCTTGATGGTTCCCATGACAGAGCCCATCGCGATCACGACGGTCTCGGCGTCTTCGGTCCGGTAGCGATGCACGAGGCGCCCGGACTCGCGTCCGAAAATCGTCGAAAACTCGCCGGCCAGCACCGGGATTCGCTCCAGAGCCTGCAGCTGCTTGGCATGCGCGAGATAGCGAACCTCCGAGAAGGCTTCCGGCCCGACCATCGCCCCGATGGACACCGGCTCGCGCGGATCGAGGACTTGGCGCGGCTCATACGGCGGCAGAAACCGATCGACCTGCTGCTGAGTCGGCATGTCGACCCGCTCGTAGGCATGGGTGAGAATGAAGCCGTCCATGCACACCATCACCGGCAGCGACAGCTCTTCGGCGAGGCGGAACGCAAGGATGTGCAGGTCGAGCGCCTCCTGGTTGGTCTCCGCGAACAGCTGGATCCAGCCGGAGTCCCGCATCGATAGCGCGTCGCTGTGGTCATTCCAGATATTGATTGGCGCGCCAATCGCGCGGTTCGCGTCGGTCATCACGATCGGCAGGCCCAGACCAGCGGCGTTGTACACCGCTTCCGCCATGAACAGCAGTCCCTGGCTCGCAGTCGCGGTATAGGTTCGCGCGCCGGCCGCCGATGCGCCGATCGCGACACTCATCGCCGCGAACTCCGACTCGACGTTGATGAACTCGCAGCGGTCGAGCTCTCCGCTCTTTACCATTTCGCCAAGCGCTTCGACGATGTGGGTCTGCGGCGAGATCGGGTACGCGCAGATCACCTCGGGGCGGCACAGCGAGACGGCCTCGGCGACCGCGTGGGACCCCTCGATCTGCTTAAGCATGGGTCGCTTCCTTCTTCGCCTCGAGCGCCGTGTTGTACGCGGCGCCGGCAGCCAAGGCGTTGCCCTCGGCGACCTTGCCAGAGAACTTCTCCCGGATAGCGGCGATGACCGCATCGAGCGAGATCAGTCCGCTGATGGCGGCGAAGGCGCCGAGCAGCGGCACGTTCGGGACCGGCCGCCCGACATACTTGAGCGCAAGCTCGGTGGCTGGCACCGTGCAAAGCCGCTCCCGCCGGAAGCCGGCCATGAATTCGCCGAGACCGAGGTCCTCGAAGCTGCGATTGGTGTTGATCAGGACGTAGCCATCGGGTCCGAGGCCCTGGAAAACGTCTATCTGGTGCAGCAGCGTGGGGTCCTGGATCAGCAGCGCATCCGGTGCCATGACCGGCTCGCGCAGCCTGATCTCGTGATCGTCGATGCGGCAGAAGGCGACGACCGGCGCGCCGGTTCGCTCGGAGCCAAAGCTCGGCACGGCCTGCGCGTGCCGGCCGCCGAGGAACGCGGCGATCGAGAGCATCTCGGCGCCGGTGACGACGCCCTGGCCACCGCGGCCATGTATGCGCACCTGGAACATCCGAACCCTCCGCGCCGTGCGAGATGCGGGCCTTGCAGGCCACCGCCATACCCCTAGCATGCCCGTGCGCACGCTGCCGGCCCCCTCGGAAAGTGCATAGCGGGCGCGTCCCCCCGTGTCGCAAGCGCGCGGCCCAATCGCGGATTGCTCGCGCTGACAGGGACTTAGCGAATCGACGGATGCCGCGCCGGCAGCTCGAATGACGCAGTTCGGCGATGCGCCTCATTCGGCCGCGCCACGTATTGCGAAAGTGGCCACGCATTTCTGCGGTAGGCTCCCTACCCATCCGGGCGCTTTAAAGGCCATCCGCGGCTCCATCGGCCCGTCCGCCGCTGACATGGCGATGGAGATGTGGGACCGGCTGTAGGGCGGACCGCGCTGTTGGATCGCGCGGGGGCGGGCGGGAATTAGGGGCGCCGGAACTGGCAGGTTTGGCAGGCGCCCCTTGTCGGTCCCTGCTGCGCATGGACGCCGCGCTTGATCACATTCCCCGACTGAGGCAGTGCGGCGGCCGCCAGTCGAGCCAACGAATTTCGTTCTCCAGGCTCTGCGCCAGACTCAGCAGCAGTGCATCCTCGCCGAATTGTGCTACAAGCTGGATACCGATCGGCAGGTTGTCGGTCGAAAGCATCGCAGGGATCGAGATCGCGGGCTGCCCCGTCATGTTGAATATCTCGGTAAACGCACCGAAACGATAGGCGGCGTTAGCCCACTCGGCATAGTCGAAGCCCGCGGGGCACCTCCCGAATCCGCCGATGAGGGGAGCCATTTCGCCCGTGGTCGGCAGCAAGAGCACGTCGATAGGCTCGAAGGCGGACACAAATCGCCGCGTCACGCGATTCATCGCCGCCTTTGCATCTATGTAGTCCAGCGCCGAACGTCGTCGCGTCGCATCCCAGGCATACCGACTCAATGGCTCGATCTCGTGCTCGTCCGGCTCGCGTCCGAGTACCCGGCACCGGGCCTCGATAGCCTCGGCAATTTCGCCATGCCAGAAGACGGCCGCAGCATCACTCGCTTCGGCGACATCCGGCCAATGGAAGGGGACGATGGTGTGTCCAAGGTCCCCCAGAATGGTCACGGCATGCTCAACCGCTCGGGTGATTTCCGGGTCGACGTCGGTTCCATCCATCCGGCATGTGACGACGCCGATCTTCAGCCGCTCCGCGCGTGGCGATAGCGCACTCATCCAGCCACCCACTGGCGGCAATGTCTGATACGGCGCGCCAGCCTCGGGGCCTGCAACAGCTTCCAGCAGAGCGGCGGTATCGCGGATGGATCGCGTCAAGACGCCCTCGGTGTTCAGCCCGGCAACCCGCTCGCCTGCGCCTGGCCCGGACGGGGTACGCCCGCGGGTCGGCTTCAAACCAACGACGCCACAGCACGCGGCCGGCACGCGAATCGAGCCACCACAGTCGGTGCCATGAGCGACCGGCACCATGAAACTTGCGACGGCAGCGGCAGCGCCGCCGCTCGAGCCTCCTGTAGCGCGGGCCACGTTCCAGGGATTGCGAGCGGGTCCGAGGGCGGTCGGTTCAGTCACAAAGTCGCCTGCGAACTCCGGAGTCTTGGACTTGCCGAGAATGATCATTCCGGCGGCACGCAGGCGGCGTACGAACTCACTGTCCGTGGTGGCAATGCGAGCAGCTTCAAAAAAACGCGAACCGAAGCGGGTGGAGAAGCCCGCGACATCGAGATTGACGTCCTTGATGAGAATCGGCACTCCCGCGAGCGGCAGGTCACGCCGCACGTTCGCGGCCTGTGCCAAAGCCCGCTCCGGGTCGACCTCGACTACAGCGCCGAGGTCACGATCCAGCACTGCGATTCGCTCAAGGGCTCTTGCGGTGACGTCAATCGGATCAGCGGCGCCCGCCCGAACGAGGGCGGCGATTTCGATGACGCCCAGCTCATCGTACGGGTGGTGGCTCACCGTGTTTCCTTGATCCTGACAAATGGAGCGAATCAGTCGTCGATCACCCGCGCTGCACTCGCGCAGTCACCGGCGTCACGACCACAGACGCCATCGCGTCACGGTTATCCGCCGACGGTATGAGCTACGTACCGGCCCAGGGCGAGCGGGCCGATGTCACGGTAACCCCATGTCACGCGCTCGGCACCAACCGTGAATATAGCCGCTTGAACTGGCGATTCCCGATACGACGAGGGCGGGTCATGGCGCTACGCCAGCGGCGAGCCTGGAGTCGACTATGCTCGCCTGAAGACATCGCACGCGGGGCACTCGCGTCGCTGCATGCGCTGGCGCACTCTACGGCATCGTAGCTCCGCCCCGCGACGGCATCCGCCACATGCCCCCTGCAGCCACCGATGAAAATCACGGGAAACACGCCGCTATGACGAGGGGCGCTCAGCCGTTCGACTGAGGACGATTCGGCCACTCACGCGTCCGGCACGCAATGCATCAAGCGCCTGCGTTGCCGTCGACAGAGGCTGTAATACCAGCGGCAAGTCGGGCAGCACACCGCTTTGCGCGATGGTCAGCAATTCATGCAGCTCGCTGAGGCTACCAACATACGAGCCGATGATGCTTACCGCCTTCATGGCGACCATGGCCGGAACGATCGGCGTCGCCCCTCCAAGCAGACCGACACTCACGAGCCTGCCGGCCTTGCGAAGAACACCGAAGCCGAATGCGAACGACGAGCCGGCGCCGACAAAATCAATGACGGCGGCTGCGCCGCCTGTGGACTTCAGTAATTTCTTCATCGCACCGTCGGCAGCGGGATCGACGAGCTCGCCGGCCCCCGCCAACCGCGCGATATCCCATTTGTTCCTATCGACTTCGACGACGATCGGCGCCACGCCGAAGAGGTGCTTGGCCAGTCGGATCCCAGACAGGCCGACGCCACCGGCGCCGATGATGACCAGCCGATCCGTCGCCGCAATCGGACCGGCCTTGATCAGTGCGCTGAACGCCGTCAGTCCGGAGCATGCGTAGGTGCAGGCTTGCTCCTCCGACAGCGGTCCGTACGACAAAAGGTATTTCGAGTGCGGTATCAGCACATGGTCTGCGAAGCCTCCGTCGCGGTGGACGCCGAGGGCCTCGGGCGCGTTGCATAGGTGCTCGTTTCCGGCCACGCACAGTGCGCACTGGCCGCAGCCAACCCACGGGTAGACGATCCGGCGGTCGCCGATGCATGCTCCCACGGCGTCTGGGCCGACGGCCACGACGGTGCCCGCGATCTCGTGACCGAGCGTACGTGGCGGCTTGACGGCCCTCGCCATATCGAGCTTGGCATCGCCGCCCAGATCGAAGTACCCGTCGTGCAGGTGTACATCGCTGTGGCAGACGCCGCAACTGCCCACCTGGAGGACGACTTCACAGCCTTGCGGTCGCGGCGTCTCGCTTTCGACCCGCACCAGCGGTTGGCCGAAGACGTCTAGTTGATAGCTGAGCACGCGTCTTACCTCACCTGTGGCGGCCCAGTCCGGGCAGATCGCACGAACCCCCGACCTTCCTGAACCGGCTCGGCGACGAGCAGCATATCGCGACCCTCTCCCTGCAGGCGCTTATCGAAGGTGCTGATGAATGCGGCGTAGTCGCTGCCGATTGTTCCATTTAATTCATCTACTTGCGAAATATATCAGCGCAAGAGCTACCGGCAACTGCGGGCCGCGAATTCGGCTGACGCCGCGCAAGCGTGCGGCAGGCGGCCTGAATATCAGGAAGTGGGGCCTCCCCGGCCGGTCATCCGGGGTACCCGCCGCAACCGCCGCCTCCGCCACGACCGCTGCCCCGATTTGACGCAGGGGCCTCGCCGGCACGGCAGCGGGCGGCTTCAGAGGCGCCAATTGCGTGCCCCCGGACTCCCAGACCCTTAAGGAATCCCAAGTGCTGCCGATAAATCCCTAATGGAACCTACCCAGATCGCCGAACAACACTCCGAGCCGGTAGCACCCCGCATCATGAATGCAGACGCGTACGCGTTTGTTTGCCAGCTCGCCAAGGACCTTTCCGGACCCGCGCTGGAGCTCCCCAGCTATCCCAAGGTGGCACTGCGGGTGCAAAAGCTCCTCGCCGAAGAGATGGTGACCAGCGACCGGCTGGTTAGGGTGCTCGGCGCAGAGCCTACGCTCGTGGGCCGTATCCTCACGCTTGCCAACTCCGCCATTCAAAATCACTCCGGCAAGGCCGTCGCCGACCTACGTACCGCCATCGTCCGGCTCGGCTTTGATTCGCTGCGCACCGCGGTCATCAGCTTTGCGATGGCGCAACAGCGCGAGGCCGCCGCATTCAGTACGATCCAGCGCCCCATGCGGGCCCTCTGGGAGCACAGCGTCGAGGTGTCCGCCCTGTGCTGCGTGCTTGCGCGCCTGAACGGTCGCTTCAATCCTGATACCGCCCTGCTCACCGGCGTCGTCTCGGGCGTCGGCAAGCTCTATATCCTCACCCGCGCCACGGCCCATCCCCAGCTGTTTGGCGACTCCGACGCCTACGCGGACATCGTCCGCCAGTGGCATGCGGAAATTGCGCAAGCGGTGCTGGAACACTGGCAGATGGCCGATGAAGTCATCGCCGCCGTCCGTGACTTTGAGAACGTTGACAGCGAGATTCGTCGCGGCGCCAACCTGGCGGACCTGTTGGCCGCAGCCCACCTGCTTGCGGACTGCAAGGGAGAGCCAGACGTCCTGCAGCTCAAGGTGTCCACGTCCGTTGCACTGGAACGTTTGAAGCTGGACGCCCCCGCCTGCCAGACTCTGCTGGTCGAATCGGCTCAGGAGATCGCGGCCCTGCGCTCCGCCCTTGGCGACTAGCGGCGCGCCACGATCGGATCCGGCGTAACCGGGAGTCGGCTCCAGCGGGCCGGTGCAGTGGTCGCTGGCGGCCAGCGGACGATGCCCCTGGAGGATCACGGCGGCGGGGCAGTCACACCCTGCGTACGCCCCAGAATCAGCAGCACCACCCGCCGGTTCGCGTTGCGTCCGTCCGCAGTGGAATTCGGCATCAGGGGGCGGTATTCGCCGTAGCCGACAAGTTCAAGCCGTCGCGGATCGATGCCCTTTTCCATCAGCAGCCGCACGACGCTTCCGGCGCGCGCACCCGACAGCTCCCAGTTCGACCGAAAGGCACCGCCTCGGATCTGCACATCGTCGGTGTGACCCTCGACCCTGATCGCGTTCGGCCACGGGCGCAGCGCCTCGGACAGGCGTTGCAGGACGGGCACGGCCGAGGCAGAGGGGTCCGCGACGCCACTTGCGAACAGCACGTCGGCTCCGATCTGCACCTCCACCGCGTCGTGCAGCAACTTCACGTGCACCTGGTTGTTCTTGATAAGTTCGGCGAGCGCGCCACTGACGTCAGCTTCGACGCCTGCGAGCTCGCGTGCCTTGGCGGCATCCGCCTCCACCTCCGCCGTGGCGATCGTGGTCTTGGTGCTCGTCTCGTCCGGCTCGCCCCCCGGTCCGGGCGTCCTGGCGCTGCGCTGCACGGGTACACCGGCGTTAAAGAGCTGCGCGACCGACGCCGCCGGCAGCTGTTCCTCGAGCGTCACCTGGTGGGTTCCGACCGGGATCAGCTCCGGTGTCGTTGGCGTACCACGAAACGCGGCGTTCAGCGCATTCGAGAGCACGCGGTACTTGCCTGCGTTCACCGATGACATCGCGTACATCACGACGAAGAACGCGAGCAGCAGCGTGACCAGGTCGCCATAAGGGATCGCCCACGCCTCATGGTTCTGATGCTCCTCGTGCTGCTGGTGCTTGCGTGCCATGTCGTGTCCTAGTGGAGGTAGCCCCGCAGGCGGCCCTCGATGACCCGTGGGTTGTCACCCTGGGCGATGCAAATGAGGCCCTCGATCAGCATCTCCTGCTCGTGAGTGTGGGTCTGGACCGCGCCCTTGAGCTTATTGGCCATCGGCAGGAACAGCAGATTCGCAAGACCGATGCCGTAGACGGTCGCCGTGAATGCCGCGGCAATGCCGTGGCCGAGCTTCGACGGATCCGCCAGATTCTGCATCACGGCCATGAGTCCGAGGACCGCGCCGATGATGCCGAGCGTGGGCGAGTAGATTCCCATCGCCTCGAAAACTTTAGCCGCGCGCAGGTCCGCCGTCTCCCTCGCACGCATCTCGACCTCGAGGGTGTCGCGGATGGCATCCGGCTCGCTGCCGTCGACGACGAGCTGCAGCCCCGTGCGCAGGAACGGATCAGGCTCGTTTGCAAGCATCGACTCGAGCCCCAGCAGGCCCTGTCTGCGGGAGATGTTGCTCCATTCGACGAGCTTTGCGACCTGCGCTTCCGGGGCCCGAGACGGCGGCCGGAACACCCAGGGCAGCATCACCATGGCTCGCTGCATCACCTTCAGTGGGGTCTGCAGGAAAATCGACGCAATGGTGCCCACCACCACGATCATGAACGCCGCGGAGGAGAGCAACGCGTGAACGCCGGCGCCCTTGAGGATCGCGCCGACGATGATGGCCACGATCCCGAGCACCACGCCCAATATGCTCAGTATGTCCATGTGAATCCTCTACCCTTCATGGCCGCCACTCAGCGAGGATGCCGCGTAGCCGCAGCAGAGCCCGGCTCTGCAGCTGGCAGACGCGCGACTCGCTGACGCCGAGCACCGCTCCGACTTCCTTGAGACTCATTTCCTGCTCGTAGTACAGGGACAGAACAGTGCGCTCCCTTTCCGGAAGGAAGCTGATCGCACGGACCACCGCCTCCTGGCGGGCCTCGTTGAAGAGCTCGCTCTGCGGATCGGGGTCGTCGCTGCGGATGCGATCCAGCGTTGTGCCGTTGTCGTCATCGTCGGTGTCGTCCAGGCGCAGCAGGTGGCAGTCGAGGCCGTCCCGCACGATCTCGTGATATTCGTCGAGCGTCACGCCGAGCTGGGCCGCAATATCGGTATCGGCGGCCTCGCGGCCGGTGCGCGCCTCCACTGCCTGGATAGCGGCGGCGACCTCGCGCGACCGGCGATGCACCGATCGCGGCGCCCAATCGAGCTTTCTAAGAGCATCGAGCATGGCACCCCGGATCCGGATGCCCGCATAAGTCTCGAAGCGCGCGCCGCGGTTGCTGGCAAAGTTCTGCGCAGCCTCTAACAGTCCGATCATCCCTGACTGAATGAGATCATCAACTTCGACGTGCGACGGCAGCCGACCGACGATGTGGTAGGCGATACGCTTGACGAGGTCGGCGTGCTTGAGTACCAGCGAATCGAAGTCGCGCGCCGGAAGCGTGCTTTCATAGACTTGGGCGTTCACTTGACCACCTTGGGCAGGCGTGCGATCGGGCGCGCCACGAGTCGTTCGAAGAAGAACGAGACGCCGCCACTGAACTCCTGCGGCGGCGTCCAAGACGACACCTTCGTCGCAAGCCGGCGGAAAGCCCGGGTAGCCGGGCCGGTCGGCGCCATCGAAATCACCGGCCGTTGCGCCCGAACCGCGCGGGGGATTCCCGCGTCCTCCGGTATTTCGCCCGCGAACTCGAGCAGGACGTCGAGGAAGCGGTCTGTCACGCGCCGCAGCCGATCGAAGAGATCCTTGGCGTCGCTCTCCCCGTTGGACATGTTGACCAACACCTGGAAGCGGCGGACGCGGTGGGCGCGGTGCAGAGTCTTGATCAGGGCATAGGCATCCGTAAGGCTTGCCGGCTCGTCACGGATAACGATGATGTGGTGTTGCGAGGCCTGACAGAAGAACAGTACCGATTCGCCGATTCCCGGAGCGGTATCCACAATCAGCGTGTCGTAGATTTCCGGCAGGCTGGCGAAGGCGCGGACGATTGCGGCGTTCTCGGTGGCGGCAAGCTGCGCCATCCGCGCGACCCCCGACGCCGACGGAATCACCGTGACTCCGTCCGCGGTCGTCATCAGTATCTCGTCCAGTCGCCGCTCTCCCCCCAGAAGTTGCTCGAGGGTCGCTGTCGGCGTAAGGCCGAGCAGCACGTCGACACTCGCGAGCCCGAGATCACCGTCGAGCAGCAGAACCCGCCGCCCCGACTGGCCCAGTGCGGTGGCGAGGTTGACGGCTACCGTGGTCTTGCCAACGCCGCCCTTGCCGCTGGAAACGGCGATGACTTGCATGCCCTCTGCAGTCGAGGACTTCAGTGCGGGCTTACGCTGCGGCATGGATGTGTTCTCCGAAGCGCCGGCCGAGGAGGTCCTCGTCGGCATGGGCGCGCGCGTCGCGCGCAAGTTCGGCGGCCCGTGCCACCAGTTGGTGTGCGCGCGCCGCCCGAAGGTCTTCGGGGATCCGCGGGCCGTCGCTGACCATCGCGATCGGCAGGGCGGTACGAACGACCGTTGACAGCAGCCCACCGAGGCTGACCGCCTCGTCGAAGCGTGTGACCGCGCAGCAGGCCGGCGTCAACGGCGCGGCGCGCCGAACCACCTCGTCCAGAACACCCGCCTGGACGCTGGCCGGGAGCACCAGCATGCTCTTTAGCGTTGGGCACGCACGCATGAGCTCGCGGGCCAGCAACTCGACGCCGGCCTCGTCAGCCGCCAGCGCGGGCGTATCGATCAGCACCAATTCATGGGAGGCGACGCAGCGGGCGGCGTCGGCGAATGCCTCGGCAGTGGCGAAACGGTAGCTCGGAACGCCGAGCATCCGACCGAGCGACCGGGACTGCTCGGCCGAGCCAATGTGCCCGTCGTCGATCGTCACGATCACGAGTGAATCACCGTCGTGCTCGAGCAGCCAGCGCTTGGCGAGCTTGGCCAGCATCGAGGTCCGGCCGACACCCGCCGCGCCGATCAGCGCGAGCGCCCCGCCGGCGTCCAACGGTGAGTCGCAGGTCGGGATGCGTCGTGCGAGCAGCGCGTAGTGAGCGCGCTGCGCCTGCTCCATCGTAGGGTTGGCCGGGAAGTCCTCGAGCACACCCAGCGCGACATCGCGCCCGATGCCCAGTTCTGTCAGCTCGGCCAGTGCCCGCGCGCGCATTGGCTCGCGACGGGTAAAGTCGTTCCACGCGAGGGCGGCGACCTGCCGCTCCAGTAGCTGGCGCAGTGTGCGCAGCTCCTCGCTGACCGCCTGCTGCTCGGTGGAACTCGCTGCCACGCCGGTGGACGGCTGCGCTGCGAGAACCGGGGCGGGAGCCGGCGTCGCCCAGCCCGCCCGCTCCATGGAGCTGGGCGCTGCGACCTCGACCTCCGGTTCGGCCGGCAAGCGAGCCGAATCCACGGCCGCACTGACCTCGACGCCGCTTTCCAGCGACCGGGTCGAGAGAATCACCGCATCAGCACCGAACTCGCGACGAACGAGACGCAGCGCGTCCCGAATGTCCCGACCGGTGAAGCTCTTCATTTTCATGGGGAAGTGATTCCAGGCAGTCTTCTATGGGAGGTCATGAGCGCCCGACGGAGGCCACCAGCCGCACGCGGCGGCTGTCGGGGATCTCGTTCCAGGCGAGCACGTTCAGACTCGGCGCCGCAGCGCGCGCGAAGCGGGCGAGTGCCGAACGAAGGGTTGGCGCCACCATCAGCACTGCCGGTTCGCCGATCGATTCCTGGCGCTGCGCGGATTCGGCAAGCCGGGCAGCGAGTCGCTCGGCGAGGCCAGGCTCGAGTGCGGGGCTGACGGCCTGGCCATTGCCGATGGAGTTCTGCAGCAGCGCCTCGAGCTCGGGCTCGAGCGTGATGACGGGAAGCTCGACGGCTGTGCCAGCAATATCCTGAACGATCTGCCGCGACAACGAGATGCGCACCTGGGCCTGCAGAGCTGCCGGGTCCTGCGTGCGCGGCGCGTGCTCCGCGAGCGTCTCGATAATCGTGCGAATGTTGCGGATCGGGACGCGCTCGGCGAGAAGCCCCTGCAGCACGCGAACCACTACGCCGAGCGGCAGTAGCTTCGGAACGAGGTCCTCGACGAGCCGAGGGGTGCTCTTGGCGAGGCCGTTGAGCAACTGCTGGGTCTCCTCGTACCCGAGCAGTTCGTGCGCGTGGCCCTGCACTAGGTGGCTCACGTGCGTCGCAACCACAGTGCTCGCATCGACCACCGTGTAACCGAGCGTCTGCGCCTGCTCGCGCTTCGCAGGCTCGATCCAGATGGCCTCCATGCCGAACGCCGGATCGCGAGTTTCGATGCCCGGGACCTTGCCGAAGACGCGGCCCGGGTTGATTGCAAGTTCACGGTCCGGGTACACCGTGCCGTCTCCTACGGTCACGCCGCCAAGACTGATCCGGTAGGCATTCGGTGCGAGTTCAAGATTGTCGCGGATATGGACCGACTGGACCAGAAATCCGAGGTCCTGCGATAGCTTGCGGCGTACGCCACGAATTCGCGACAGCAGTTCGGCGCCGTTGTTCCGATCAACCAGCGAGACGAGCCGAAAGCCGACTTCGACACCAATCTCATCGACCGGCTGGACATCGTCCCAGGACAGTTCACGCGGCTCGCCGCCGGCCGGCGCGATGACAGGAGCGGGTGCCGCGGCCCGGGCTGCTGCCGCCGCCATGGTGCGGGCACGCTGCCGCGCGAACCAGCCGAGCACTGCGGCACAGAAGAGGAAGACGAGATTCGGCATGCCCGGAATAAGGCCCATGACTGCCAGGATCGTGGCGGCTACCGCGAGGCTGCGCGGCTGGCCAAACAGCTGGCTGACCAGTTCGCTGCCAAGGTCCTGAGCGCGCGACATCCGCGTGACAATGACCGCGACGGAGGTCGAAAGCAGCAGGGCCGGAATCTGCGCCACGAGCCCGTCGCCAATCGTCAACAGCGCGTAGAGGCGCGCCGCTTCAGACACCGGCAAGCCATGGCTCAGCGTCCCGATCGCGAGCCCGCCGACGATGTTGATGACAAGAATGAGGATGCCGGCGGTTGCGTCGCCGCGCACGAATTTGCTCGCGCCGTCCATCGAGCCGTAAAAGTCGGCCTCGGTCCGGACCTCGGCCCGCCGCGCACGTGCCTCGTCCTGGTTGATGAGCCCGGCATTGAGATCGGCATCGATGGCCATTTGCTTGCCTGGCATCGCATCCAGCGTAAAGCGCGCGCTGACTTCGGAGATGCGCCCCGCGCCCTTGGTGACGACGACGAAATTGATGATCGTGAGGATTCCGAAGACCACGATGCCGACTGCGTAGTTGCCGCCGACGACGAACTCGCCGAAGGCCTGGATCACGTGACCTGCGGAGCTCGCCCCCTCATGGCCATGAAGAAGCACGACACGAGCGGAAGCGACGTTGAGCGCGAGTCGCAGCAAGGTCGAGAGCAGCAGGACCGTCGGGAAGATCGCGAAGTCGAGCGGGCGCGAGACGTTCATGACCGCCAGAACGACGAGCACGGAGAGCGCAATGTTGAACGTGAACAGCACATCGAGCGCGACCGCCGGCAGCGGCAGCACAATCATCGCCAGCATCGACAGCAGCAGCAATGGCGCGCCCACCCCACGCTTGAGCATCCCGAGGATGCCGGCGGCGGTGGAATTGGATTGGATTGCCAGCTCGGTCATGTATTTCGTCTGGCGCCGTCAGCGTGGCGCGTCTCCTTGCCTTTGGATTAAGCAAGTTGCGTGCCGAGCGGGAGCAGGCGGCGGGGACGAGACTGATGTCGTGGAGAACTGAGACGGCGCGCACGTTCGGCGGCGTCCGGACCGGGACTAGGTCTCGCCCGGGGTCTTCAGCTGGCCGGCGTCGAAACTCGGAGGCGTCGGATCGCTGGCGCCTGTCCGTCTCGCGGCCCGCAGCTGGTAGACGTAGGTCAGCAGCTGGGCCACGACCGCGTACATTTGCGCCGGGATCTCGTCGCCTAGCTCGCACCCGGCGTGCAGCGCACGGGCGAGTGGCGGCGCCTCGACCAGGGGTACGCCGTTCTCCGAAGCCAGCTCCCGGATGCGCGCCGCGATCAGATCCGCGCCCTTGGCGACGACGACCGGCGCGCGCATACGGCCCTCGTCGTACTTCAGGGCCACCGCGTAGTGGGTAGGGTTGGTGACGACCACGTCTGCGGTCGGCACCTGCTCCATCATCCGGCGCCGGGACAGCTGCTGCTGCATCCGGCGGATCCGCCCTTTTATCTCCGGGCTTCCCTCGGCTTCCTTGGATTCATCGCGGATCTCCTGGCGGGTCATCCGCAGAGACCGGTAGTGCTGCCACAGCACGATCGGTACGTCCACCATTGCAATCGCCACGAGCGCACCGCCGAGCGTGAGAAACGCCGCGCCCACCATCTGCATCGCATGCGTGATGCCGACCTCCACTGGCTGGCTGCTCAGCTCCGAGAACTCCCGGAACTGGTGACGCAGCAGCGCGATCGCGACCACCGCAACGACCAGGAAGCGGGCCAGCGACTTCAGCAGCTCGACGAGCCCCTTCGCTGAGAACACGCGCTGCAGGCCGGTCACGGGATTGAGGCGGTCGAAGCGCGGCTGCAGCGCCTCGAGGCTGAAATTCCAGCCCCCTAGGGCGAGCGGCGCGATCGTCGCCGCAGCAACGAGCAGGCCGAGTATCGGCGCCAGTGCAAGCGCGCTACGCGATACCGCGGACGCCAGCGCTATCCCCATCTGGTCGGGATCGACCGCGTCAGGTCCCGACAGCGTGAGGCCGACGCGCATCATCTGCAGCAGCCCGTCCCCGACGGCCCGGCCGAGGCCATAGAGCCCGAGTCCACCGGCGAGCGTCACCGCCGCCGTACTCAGGTCCCGCGAACGCGGGACCTGACCCTTCTTCCGGGCGTCGTCCAGCCGCTTTTGTGTCGGGCTTTCAGTACGTTCGGCGTCGTCCTGGTCGGCCATGGCGGCGGCTCAGCGCGTCACGCTGCGAAGGAAGCCGAAGGCGTCACTGAGCATGGACGTGAAGGCGTTCCCGATGGCTGGCATGCCGAACATCGCAACCGCGAGGCCAAACACGAGCGTCACGGGAAGCCCAACGGCGAATAAGTTCAGCGCCGGCGCAGCGCGACTCATCATGCCGAACGCGAGGTTGATCACCAGCAGCGCTGTCACACCCGGCAGCGCTACCGCAAGCGCCCCGGAGAACAGCTTGCCGCCCCACATGGCGAGCGACAGCCAGCGAGGTCCGTCGAGGCCCGCTTCCCCGACCGGCAGACTCCTGAAGCTCTCGACGAGCGTCCCGATCAGTGCCAGATGACCATCCAGAGCCAGGAAAACCAGCGTCCCGAGGACGACGTAGAGCTGGCCCAGCGCCGGCGTGCTCGCGCCGCGAATCGGGTCGATGTTGAAGCCAAATCCGAGGCCCATGCCGTTGGCAATAAGCTGGCCGCCGAGCGCAAGCGCGTCGAACACGAGCTGCAGTGCGAAGCCGAGGGCCGCACCGATGACCAGCTGCTCGATCGTCGTCAGCACGCCGCCGACGGAAAGAAGTACTGTCTCTGGCTGTGCCGGCAACAGCGGCGCGATCGGCAGGGTGATCGCGGCGGCAAGAGCCAGGCGGATCCGCGGAGGGACGTAGGTTGCGCCGAACACCGGCGCGGTCATCAGGCAGGAGCCGATGCGGACGAACGGCCAAAGCCACACGCCGATCCAGTGCTGCAGCTGGCCGATGTCGACGGTCGGCACGGGCTATCCCACTAGTGAGGGAATACTCTCGATCAGCTGGCGCGTATAGCCGACCAGTTCCTTGAGCATCCAGGGGCCGGCGATCAGCAACACGGCGGCGGTGCCGAGGAGTTTCGGGATGAATGACAGGGTCATCTCGTTGATCTGCGTCGCCGCCTGGAACACGCCGACAAGCAGGCCGATCATCAGCGCCACCAGCAGCATCGGCGCGGCCAGCATCAGCGCCATCTCAAGCGCCTGCCGGCCAATCATCATCACGGTGTCTGGTGTCACGTTGGCACTCGCAGGGATCTAGTGGTAGAAACTCGCGGCGAGCGAGCCCATCACGAGCGCCCAGCCATCGACGAGCACGAACAGCATCAGCTTGAATGGCAACGAGATCAGCGTCGGCGACAGCATCATCATGCCCATCGACATCAGTACGCTGGCGACGACGAGGTCGATGATCACGAATGGGATGAACAGCAGAAAGCCGATCTGGAACGCGGTCTTTAGCTCGCTCGTCATGAACGCCGGGGCGAGCACCGCCAGCGGGACGTCCTTCGGGCTGGCGTAACCCTTGCCGCCGGAGATCCGATTGAAGTTCGCGATATCACTCTCGCGCGTCTGGGCGAGCATGAACGTCTTCAGGGGCCCGACGCCGCGGTCGAGGGCGGTCATCGCGTCGATGCTGCCGGCCATGTAGGGCGTGGCGGCCTCGCTGCGGATACGGTCAATCACCGGCGACATCACGAACATCGTCAGAAACAAGGCGAGTCCGATGAGGACCTGGTTCGGCGGCGCCTGCCCGGCACCGATCGCCTGGCGCAGGATGGCGAGCACGATGACGATGCGCGGAAACGCGGTCATGACCAGCAAGGCTGCCGGCAACAGCGTGATCGCCGTCATCAGCACGAGCAACTGGATCGTCACGGTGTAGGTCTGGCCGCCACCGGGGCCCTGCACGGCGATCGCCGGGATCCCCGGTGTCGCCGCGACGGCCGTCGCGGCGACCGCGTGCGGCGCGGCGGCAAGCGTCGCCGTCGGGAAGAGTCCGGCCACCAGTACCAGCAACAGGGCGAGAGCGCCAGCTTTCATCGCCCGAGGCTCTTTACGAGCAGGTCGCGAAAGTTTGGGCGAACGGCTGCTGCCGGCCCTCCGGCGGGCGTCGGCGATGTCGCGACCATGGTCGAATCGACCAATTCGGTGCGTCCCTGCATGTCGAGCAGCAACCGCACGTTGCCGGTAGCCACGCCAAGCAGCACTTCACGCTCGCCGACCCGCAGCAGCACGGCACGCTCGCGCGGGCCGAGGCTCGTCTGCGCAAGGACCTCAAGGCGCGCCGCGCTCGTGCCGCCGGCCACACCCATGCGGCGCGAGAGCTTGGCCGCGGCGTAGACGGCAGCCAAGACGAGCAGCAATGCAAAGAACACCCGGATGAGTGGCATTCCACCGCTCGGCGCGGCGAACGGCACGATCGGCGCGGCCGCCGCGAAACGCGGGCCGCTCTGCGCAACCGCAAGTCCCGGCGCGCTCGCCGCGAGCAGCAGCAGCAGTCGCGCAAGAAGCGCCGCGGCCTTCGATGCGATCGTGCTTCCCGGGATTGAGCTTCGAGCGTCCATGCGGCTGACCAATGCAAGTTTCATGCCAATATTGCGCCGGCTTTCCGACGCTACCGCCGGCTTCCGGCCCACAGACCGCGCCTACCGCAGCTTGCGGATCCGCTCGGCCGGGCTGATAACGTCCGTCAGGCGGATGCCGAATTTATCGTTGACCACGACGATCTCGCCGTGGGCGACGAGCGTGCCGTTCACGTACACGTCGAGCGGCTCGCCGGCAGCGCGGTCGAGCTCGACCACCGACCCCTGGGTCAACTGCAGGAGGTTGCGGATGCTGATCCGACTGCGTCCGACCTCCAGCGACAAGGTCACGGGCAGATCGAGCACGACATCAAGGTTCATTTCGCCCGACGCCGCCGCGGCGGGCGGGTCTGGCCTGAGTTCACTAAGGGGCGCGACCCGAGCTGGATCGGCGGCGCTGTTCGCGTTCATGTGCTTCTCGCTATCGTATGGACTTGTTGACCTGGCGATTCCGCGCCAGATGCTGTTCAACCTTGACTGACTGCTGGCCCCGTGAGGCGCCGTAGCTGCCGCGCAGGATCGGAATTCCCTCGGCCAGCAGAGTCACCGATCCGCCGAAATCGCAGGGAATTAAGTCACCTGGCTTCATATTCAGCAGGCGCCCGACCGTGATCTCAGAATGGCCGAGCAGGGGCACGATCTCGACTTCGGCCTCCTCGATCTGCTCATGGAGCGCTCGTGACCAGCTCGCGTCCAGCGCGGCAGGTTCGCCCTGCACACCCGACTCGAGCGCCTCGCGCAACGGCTCGATCATCGAGTACGGCAGCGCCACGTGCAGCTCGCCCCCGCCGCCCTCCAGGTGGACCTGGAACGTACTCAACACGACCATTTCGGAGGGGCCGATCGCGTTGACGAACTGCGGGTTGGACTCGGTGCCCTGATGCTCGACGTCGAACTTGATGACGGGCGCCCACGCATCGCGCAGGTCGGCGCTGAATTGCTTGACCACCATCTGGATGATTCGATTCTCGGTGCGCGTAAAGTCGCGCTCCGTCACCTTCACGTGCCGACCGCTGCCGCCGAAAAACCGGTCGACCGCTCCAAACACGAAGTTTGCGTCGAGCACGAGCAGCGCCGGCCCACGCAGCGGCGGAAGACGGACGAGGTTGAAGCTGGTCGGTACCGGCAAGCTCTGCAGATACTCCTCACACTTGAGCACCTTCACCGGTTTCACGGTGACGTCAAACGCGCTACGGATGAGGCCGTGAAGACTGGCCTTGAGCTGGCGCGCAAGGCGCTCGTTGATGGCAGCGAGCGCTGGCATCCGGTAGCGCACCAGCCGCCCCGGGTTCGCCGGGTCGAAGCGGCGCGCCTCGCCTGGCGGCACGGACGCCGCCTGGAGTGGCACTGCGCCGTCACTGACACCCTTCAGAAGCGCATCGATCTCCTCAGGATCGAGCACCTCGCCGGTCGCACTCATTGGATCACCAAGCTCGTGAAGTAAACCCGCTCGAGCGCGTCGGCGTTGCCGCTTTCCGCGGCGAGCGCCTTGCGGATGACCTCGAGCGTCGCCTGGCGCAGCTTCTCCTTGCCCTCCTGCGTCAGGAGGTCCTCGTACTGTTGCGACGAGAACAGCAACATCAGGTCGTTACGAATGGCCGGCTCGACAACCTTGAGCTCGTCCATGACCTTGGCATCGCGGCTCATCGCCTCGATCATGATCTGCAGGTAGCGGACACTCCCGGGGCTGCCGAAATTGACGACGAAGGCCGGATCGAACTTGTAGTAGACCGGCGCGGCCTTGTGCGCGGCCGGATCAGCAGGCGCTTCACCTGCCGCGGCAACACTGCTCGTCTCTGCCGGGAGAAGGAACCAGTACGCGGCGCCACCCCCCGATGTCAGGAGCATCAGAACGGCGATGATCCAGATCCCGCGCCGCTTCTTGGGCGCGGCCGTGGCGGCGTCCGGCGAACCGGCGGTGCCGGCGTCTACATTGGCTGCGGTCGACATGACTTTCAATCCATCCTCGTGAATGAGTACCCGATTAAGTAGCAAGCTGCATGCCAGACGGATTTCCGACACCCGCTCATGCGTACTCGTCGATCAAGCTAAGTGCTTGTCTTGATTCAGACTTCGCAATCACTTCCTCGACCGCATCGCCCTTCGATGTCGGCACGAGTGTGTGGTTTTGTGATTCCTGTCTCATCTGCTGCTGCACGGTCGCCTGGCCGAGGGCCAGGCCCGCGTGTGCAAAGCCGTCGCGAAGCTGAGGCAGCGCCTGCTCAAGCGCCGTACGGGTCTCTTCGTGGGCGGCGCCGAAGGTGAGGTTGACGACCTTCGCCTCGAGGCGAATGTGAACCTCAATCGGACCCAGGTGTTCCGGGGAGACCCGCAGCGTCGCCGACTCGAGCTTTTGATTGCCGAGCGTGACCAGTTCCGCGGCGACCTCCCTTGGCCAGTGCGGGGAGTGGAGATCCGCCTGGATAGTGCGCGTGCCTGCTGGCAGCGCACGATCCGCTGCGGCCGCGCCAACACTCATCGCCATGCCGAGGTCGACGATGGATGCCGGACCCGGCGGGGTGCTGGCAAGCCCTGAAGAGCCTGGCCGAACCTCCCCCTCAGCAGCTGGACGGTCGTCGGCCATCGGCGAGTCCCGCTTCGAACTGGCGTCGTGGGAGGCGTCGCCCTGGGCCAGCGCCGGCATTTCATCGAACGATACGGCGGCGCGTGAACCGGCGGCCGTCGGCATGCTCTGGTCCATCGTAAGTGAGCCAGCCTGCGCCCCACCCGATGACGCACCGAGCTCGCCGACATCCCGCGGGCCTGACAACGTGACCGGCCCAGGAGCGGTTCGTGAACGGGAAGCGACGCCCAGAGCGTCGGCTGTAGCGGCGACCTGCGCCGCTGATGGCGCGCCGACAGCAATGAGCGCGCCGGCGATGAGATCGATACGGGCCGAAACGCCAGCAGCTGGCGCCGCGGGCGTCGTTGCCCGTCGCGGCAGGGCTGCACGGCCGCCGGTCGGACTCGACGTTGCCGCGCTGACAGGTTCGTCGGCGCCCCCCAGCTGTGGCTTTAGCCACGACGGTACGGTGAACAGCTCCGGCGCCGACTCGGTTGTGGCTTGTTGCGGCGACGGTGCAGGCGCGCCGTCCGTCGCCGACACCGGTGTGCTGGTGCCGGCAAGTTCCTGCCCTACCTTGAGCCAAGGTGCCGAGAGGAACAAATCAGCGGCAGGCGTCGTGGCGCTTTGCAGCGCTTGCGCTCCTGGCGCGGCACGCGATGCCGCGGGCGATAGCCCGTCGCCGGCGTCGGACAAATTCGCGCCCGCCTTGAGCCAGGCCGGCTTGGAGAACAGCGCAAGCGCGGGGTCGTGAAGTCCAGTGACCGCCTCCAGCCCCCCGCCGATGCTCTCGCCCGTCAATGCGTCGTCGGCAGGACGCGGAAATGGAACCGGGCCCTGCCCTTGCTGTGTCTGTGGCGCACGCGCCGCAGCCAGCGTCTGGGCGAAGGGCACGACCTCTCCGGGCGCGTGGCCAGCGACACCGCGCGCGGCGCCATCGGCACCGGCAGCCGGTCCGTATGCGGACAGTAGCTCGTCTATGGCCGTGAGCGCGGCACCCGCGCTCTGCGGCACGCCCTGACCGCCCTTCGTCGGTGCTGCAGCGGTGGTTGCCGTACCGGTCGGCGTCGCGCGGATCATCTCGGCACGCTGCGCTGCGCGCTGCGCTCATCGAGCTCGCGCTGGGCATGCCGAGCATCCTGCGCACCACTTTCCGCTCGGACCCGCTCGATCACCTTGGCCACGACCTTCTTTCGGGTAGCAGCCTCGCCCCAGCTCTGGCGCTCAGCCAACAGCCGGTCGCGGAGCTCATTCATCTGCGCTTCCTGAGCGCGGACCGCTTCGTCGAGGGACGCGATGAACAGCCGGCTCTCGCGCAGGCTGCGCATCTCGGAGCCGTTTGCCGCACGATCGTGAAAGGCATTTTCGTACTCGTGCCGGAAGCGAATCAGCTCGTCGAGTCTCCGCCCGGCGTCGCTTAGGCGTCGCTCGGCGTCGACCAGCCGCGTCGCGCGGTCGCGTTCGGTCTGGGCTGCAAGATCGACCAGAGGTCGCAGGCGGTGTTCACGTTTCACGTCAGTTCGTCCTTGCGGGAGGCAATCAGGAGAATCGGGGGTCGCTTACGACCCGGAGCCACTGGCAACCATGGGCTCGTGGTTGAGTTCGCGCCGAATGCGCAGCAGATCCTCAAGACGCTGCACTGCGTCGTTGAGGCGGCGTTCCGCCTGCATGAGTCGACTGGCGCGTTCGCGCTCCGCTTCCGCGGCTGCAGTAACCATCGGTCGAAGGTAATAGTGATTCTTCACGTCGATCATTCCTTCAGGGATTGGGATTTCCGGGGGCGGTCAGGATCGTCTTGAGTTGGGCGATGCTGTCTGCGAAGGGCACTCGCTCATGCATGTCCTGGCGCAGGTACCCTTCGATCAGCGGCCAGCGACCGATGGCTTCGTCGATGCGTGGATCGCTGCCGCGCTGATATGCACCGATCGAGATGAGGTCGCGGTTGTGTTCGTAGAGTGCGGAGTGCTGGCGCAGGCGCTGCGCCAGGGAGCGGTGTTCCGGAGCGGCGATGTCGTGCATCACCCGACTCACCGACGCTTCGACGTCGATTGCCGGGTAGCGCCCGCCGTCGGCGATGCGCCTGGACAGGACGATGTGGCCGTCCAAGATCGCCCTTGCCGCGTCTACGATCGGGTCGTTCTGATCGTCGCCTTCGGCCAGCACCGTGTAGAAGGCCGTAATCGAACCACGGCCACTGGTACCGTTGCCGGCGCGCTCGACCAGTTGTGGCAGGCGCGCAAATACTGAGGGGGGGTATCCCTTGGTTGCGGGCGCCTCGCCGATCGCAAGCCCAATCTCGCGCTGTGCCTGCGCGAAACGGGTCAGTGAGTCCATGATCAGCAACACGCTCGACCCCTGGTCGCGGAAGTACTCTGCAATCGAGGTTGCGAGCCAAGCGCCGTGCAGCCGCATCAGCGGCGGGTGGTCGGCCGGGGTCGCGACCACGACAGCACGCGAGAGGCCCTCGCGGCCCAGCGTCTGCTCGATGAATTCCTTGACCTCCCGGCCGCGCTCGCCGATGAGGCCCACGACAATCACGTCAGCGGCCGTGTAGCGCGCCATCATTCCGAGCAGTACGCTCTTGCCGACGCCGCTACCGGCGAGCAGGCCAATGCGCTGGCCGCGGCCGACGGTCAGTAGGCCATTGATCGC
>JANXQL010000032.1 GCA_025356815.1 Pseudomonadota bacterium
GCAGATCAACGCGATCGTCAACGGCCAGGCCGGCATCTGCACGATCAGCACCAACGGCGGCATGCAATGCTCGATCCCGGGCCAGGGTGCGGCGGCAGCCGCCGACGGCACCGGCGCGATGGCGCTCGGCAGCGGCGCGCAGGCGACCGGCACCGGCGCGATCGCGCAGGGGCAGGGCGCCGTGGCCTCGACCGCAGGCTCGGTGGCGATCGGCGCCGGCGCCCAGGCCACCGGTGACCCGACCACGGCCGTCGGCAACAACGCGATCGCCAGCGGCACCAATGCGGTCGCGCTCGGCGCCAGCGCCAGCGCCAGCGGCGCCAACGCCATCGCGCTCGGTGCGAATTCGAGCGCGAGTGCGGCGAACTCGGTCGCCCTGGGTCAGGGCTCCGTCGCGGATCGCGCGAACTCGGTGTCCGTCGGCAGCAGCTCGCAGCTGCGCCAGATCACCAACCTCGCGGCCGGCACCGCGGGCACCGATGCGGTGAACCTCGATCAGCTGATGAGCGCGGTCGACGGCATGCGCCACACGATTAAGCAGGACATCGACCGCATGGGTGCAAGCGCCATCGCAGCCAGCCAGATCGCGATGCCGACGGCGCCCGGCAAGACGACGATCGGCATGGGCGTGGGATCGTCCGGTGGTCAGGAGGCGGTGGCGATCGGGGTGGCGCACATGCCCAACTCGGCGCCTGGCATCACATTCCGGATGACCGTCTCGGCGACCAGTTCGACGGTCTCCGGCGGCGCGGGCATCTCGCTGCAGTTTTAAGCCTCCTGCGTGGCCCGCCTCGAGCGTGACGCGGGCGCTGCGCACGCCTCGGGGTGGGCGTTGACCGCCCGCGGCGGCGTCCCGGCGCGGCGATTTCCGACGTGACTGCGAACGTTGTGGCAGGCGGGCGCGGCCCAGGGGGGAGGTGCCGCAAACACATACGCACCTCCCGCGCGGCACTGCTCCCACGCGAACTGCGCACACCGGATTGCCCGCATCGACGCAGCACGACGTATCACCGATTCTCGGCGTGCGTCGCTCCTGTCAGCCGGAGGGCGCGGGAGCGGAGATGTCCTTTCTGATCAGTTCGCCAGCGTTCGCGGCCGAGCGAGCCATTCCACCGCGTTACACCGTCGATGGCGCCGACCTGTCGCCGCCGCTGAGCTGGCACGACGTTCCGCACGGCACGGCGAGCCTCGCGCTGGTCGTGGAGGACCCCGATGTCGGTCCGGAGCCGTGGGTGCACTGGCTCGTCTACAACATTCGTCCCACCACCCACGCGCTCGCCGAAGGGGCGTCGCGCCGCGGCTTGCCGCTGGGCGCTCGCAGCGGGCTGAACGGCTGGGGCAGAGCCGGCTATGCCGGTCCGCGACACCCGAGTGGGCGGCATCACTACGTTCACCATCTCTATGCGGTCGACATCGTGCTACCGGAGCTGGGTCGAGCGACCCACCCCGAGCTGTGCCGCGCGATCGGGGCGCATCTGATCGCGGTGACGCAGCTGACCGGAATCTATGAAAGATCCGAGAAATCATTATTCATAAAAACAGATGGTTAGACAATTTTTTTAATGTTTTTGTAGATAGGTGTTCGGGTCCTGCAGAGCCCTGGCGTCGTTGACCGGCTGGGGATTGCGGGCGCACTTGAGCCGAGCGCAGGCCGGCGAGCACAGCCGCGGCGGATCGGCGACAATTTGGGGATGTCCCTCTCACCCCCGTCCGCGCCGGAACTGTTCGGTCGCCGCAAATATTGGGCGCAGCGCTTCGGCAGCGCGCCCTTCCTGCCCATGTCCCGTGCCGAGATGGACGAGTTGGGCTGGGACTCCTGCGACATCATCGTCGTGACCGGCGACGCCTACGTCGACCACCCGAGCTTCGGGATGGCCATCGTCGGGCGGCTGCTGGAGGCGCAGGGTTTCCGGGTCGGCATCATCGCCCAGCCGGACTGGCGCAGCGCGGAGCCGTTTGCGGTCCTCGGCGCCCCGAACCTGTTCTTCGGCGTCACCGCCGGCAACATGGACTCGATGGTCAATCGCTACACCTCGGACCGCCGGGTGCGCAGCGACGATGCCTATACGCCCGACGGCGCGGGCGGTTGCAGGCCGGACCGCGCCGTGATCGTCTACGCGCAGCGCGTGCGCGAGGCGTTCCCCGAGTCGGCGCTGGTCGTCGGCGGCATCGAGGCATCGCTGCGCCGCATCGCTCACTTCGACTACTGGTCGGAGAAGGTGCGTCGCTCGGTGCTGCTCGACTCGCGTGCGGACCTGCTGGTGTATGGCAACGGCGAGCGCGCGATTGTGGAAATCGCGCACCGTCTGGGTGGCGGCGAGACGATCGCGCAGCTCGACGACATTCGCGGCACGGCCTTTACCCGCCGTCGCGTCCCGAGCGGCTGGGTCGAGATCGATTCCACCTCGATCGACACGCCGGGGCCGGTCGCGCCAATGCCGGACCCGTACGCGATGGAGTCGGAGATCCGTGCGATCTCGGACGCCGCGCCCGCTGCTGAGCCCGGCGTCGCGGTCGTGCGCTTCACGCGTCAGGTCAAGGGTGCCGATCGGTTCCGCTCCGTGATCCGCATGCCGTCCTTCGAGGCGGTTCGCGACGATCCGGTGCTGTATGCGCACGCGTCGCGGATCCTGCATGCCGAGGCGAACCCGGGCAACGCCCGCGCGCTGGTGCAGCGTCACGGCGACACCGATGTTTGGCTGAACCCGCCGCCGCTGCCGCTGGCGACGCGCGAGATGGACCAGGTCTACGAACTGCCTTACCAGCGCGTGCCACATCCGTTCTACGGCGAGGCGAAGATCCCCGCCTACAAGATGATCCGCTTTTCGGTGACCATCCAGCGCGGCTGCTTCGGCGGCTGCACGTTCTGCTCGATCACCGAGCACGAGGGCCGGATCATCCAGAGCCGCTCGGAGGACTCGATCGTTCGCGAGATCGAGAAGGTGCGCGACACCGTCCCGGGCTTCACCGGCGTGATCTCCGACCTCGGCGGCCCGACGGCGAACATGTATCGGCTGCACTGCAAGTCGCGCGAGGTGGAGGCGGCGTGCCGCCGGCCGTCGTGCGTGTACCCGGGCATCTGCCCGAACCTCGATACCAATCACGCGCCGCTGATCCAGCTGTACCGTCGCGCCCGACAGCTGCCGGGCATCAAGAAGGTGCTGGTCGCCTCCGGCGTGCGCTACGACCTCGCGGTGGAGTCGCCGGAATACGTCAAGGAACTCGCCCAGCATCACGTCGGTGGCTATCTCAAGATCGCGCCCGAGGCGATTGCCGAGGGGCCGCTGTCGAAGATGATGAAACCCGGCGTGGGCAGCTACCATCGCTTCAAGGAGCTGTTCGACCGCTATTCGAAGGAAGCGGGCAAGGAGCAGTACCTGATTCCGTACTTTATCGCCGCGCATCCGGGGACGACCGACGAGGACATGCTTGAGCTTGCGGTGTGGCTCAAGCAGAACGGCTTCCGCGCGGACCAGGTGCAGGCATTCCTGCCCTCGCCGATGGCGACCGCCACCGCGATGTGGCACTCGGGCAAGAACCCGCTCAAGCGCGTCAGCCGCGACAGCGAGGAGGTCGTGGTGCCCAAGGGACTGAAGGTCCGGCGCCTGCACAAGGCCTTCCTGCGCTACCACGATGCGAACAACTGGCCGATGATCCGCGAGGCGCTCAAGCGCATGGGCCGGGCCGACCTCATCGGCGGCGGCAAGCAGCACCTGGTGCCCGCCTGGCAGCCGGCCGGCACGGGCGGTGCGCCGGCGCTTGCGACCCCGCTCGCCGCGGCCGGCCGGGGCGCGGGGCGGCCGCGCGCAGGGCGGATCCTGACCCAGCACACCGGCCTGCCCCCGGGTCCGCGCGCGGACCGCAAGCGATGAACTTTCCGCTGCACGAGCCGCGGCCCGAGTTGTATGAGTTGCTGCTGGCGCGCTTCGCGCTGCGGCCACGGGACCGGCTACTGGGACGGCTGCTCGTCGGGCTGGCGCGGGTCCCGGGTGCGGTCCGCCTGCTGAGCGGCTGGCACGCCCGGCGCGCGCGGCGGTAAACCCTATCAATGCGGCGGCGGCGCTTGCTCCCGGCGGGCGGGCGCCAGTAGATTGTGCGCCGCGAACAACCAGAGGCGATGGATTCATGACTGGCAAGACGAGCCCTGCACAGACCCCCCAAGACGGGTGGGTCGTCCACAAGTTCGGGGGTTCCTCGGTGGCCGACGCCGAGTGCATCGCACGGGTTGCCGGCATCATCGAGAGCACGCCGGTGCCGCGCGTGGCGGTGGTGCTCTCCGCCTGCAAGGGCGTCACCGACGGCCTGCTCGGGCTCGTGACGCTCGCCGAGGCGCGCAGCCCGGATGCGGGTATCCGGCTCGCAGCCCTCGAGGCGCGCCACGTGGACCTTGCGCATTCGCTGCTGTCGCCTGCGGGCTCGGCACCCTACATCGAACTGCTCAAGGCCGATTGCCGCGACATCGCCGGCATCCTGCAGGCGGTCAGCCTGCTTCGCTCGGCTGCCCAGAATATCCGCGACCTCGTCGCAGGCTACGGCGAGATCTGGTCCACGCGGCTGTTCGCGACGCTGCTGCGGGAGCGTGCGAAGAGCGCGACGCCAGTGCAGTGGGTCGACGCCCGCGAGGCGGTCGTGGTGGAGTGGGGACCGCTCGGCCCCGCCGTGCAGTGGCCGGAGTCCGAGGCGGCGATCGGCCGGCTCGTGCCCGCCGACTTCAGCGGGACGCTGGTGATCACCGGTTTCATCGCGGCCGACAAGCGCGGCATCCAGACGACCCTCGGCCGCAACGGCAGCGATTTTTCCGCGTCGATCTTCGGCGCGCTGCTGGGCGCGCGGGAGATCGTGATCTGGACCGACGTCGATGGCGTGCTCTCCGCCGATCCGCGCCGGGTGCCGGACGCGAAGGTGATCGACTCGCTCTCGTACAGCGAGGCGATGGAGCTGGCCTACTTCGGCGCCAAGGTGATCCACCCGCAGACGATGGCGCCGGCCGTCGCGCGCGAGATCCCGATCCTGATCAAGAACACCTTCGCCGCCGACCGGCCCGGCACGCTGATCTGCGCCCGGCCGACCTCGGCACTCAAGGTCAAGGGCATCACGACCATCGACGCGGTCGCGCTGGTCAATCTCGAGGGCGCCGGCATGATCGGCGTTCCGGGCACCGCGCAGCGCCTGTTCGGCGCTCTGCAGGAAGCCGGCATCTCGGTGATCCTGATCTCGCAGGGCTCGTCCGAGCACTCGATCTGCTGCGCCGTGCCGGACGCCGAGGCGGCCGCGGCCTACGAGGTCGTCCGCCGCGCCTTCGACCTGGAACTGCGCGAGGCGCAGATCCAGCGCATCGAGGTCAGTCGCGACTGCGCGATCCTCGCCGTGGTGGGCGATGGAATGGCCGGCAGCCACGGCGTCGCCGCCAAGGTGTTCGGCACGCTCGCGGACGCCGCCGTCAACGTCCGCGCAATCGCCCAGGGCGCGTCGGAGCGCAACATCTCGGTGGTCATCGAGGCGCGCCACTCCACGCGCGCGCTGCGTGCCGTGCACGCCGGTTTCTACCTTTCGCCGCACACGGTGTCGATCGGCCTGATCGGTCCGGGCCTCGTTGGCGGGGCACTGCTCGGCCAGCTGGCGACGCAGTTCGAGCGCTTGCGCGACACGGTGCACCTGGACCTGCGGGTGCGCGGCATCCTGCGCTCCGGCGAGATGCTGCTCGCCGACGGCGAGATCGATCCGCGCGACTGGCGCGCCGCGCCCGGCGCGCAGCGCACGTCCGCGGACCTTGCCGCGTTCGCGCGCCACGTGCACGCGGAGCACCTGCCGCACGCGGTCATCATCGACTGCTCGGCGAGCGCGGAGGTCGCGAGCCACTATCACGAGTGGCTGGCCGCCGGCATCCATGTCGTCACGCCTAACAAGAAGGCCAACAGCGGACCGCTCGCCTACTACGAGTCCCTCAAGGACGCGCGCCGTGCCGCGGGCACCCATTACCTGTACGAGGCGACCGTCGGCGCGGGCCTGCCGGTCATCCAGACGCTGCGTGACCTGCGCGAGACCGGCGACGAGGTGCGCAGCGTGGAGGGCATCTTCTCCGGCACGCTCGCCTACCTGTTCAACGTCTACGATGGCAGCGAGCCATTCTCGTCGATCGTGCGCACGGCGAAGCAGAAGGGCTACACCGAGCCCGACCCGCGCGACGACCTGTCGGGCACCGACGTCGCACGCAAGCTGATCATCCTGTGCCGCGAGGTCGGGTTGAAGCTCGAGATGGCCGATGTCGTGGTCGAGAGCCTGGTACCGCCGGAGCTGGCGGCCTGCGGGGCGGAGGAGTTCATGGCCCGGCTGCCCGAGTTCGACGCGCGCATGCAGGCGCGCTATGCCGAGGCCACCGCCGCCGGCCAGGTCCTGCGCTACGTCGGCCGCCTCGACGTGCGCAACCGCACCGCGACCGTGGGTCTGGTCAGGCTCGAGCGCAAGCACGCCTTCGCGAACATCGCGCTGACCGACAACGTCGTGCGCTTCGAGACCCTGCGTTACTGCGACAACCCGCTGATCGTGCAGGGGCCCGGCGCCGGCCCCGAGGTCACCGCCGGCGGCGTGTTCGGCGACCTGCTGCGACTTTGTGCCTATCTGGGCGCCAACATCTGAACGATCCATCGAGGTGTATCTTGCGTAACAGTGCCACCGCCTTCGCGCCCGCCAGCGTCGGCAACGTCGGCATCGGCTTCGACATCCTCGGCCACACGGTCGAGGCCATCGGCGATCGCGTGCGCGTCGAGCGCACGGCGGAGCCCGGCGTGCGCATCAGGGCGATCACCGGGGTCGCGACCGAGCTGCCGCTGGAGCCGGCGCGTAACACCGCAGGCCAGGCGCTGAAGAGTCTGGCCGAGGCGCAGCACCTCGACTTTGGCTTCGAGATGACGATCGAGAAGGGCATCCCGCTGGGTTCGGGCCTGGGCGGCTCGGCAGCCTCCGCCGTGGCCGCGGTCGTGGCCGGCAACGCGCTGCTGGCGACGCCACTGTCGAAGCTGGAGCTGCTGAAGTTCGCGATGAAGGGGGAGGCGGTCGCGTCCGGCTCCGTGCACGTCGACAACATCGCCCCGTCGCTGTTCGGCGGGCTGGTGCTGACGGTGGGCGTCGATCACCCGCGCACCAAGCAGATTCCGGTACCGCCGGGCATCCGCTGCGTGCTGGTGCACCCGCACATGTTCCTGTCGACGAAGGAGGCGCGCGGCATTCTCTCGCGCACGGTGCAGCTGTCTGACCTCGTCTGGCAGTGCGCCAACCTCGCCGGCTTCATCTCGGCCTGCTACACCAACGACCTGGACATGATCCGCGATGCCTTCGAGGACGTGATCATCGAACCGCAGCGCCAGGCGCTGATCCCGGGCTTCAAGGACGTCAAGCACGCCGCGATGTCCAACGGCGCGCTGGGCTGCTCGATCTCTGGCGCGGGCCCGACCGTCTTCTGCTGGTGCGAGACGCCGGCGGCGGAGCGCATCCAGGCGGCCATGGTTGCCGCGTTCGGCGCGCACGGCCTGGCGTGCGACAGCTGGATCTCCTCGATCGAGGCCACCGGCGCCAGGGTGATCGACTGATGTTGTTCCACAGCACCCGCGACCCGTCACTGACCGCGACCCTCTCCGAGGCGCTGCAGCGCGGGCTCGCCCCCGACGGGGGCCTGTACGTGCCTGCGGGCCTGCCGGCGATGACGCCGGCGGACTTCGACGGCCTCGGCGGCATCGCAGGCGTGGCGCCGCGTTTCCTCGCGCCGTTCTTCGCAGGCGACCCGCTCGAGCCCGAGCTCGCCGCGATCGTCACCGAGGCATTCAACTTCCCGGTGCCGACCGTGAGGCTCAAGACCGCGGATGACGTGTCCGTGCTCGAGCTGTTTCACGGACCGACCTCGGCGTTCAAGGACTTCGGTGCGCGCTTCCTGGCCGCTTGCATGGGTCGGCTGACGCGCGGCTCGCCGCGCACCCTGACGATCCTGGTCGCGACCTCCGGCGATACCGGCGGTGCCGTCGCCGCCGCGTTCCACGGACGCCCCGGCATCGAGGTGGTCGTGCTCTACCCGCGCGGCCTGGTCTCGCCCCGCCAGGAACTGCAGCTGACCTGCTGGGGCGGCAACGTCCGCTCGCTCTCGGTCGACGGCACCTTCGACGACTGCCAGCGGCTGGTGAAGGCGGCGTTCGCGGACCCGCTGCTAGCGGCCCGCCGCGAACTGTCCTCGGCCAACAGCATCAACGTCGGCCGGCTGCTGCCGCAGGCCTGCTACTACGTGCATGCGAGCCTGGAAGGCTTCCGCCGCACCGGCCGGAAGGTCAACTTCATCGTGCCCAGCGGCAACCTCGGCAACGTGCTCGCCTGCGTCTGGGCACGGCGTGTGGGCCTGCCGATCGGCGAGCTGCTGCTGACGTTCAACGCCAACCGCACGGTGCCTGACTACCTGGCGAGCGGCGAGTGGCAGCCACGCGCGAGCGTCGCGACGCTGGCCTCGGCGATGGACGTTGGCAATCCGAGCAACATGGAGCGGCTGCGCCACCTGCACCCGGACTGGGCGGAGCTGGCTGGTGCCGTCAGCGCGGTCAGCGTCAGCGACGAGCAGATCCGCCGGCGCATCCAACGCGACGACAGCGTCCTCGGCCAAGTGTGGTGCCCGCATACGGCGACGGCCGCCGAGGCCTACGCGCACTTGTCGCCACAGCGCCGCGCGGCCGGACCGTGGGTGCTGGTGGCGACGGCGCATCCGGCGAAGTTCCCCGAGACGGTCGAGCCACTGATCGGTCGCGTCGTGCCGGTGCCGGCGGCGCTGGCGCGGCTGCTCGAACTGCCGCGGCAGGTGACCGAAGTGCCGGCAACGCTGGAAGCGCTCGCCTCGGTCCTGCGGTGACGCCGACGATGCACCCGCTGCTGCTGCTCGGGGTCGGCGCGCTGCTGCTGCTGCTCGTGGCCGGGACTTTCGCCGCGATCGCCTATCGCCGCCGGCGCGCCCGGCGGGCGCTGCTGGACCGGATCGACTCGGTCGCGGCGCAGTACCTGCGCGACGTGGTGCTTCCCGACGGCAACGACGGCTGGTTTCACGTCGACTTCGTGCTGCTGACCTCGGTGGGCCTGGTGGTGTTGGAGCTGCGAGACTTCCCCGGGCTCGTCTTCTGCAGCGAGCAGATGATCGACTGGACCGTGATGCATAAGCAGCGGCGCTTCACCTTCCCCAATCCGCTCGGGCCGCTCTATGACCGTCTCGCGGTCGTGCGCGCACTGGCCGGCGAGGGTGTGCCGGTGCAGGGGCGGGTCGTGTTCACCGACAAGACGTCGTTCCCGAAGGGCCATCCGCCCGCGGTGTTGCGGCTCGGCTCGCTCACCGGCGCCATTCCACCGCCGGTGGCCGCGGCGATCGACGCGCTGCGACCGGCATGGGAGCGCGTCCGCGCCGCGGCGAGTCCCAGCCCAAGCACGCTGCGCCGCAGCTAGCCGTGCGCCTCAGGCCGGCCGCCGCGCGTGCGCGGCGAGTACCTCGCTGACGCAGCCGGTCACGCGCCGCGCCGCGTCCAGATGCAGGAACTCATTCGGTCCGTGCGCGTTGGACTGCGGCCCCAGCACGCCGGTCACCAGGAACTGCGTGCGCGGATAGCGCGCCGCCAACATGCCGATGAACGGGATGCTGCCGCCGGTGCCCATCGCGAGCGCCGGGCGCCCGAAGTAGTGCTGCGACCCGGCGTCGATCGCCTCCGCCAGCCACGGCGCGAGCGGCGGCGCGTCCCAGCCGGCCAGCGACGAGCCCACCTCGAACGTCACCCGTGCGCCATAAGGCGGGTCGCGTTCGAGCGCCGCCTTGAGCGTGGCGGCGGCCCGCGTCGCGTCGAGCGTGGGCGGCAGGCGCAGCGACAGCTTTGCCGCGACGCGCGGCAGCAGAACATTGCCGGCGCTGCCCAGTGCCGGCAGGCCCTCCGCGCCGGTGATCGCAAGCGTCGGCTTCCAGGTGCTGTTGAGCAGCAACTCGGTCGGGTCGTTGCTGACGGGTCGCACGCCGGGAGCGAAGGGCAGCTTGCCTGCCACCGCGGCCCCCAGTGCCGCGGCCGCGGCGCGTGCCTCGGCCAGCCGTGCCGGCGGCGTCGGCACGTGCAGCGCCTCCAGCGCGATGTCGCCGGTATGCACGTTCTCCAGCCGGTCGAGCAGTCCGCGCAGCACGCGAAACGCCGAAGGGGCGATCCCGGTGCCCATGCCGGAGTGCACGCCCTCGGTGAGGATCTCGACCGCCAGTGTGCCGACGAGGTTGCCGCGCAACGATGTCGTCAGCCAGAACCGCTCGTAGTCGCCGCATTCGGCGTCGAGGCAGATCACGAGTTCGGGCGTGCCCAGGCGGTCGGCGAGGTGCTCGACGTAGGCCGGCAGGTCGACGCTGCCGCTCTCCTCGCTGCCTTCGATCAGGATCACGCAGCCGGCGTGCGGCACGCCCTGCTCCTGCAGCATCCGGATCGCCAGCAGGCTCGAGTAGAGCGCGTAGCCATCGTCGGCACCGCCCCGGCCGTAGAGCTTGCCGTCGCGCATGACGGGGGTCCACGGATCCAGGCCCGGCTGCCAGCCGGTGAACTCCGGCTGCTTGTCGAAATGCCCGTACAGCAGCACCCGACCCGGGGCGCTGCCCGGGACCTCGACGTAGATCAGCGGCGTGCGGCCGGGCAGGCGGATCAGTTCGACGCTGAGCCCGCGCAGCGGCTGACTGCGGCACCAGTCGACC
Organism: Pseudomonadota bacterium; assembly: GCA_025356815.1. GTDB lineage: Bacteria > Pseudomonadota > Gammaproteobacteria > Steroidobacterales > Steroidobacteraceae > CAIKZZ01. The sequence continues at coordinate 10,730 of JANXQL010000032.1, forward strand.
AGCAGCGCCGCGGCGCGGTCCATGTGGCCGTTCGATTCCCAGGCCGGATCGAACAGCGGCGACTTGTTCGGGATCCGGATGTAGGCCTGCAGGCTCGGCTCGATGCTCCGGGTCCATTCCGCGTCGATGCGGCGGGCCGCCAGGGTTGCGTCCATGATTATCCTCGATAAAATAGTCAGTTAAACGACTTATCTAAAGTTTTTTCAATATCCTGCGGCAGCCCGAAGAAACGCGCCGCGGTGCGGGTGCTGCTGTCGGCCAGCACGTGCGGGGCCTCCCCGCGCGCCGCGGCGACCACCCGGCAGACCTCGGCGAGGAAGGCAGGCTCGTTGCGTCGGTGGGATGGTTTCGGGCGTAGCGTGCGCGGCAGCAGGTACGGCCCGTCGGTCTCGAGCATCAGCCGCTCGGCGGGGATGTGCGGCACGATCTTAAGCAGGTGGGCGCCGCGGCGCTCGTCACACGCCCAGCCGGTGATGCCGATGTGCAGCCCGAGCTCGAGATAGGCCTCCGCCTCGGCGCGCGAGCCGGTGAAGCAGTGGGCGACGGCCGCCGGCAGCGCCCTGCCCGCGGCCCGCAGCATCGCCATAAAATCGTCATGGGCGTCGCGCTGGTGCAGGAACAGCGGCTTGCCAGTCTCCAGCGCGAGCCCGAGCTGCAGCTCGAATGCGCGCCGCTGCGCGGCGCGCGGCGACAGGTCGCGGAAATAATCCAGGCCGCATTCGCCGACCGCGCGGACCACCGGGCGCGACAGCAGCGCACGCAGCGCCGGCAGGTCCGACGGCTCGACCTCGGCGGCATGATGGGGGTGCACGCCTGCAGTGGCGGACAGGCGCGTGGGCGCGGTGTCGGCCAGTGTCGCCGCGTCCTGCGAGGAGGCGAGCGTGGAGCCCGTGACGAGCAGGTGCACCAGGCCCGCGGCCCAGGCCCGTTCGAGGACCTCGGCGCGGTCGCTGTCGTAGCTGTCGTGGGTGAGGTTGATCCCGATGTCGATGAGCGGCGGTGGTCGCATGCGGCTATGGTAACGTTCGTCGATCCCGATTTTAACGTCTCAAATCATGGAGCCAGCATGGCGCTAGACCAGCAGGCGCTCGGTGCACTGAAGATCGGCAACCGCGAAGCCGGCCCGCGCCATGGCTGGCTGCGACGTCGCTGGCCCTATCTCGCGCTCGCGGCGCTGGTTCTGCTGCTCGGCGCGGTGATGCTGCGGCCCAAGCCCCTGCCGGTCGAGACGGTCACCGCCAGCGCCCCGGCCGCCTCCGGCCGCATCACGGTCCTGAACGCCTCGGGCTACGTGGTCGCCCGGCGCATCGCGACGGTGGCCTCCAAGGTCACCGGCCGGCTGATCGAGAACAACGTGCAGGAAGGTGCCGTCGTGCATGCGGGCGACGTGCTGGCGCGGCTGGATCCGGCGACGGTGCATGCCGCCTACGAGGTGGCCGTGCGCGGCCGCGAGGCCGCCGCGCGCGCGCTGCGCGAGGTCGAGGTGCGGCGCACCGACGCCGAACGGGCGCTCGGCCGGGTTCGCAGCCTCGCCGCCAGCCACCTGGTCGCGCAGAGCACCCTCGACACCACCGAAGCGGACTTCAACGCGCTCAGCGCGCGGCTCGAGCAGGTCCGCGCGGAGCTTGGCGTTGCCGACAGCGGCGTACGCCAGCGCCAGCAGGACCTGGACGACCTGGTCATCCGTGCGCCATTCAGCGGCGTCGCGATCTCCAAGGACGCGCAGCCGGGCGAGATGGTCTCGCCGATCTCGGCCGGCGGCGGGTTCACGCGCACCGGCATCGCGACGATCGTCGACATGGAGTCGCGCGAGCTGGAGGTGGACGTCAATGAGGCGTTCATCCAGCGCGTGCACACCGGCCAGCTTGTCGAGGCGGCGCTGGACGCCTATCCCGACGCGATGCTCGCGGCGCACGTCATCAACGTGGTGCCCACCGCGGATCGACAGAAGGCGACGATCAAGGTGCGCATCGGGATCGATCACCTCGAGCCACGGATCCTGCCCGACATGGGCGTGAAGGTCAGCTTTCTCGAGGCGGCCGCGACCGGTGCAGCGGCGGTCGCGTTCGTGCCCGGTGGCGCGGTCGTCGCCGACGGCGATGCGCACTATGTCTGGCGGGTCACGGACGGTCGCGTACACCGGACGCCGGTGCGCGTGGGCACCTCGACCGGTGACGATGTGCCGGTGCTCGAGGGCCTGCGGCCGGGCGACAGGATCGTTGCGCGACCGGAGGCGGCGCTGCGCGACGGCGGGGCCGTGACCGTCAAGGGCGGCTGATGGACGGGCCGCTGGTCGAAGTGCGCGGGCTCACCAAGGAGTACCGTCGCGGCGACGAGGTCGTCCCGGTGCTGGCAGGCCTGGACCTTTCGATCGCGCGCGGCGACTACGTCGCCCTGATGGGGCCGTCCGGTTCCGGCAAATCCACGCTGCTGAACCTGCTCGGTGGGCTGGACCAGCCGACCGCGGGCGAGATCCGCATCGACGGCGTGTCGATCGGTGAGCTCGGCTCCAACGAGCTGGCGGCCTGGCGGGCGCGCAGCGTCGGGTTCATCTTCCAGATGTACAACCTGCTGCCGGTGCTGACGGCCGAGCAGAACGTGGAGCTGCCGCTGCTGCTGACCTCGCTGTCCAAGCCCGAGCGGCTCGCGCGTGCGCGCGCGGCGCTGGCGCTGGTCGGCCTGTCCGATCGCGCGCGCCACCGGCCGCGCGAGCTGTCCGGCGGCCAGGAGCAGCGGGTCGGCATCGCGCGCGCGATCGTCACCGACCCCCTGCTGCTGCTGTGCGACGAACCCACCGGCGACCTCGACCGCAAGGCCGGTGACGCGGTGCTGGACCTGTTCGATGCATTGAACCGCGAGGCGGGCAAGACCATCGTGATGGTCACCCACGATCCGCGTGCCGCCGCGCGCGCGCGGCGCATCCTGCATCTGGAGAAGGGCGTGCTCGCGCGAGAGGAGGGCTGAGGTGGCCGTGGCGCCGTTCGCGCTGCTGCCGCTGCTCGGCGGATCGCTGCGCCGCCACCGGCTGCGGCTCGCCTTCACGATCGCCTCGATCCTGATCGCGTTCCTGCTGTTCGGGCTGCTGGCCGCGGTGCGCAACGCCCTGACCGCCGGGGTCGAGGTCGCCGGCCAGGACCGGCTCATCACGACCAACAAGGTGTCGATCATCCAGGGCATGCCGCGGGCGTACTTCACCCGCATCGGCTCGCTGGCGGCCGTGCGCCGCAGCGCATCGCTGAACTGGTTCGGCGGCATCTACCAGGATCCGCACGTGCAACTGGTGGTGTTCGCCGTCAGCGATGCCTACTTCGACATCTACCGCGACCTGCAGCTCGGCCCGGCAGGGCTTGCCACGTGGCGCGCCGACCGCACCGGCGCCATCGTCGGCGACGGCATCGCCAAGCGCTACGGCTGGAAAGTGGGCGACACGGTGCCGATGAAGTCCAACATCTATCGGCGCAAGGACGGCGCAGGCGCCTGGCCGGTGAAGATCACGGCGATCTACCACAGCGAGAACCAGGATCCGAACACGGTCTTCCTGCACTACGCCTATTACAACGAGACCGTCACCTTCGGCGTCGACTCGGTCGGCTGGGTCATCAGCCAGCTGAAGGATCCCACGACCGTCGAGACGACCTCGCGCGCAGTGGACGCGATGTTCGCCAACTCCCGCACCGAGACCAAGACCTCGACCGAGAAGGCGGTGGCGCAGTCGTTCGCCAATCAGATCGGCAACATCGGCGCGATCCTGACCTTTGTTGTCAGCGCGGTGTTCTTCGCGATGCTGCTGGTGACCGCGAACACGATGGCGCAGTCGGTGCGCGAGCGCACGCCGGAGCTTGCGGTGCTCAAGACACTGGGCTTCACCGACAATGCGGTGCTGACGCTGGTGCTCGCCGAATCGCTGCTGGTGACGCTCGTCGGCGGCGTGCTGGGGCTGGGCACCGCGACGCTTGCGACCGCGGCGCTCGGCGCATCGCTGAAGTCGTTCCTGCCGTTCTTCCAGATCCCGCCGCTCGCGTACTTGCAGGCGGCGCTGTACGTCCTGGCCCTCGGCGTCGCGGCTGGGGTCGTCCCGGCGGTGGCGGCGATGCGGCTGCAGATCGTGACCGCCCTGAGGACCAGCTGACATGGCGCGCGGTCAGATGCTGGCCATCACCTGGATGAACCTGCAGAGCCTGCCGGCGCGCTGGGGCGCGGCACTGGTCGCGGTGGTGGGGATCGGCGGCGTGGTGATGGTGCTGACGGCCACGCTTGCGATGGCGCAGGGCTTCAAGGCGGCGCTCGACTTCGCAGGCGCCGAGGACGTGGCGGTGGTCGTGCGCGGCGGCTCGTCGGGCGAGCTGTCCAGCAACCTGCTGGGCCCCGAGGCGACCGTCGTCGCCGACGCGCCGGGCATCCTGCACGATGGCGCAGGCCCGATCGCCTCACCGGAGCTGTACGTGCTGGTCGATCTGCCGATGCGCGTCTCGGGCACGGCCGCCAACGTGCCGTTCCGCGGCGTGGGCGCGCGCGGCTTCGCGGTGCGCGACCACTTTCGCATCCTGGCGGGGCGGCTGTTCACGCCGGGCCTGTACGAACTGGTGATCGGCCGCGGCGCGCTCGGCCAGTTCCGGGGTCTCAAACTCGGCGGCGTGGTCCGCTTCGGCAACCAGAACTGGCGCATCGTGGGCGTGTTCGAGGACGGTGGCTCGGTTACCGAGTCCGAGTTGTGGAGCGACCTGCACGTGCTGCAAAGTACCTACCGTCGGGGCAACTCCGTGCAGTCGGTGCGCGTGCGGCTGGCCTCGCCCGCGGCGGTCGCGCAGGTGGCCGCGGCGCTTAAAGCCGACGCGCGCGTCAACGTCAGCGTCGCGAGCGAGCGGGCGTTCTATGCCGAGCAGTCCAAGGCGCTGGTGGCGATAGTGACGATCCTGGGCACGACGATCTCCATCATGATGGGCATCGGCGCGATCTTCGGCGCGCTCAACACGATGTACTCGGCGGTCGCGGCCCGCACTCGCGAGATCGCGACCTTGCGCGCGGTCGGCTTCGGCGCCGCGCCGGTCGTGGCAAGCGTGCTGGTCGAGGCGGTGCTGCTCGGCCTCGCCGGCGGTCTGCTCGGCGGCCTCGCGGCCTTTGTCGCGTTCGACGGCATCGCGGCCTCCACGCTGAACTTCCAGACCTTCAGCCAGCTCACGTTCGCGTTCATGGTGACGCCGCGCGTGTTCGTCACCGGGGTCTGCTACGCGGTGCTGCTGGGACTGCTCGGCGGGCTGCTGCCGGGTATCCAGGCCGCGCGGCTGCCCATCACCGCCGGGCTGAGGAGCACATGAGGGCGCGCGCGTGGCGCCGGGCGGTCGCCGTGCTGCTGCTGACGGGGTTCGGCCTCGCCGCGCAGGCCCAGCCGCGCACGCCGGAGGAACTCGCGGACCTGGAAACCACCGCCGACTACGCCTTCTACAGCGAGGATACGCACCTGCTCGCGCGGTTGGTGGAGGGCGCGGCGGCGCTCGCGTCCTCCGACCTGCCGCAGGAGCGCTACCAGTACGCCCACGCCGCGTTCCGCCAGCTGCAGCGCGCGGTGCTGGAGCACGACCGGGCGCTTGCCGAGCGCGCAGGGGCCGCCTGCGAGCGCAGCCTGGAGGGCCTGCTGCAGCAGACGCCGCGCGATGCCGAGGCGATCGCGCTGCGCGCCACTTGCAGCGCCTATCTGGCACTCGCCGGCGGGCTGCGTGCAAGGACGCTCGCGCTGCGGGTGGGGACGTGGCTGGAGGAGGCGGCGACGCTCGCGCCGCACAATCCGCGCGTGCTGCTGGCACGAGGGCTCGCACGCTGGTACAGGCGCGACGCCGGCCGCGCCGACCGCGCCGCGGCGCGCGCCGACTTCGAGGCGGCGACCCGCGCGTTCGACATCCCTGGCGTCGGCGTGCCGGGCGCGCCGAGCTGGGGTGCCGCCGAAGCGTGGCTCTACGCCGGCCGGGCGGCCGTAGCGGGTGGCGAGCCGCTGCTCGCCCGCAGCGACTACGAGAAGGCGCTGTTGATCGCGCCGGATTTCGCGGCGGCACGCCGCGCGCTTGCCGCTCTCGCTGCCGCGCCCTGAAGCCGGCCCGGCCGGGTGGCTGCTATGATCCGGGCATGAGCACGTCTGTCTTTCCGCACCTGCTGGCGCCACTGGATCTGGGCTGGGTGCGCCTGCGCAATCGCACCGTCATGGGCTCGATGCACACCGGACTGGAGGACCGTGCCGAACACTATCCGCGACTGGCCGCCTACTTCGCCGAGCGGGCGCGCGGCGGCGCGGGCCTGATCGTCACCGGCGGCATCGCGCCGAACCGCGCCGGCTGGGCGGCGCCATTCGCCGGCAAGCTCAGCCATTCGCGCGAGGTACCGCGCCACCGGCTGGTCACCGAGGCGGTACACGCCGAGGGCGGCCACGTCTGCATGCAGATCCTGCATGCCGGCCGCTACGCCCACCATCCGCTGTCGGTGGCGCCGTCGGCGGTGAAGGCGCCGATCTCGCGCTTCAGGCCGTGGGCGCTGTCGGGGCGCGGCGTGCTGCGCCAGATCGGTGCGTTCGCGCGCGCCGCGGCGCTCGCCCGCGAGGCGGGCTACGACGGCGTCGAGCTGATGGGCTCGGAGGGCTACCTGATCAATCAGTTCATCGCCGCGCGCACCAACCGCCGCGATGACGAATGGGGCGGCAGCTACGAGAACCGGATCCGCTTCCCTCTGGAGGTCGTGCGGCGCGTGCGCGCCGCCGTCGGCGCGGACTTCATCATCATCTTCCGGCTGTCGATGCTCGACCTCGTCGAGGGCGGCAGCGAGTGGGACGAGGTCGTGCAGCTCGCGCGCGGCATCGAGCAGGCCGGCGCCACGATCATCAACACCGGCATCGGCTGGCACGAGGCGCGGATTCCGACCATCGCGACCATGGTGCCGCGCGCGGCGTTCGCGTGGGTCACCGAGCGGCTGCGGCCGCACGTGTCCGTGCCGCTGGTCGCCACCAACCGCATCAACGATCCGGCCGTCGCCGAGGGGATCCTCGCGCGCGGGGCGGCCACGCTCGTGTCGATGGCGCGGCCGTTCCTCGCGGACCCGCAGTTCGTCGCCAAGGCCGCCGCCAACCGCGCCGACGAGATCAACACCTGCATCGCCTGCAACCAGGCGTGCCTGGACCATATCTTCGAGCGCGAAACTGCGACCTGCCTGGTCAACCCGCGCGCGGCGCGCGAGACCGAGCTCGTGCTCGCACCGACCAACGCGGCGCGGCGCATTGCCGTGGTCGGCGCCGGTCCCGCTGGCCTGTCCTGCGCCACCGCGGCGGCCGAACGTGGCCACCGCGTGACCCTGTACGAGCACGCCGCTGAGATCGGCGGACAGTTCAACATGGCCAAGCGCGTGCCGGGCAAGGAGGAGTTCCACGCGACGCTGCGCTATTTCCGGCGGCGACTGCAGGTGCTTGGCGTTGAGGTACGGCTGAATACGACCGCCACCTGCGAGGCGCTGGCCACCGGCTACGACAGCGTCGTGCTCGCGACCGGCGTCGTGCCGCGCCGCCCGCCGATCACCGGCCTGGAGGACCCGCGCGTCGTCTCCTATCTCGATGTATTGCGCAACGACGCTCCGGTCGGTCGGCGCGTCGCGATCATCGGTGCGGGCGGCATCGGCTTCGACATCGCCGAGTTCGTCACCCGCGAGGAAGGCCACGCGGCGAGCGTGGACGTGGAGACGTTCGCGCGCGAGTGGGGCATCGACATGACCATGGGTCACCGCGGTGGGCTGCTGCCGGGCCACGGCGCGGCGCCGAGCTCGCGGCGCGAGGTGTGGCTGCTGCAGCGCAAGACCACGAAGATCGGCGACGGTCTGGGCAAGACCACCGGCTGGATCCACCGCACCGAGCTGCGCCGGCGCGGCGTGCAGTTCGTCGCGGGCGTCCAGTACCAGCACATCGACGCCGACGGCCTGCACCTCCTGGTGGGCGACCGACCCCGCCTGCTCGCCGTCGATACGATCATCCTCTGTGCCGGCCAGGAGCCGTGCCGCGACCTCGACGGCCCGCTGCGCGAGCGCGGCCTCGACGTGCACCTGATCGGTGGCGCCCAGCTCGCGGCCGAACTTGACGCCAAGCGGGCAATCCGCCAAGGCGCCGAGCTGGCGGCACGGCTGTGACGCAGGCGCGGATGGCCGATGCCGCGCCGCAGCTGACGCTGTTCGACGTGCGCTCCACCGGCGCGCCGTTCTGCGTGCGCCAGAGCGCCCGCGCCCGCCGCCTGGCGGTGCGCGTGTACCCGGGTGGCCGGGTCGAGGTGACCGTGCCGGTGGGCACCCGGCCGGACGCGGTCGAGGCGTTCGTCGCCCGCCACCGGCGCTGGATCGACACCAAGGCTGCGGAGTTCCGTGGCCGGCCGAACCCTGCGCTGGAGCCGCTGCCCGAGCGGATCGCGCTGCAGGCGCTGGGCCGGCAGTGGAACGTCACCTACCTGCCTGGCAGCCGCAGCATGGTACGGGCGCGCGGTGGCGACGAGCTGGAGGTGCGGGGTGACGCGACGCGCCAGGCCGACACGCGTCGCGCGCTGCGCAACTGGCTGGTGGAGGAGGCGCGTACCGCCCTCGAGCCGTGGCTGGCGAGCGTCGCGCACAGCTGCGATCTGCGCTACTTGCGCTTGCAGCTGCGCCGGCAGCGCACGCGCTGGGGAAGCTGCTCACGCTCCGGGACGATCAGCCTGAATGTCTGCCTGCTGTTCCAGCCGCCGCCGGTGGTGCGCTACCTGCTGGTGCACGAGCTGTGTCACACGCGCCATATGAACCACTCGCCGCGTTTCTGGCGGCTGGTGGCCGAGCATGAACCCGACTACAAGCAGCTCGACCGGTCGCTGACGCGCGGCTGGCAACATGTGCCGGGTTGGGTCTACAGCGAGGATCGGCCGTGAGCACACCGGAGGATCCGCAGCTGCCGTCGACCGTCAGCAAGGTCGACCTCTCCAACGAGCCGGTCTACTGGGACGTGCCCAAGGCGCAGACCTACGGCCAGTACCTGCACCTGGAGGCGCTGCTCGGCGCGCAGCAGCCGCGCTCGGCCGACCACGACGAGATGCTGTTCATCGTCGTGCACCAGACCAGCGAACTGTGGATCAAGCTCGCACTGCACGAGGTCGCGGCGGCGATGGAGTACCTGCGCCGCGACGAGCTGCTGCCGTGCTTCACAACCCTGACCCGCATCGGCCACATCCAGCAGCAGATGACGCAGGTCTGGGACGTGCTGGCGACGCTGACGCCGTTCGACTACTCGCGCTTTCGCAACCAGCTGGGCCGCTCGTCGGGGTTCCAGTCCTGGCAATACCGGTTGCTGGAGTTCACCATCGGTAACAAGAATCGCGACATGATCGCCGTGCACCGCGGCGATGCCAATGCCTTCGCCGCTCTGGAGGCCGCGCTCGCGGCCCCGAGCCTCTACGACGAATGCCTGCAGCTGCTGTCACGGCGCGGTTTCGAGATTCCGGAAGATCGCCTGGTGCGCGACTTCAGCAAGCCCTATGAGCCGCACAAGCAAGTCACCGCCGCGTGGCTCGCGGTGTACCACAGCACCGCCACCCACTGGGACCTGTACGCGCTTGCCGAGCGGCTGATGGACCTCGACCACCGCTTCCAGCTGTGGCGCTTCTCGCACATGAAGACCGTCGAGCGGATCATCGGGCACAAGCGCGGCACGGGCGGCACGAGCGGGGTCAGCTACCTCGCCAAGGCGCTGGAGCTGCGATTCTTCCCGGAGCTGTGGTCGGCGCGGACCTCGCTGTAGCACGCCGGCGCCGCGCCGTGTGCACGACCCGCAGCGCCATCAGCAGCGTGAACACGCCCGCGTAGGCCAGCGGCGCGGTCACATCGCGCTTCACCTGCCAGTAGTAGTGCCAGCAGCCGCCAAGCGCGGCCGCGTAGACGGCGTAGTGCAGGCGCTGCCAATGGCGACCGAGCAGTCGCATGGCACGGCCGGTGGAGGTCAGCGCCAGCGCCAGCAGGATCAGGTAGGCGGTGAAGCCGAGCGTGACCCACGGTCGCTTGACGACGTCCTCGACCAGTACCGCGACCGCGAAGCGTTGATCGACCAGGAAGTACATCGTCACGTGCAGCGAGGCGTAGAAGAATGCGTACAGGCCGAACATGCGTCGCAGCCGGATCCAGTCGGCGACGCCGGTGAGGCGACGCAGCGGCGTCAGCGCAAGCGTCACCAGCAGCAGTCGCAGCGCCCACAGCCCGAGCGAGTCGGTCAGTGCGCTGACCGGATTCGCACCGAGGGTCAGGCCAGCCACGCCGAAGGCGCGCAGCACGAGGCTGCCCAGTGGTGCGAGCGCGACGACGAACAACCAGGGCTTGGCGCTGCGGATCGCGGGCCCCAGACGACTCAGAAATTCCTCCGCAGGTCCATGCCCGCGTACAGCGACGCGACCTGGGCGGCGTAGCCATTGAACGGCAGCGTTGGCTGGCGTGGCGCGAAGAGTCCCGCACCGATACGGCGCTCGGTCTTCTGGCTCCAGCGCGGATGGTCGACCGCGGGGTTCACGTTGGCATAGAAGCCGTACTCGCCGGGCGCGGAGCGGTTCCAGGTCGTCGCCGGCATGCGCTCGGTGAACTCGATACGCACGATGGCCTTACCGCTCTTGAAGCCGTACTTCCACGGCACCACCAGCCGCAGCGGAGCGCCGTTCTGGTTCGGCATCGAGCGGCCGTACACGCCCGTCGCGAGCAGGGCGAGCGGGTGGGTCGCCTCGTCGATGCGCAGCGCCTCGACGTAGGGCCAGTCCAGGACCGAGCCGCGCTGGCCCGGCATCTGGGCGGGATCGCGCAGCGTCGTGAACGCGACGTACCTGGCGCGCGAGGTCGGCTTCAGGC